>NZ_CP021377.1:2232910-2551898 GCF_002157895.1 Oceanisphaera profunda
CCCACCATTTAAAAACGCAGCTTCGGCTGCGTTTTTTCGTTGCTGGGCCCATTCGCTTCTTATCAGTGACAGATATAAGTATCCAATTGAGATGTAAGTGGCAGTCAAAAGTACGGCGTTTAGTCGATTCCGTAATGAAAAACGGTTCTGTGTTGCTTACTGGTTACTACATGTTGCTTGAAAAGCAGCCGCTGGCTCCTTACAATCAAGCGAAGTGGGAAAAAGTGGTTTTTTGTGGAACATTTTAGTCGCTAAGGACTCATAATGCTGCGTGGGACACACGCCATCAGCCTAGATAGCAAGGGGCGTTTGGCAATACCGACTCGGTTTCGAGATAAATGCCGCGATGATGCGGAAGGTATTTTGGTGTGTACTGTGGATATTTTTGAGCCTTGTTTGCTGTTATATCCGCTGCCTGAATGGGAGCTAATCGAAAAAAAGCTCCGTTTACTTTCACGCATGGACTCCCAAGAGCGTCGTTTACAGCGGGTGTTATTGGGGCATGCGGCCGAGTGTGAGCTGGACGGCCAAGGGCGGGTGTTATTGCCCAGTACCTTGCGCCAGCACGCCGGTCTTGAGAAAAAAATTATGCTAGTGGGCCAACTCAATAAATTTGAAATTTGGGATGAGGCGCGCTGGCAACAACAAATTAACGATGATTTGCAGGCACTTCCTAATGAAGACTGGGCCTCATCGGCACGACTGCGGGATTTTGGGTTATAACATGAGCCAACAGATAAGCGAACATTTGGACCAGCCAAAGGCACACATAACGGTATTGCTGCATGAAGCAGTAGATGGCTTAAACATTAAACCCGACGGTATTTATGTGGATGGTACTTTTGGTCGCGGTGGCCATTCTCGCCATATTCTCTCCAAGCTTGGCCCACAAGGCCGCTTATATGCCATCGACCGCGATCCGCAAGCCATCGCTGAAGCGGCTACCATTACCGACCCGCGCTTTCAGATTTTACACGGCCCCTTTTCTCAGCTCGCGAACATGATGGCAGAGTTGGGCTTAACACGGCAAATAGACGGCGTGCTGCTGGACTTAGGCGTGTCTTCGCCCCAGCTCGATGAAGCGGAACGCGGCTTTAGCTTTCAAAAAGACGGCCCGCTCGATATGCGCATGGACACTACTACTGGCCAAAGTGCTGCCGAGTGGCTGGAAAAGGCGAGTGAAGATGACATCACTTGGGTACTAAAAAATTACGGCGAAGAAAAGTTTGCCCGTAAAATTGCTCGGGCCATCGTCTTTGATCGTGCCACCGAGCCCTACACCCGTACCCGTGCCTTGGCGCAGATGATAGCGCGTGTTAGCCCTAGCAAAGATAAACATAAGCATGCGGCGACCCGCAGCTTTCAGGCGATCCGTATTCATATCAACGGCGAGCTGGACGAAATAGAACAAGCACTGGACGGCGCCTTAGAGGTGCTGGCCACCGATGGCCGTTTGTCGGTGATCAGCTTCCATTCGTTAGAAGACAGGATCGTGAAGCGCTTTATTCGCAAACACGAGCTAGGGCCAGAGGTACCACCAGGTTTGCCACTCACCGAAGCGCAGCTGTCCGGCGGGCGCTTATTGAAAAGTACCGGTAAGGCACAAAAGCCAAGCGCGGCCGAAGTCGAAGCGAATCCTCGCTCGCGCAGCTCAGTGTTGCGGGTGGCGCGTCGTTTGGATAGCGACCAGTGAGAGGGGGACGGATCAATCTGGCCAAGGAAGTTGGCCAAGATTTAGTGCGCTATAAGTGGCTACTGTTGTTGGCCGTGTTGGTGATTGGTTCCGCCCTCTTAGTGATAGTGGTAACTCAAGGCACCCGGCAACTGACCAGCGAATATAACGAATTAATGGCCGAGCAAGATAGATTAGATATCGAGTGGCGCCACCTCTTGTTAGAACAAAATACCCTAATGGAGCACAGCCGAATTGAGCTGCTGGCCCGAGATAAACTTGGCATGAAAAGAGCCGCTCCGGCCGAGGAAAAATTGGTGATGCAACGATGAGACGGCGTAAGCAAACTAAAAAAGAACCCATGCTGGTCGGATGGCGCTTTATCACTGTGTGTGGCGTGATCTTACTGGCATTTGGTTCTTTATTTGCGCGTGCAGCTTGGATTCAAGTGGTGTCACCGGACCGATTGCGCATGGAGGGCGATATGCGCTCTTTGCGTACTGCCGTGACCAGCACCACCCGTGGCATGGTGATGGACAGAAACGGTGAAGAGCTGGCGGTGTCGGTGCCGGTACAAGCGGTGTGGGCCGACCCTAAGCAAGTACACGCAGAATTAAGCTTAGAAAAAGAACAAGCCTGGCAGGCGCTGGCCGATGTGCTGGGCGTACCGCGGGATAAGCTTATCAAGCAAGTAGAAAACCCTAAGCGCCGTTTCGTGTATTTGCAGCGCCAAGTAACGCCAGCGGTGGCCGAGTATATTCGTAAATTACGCCTGCCGGGCGTGCATTTGCGTCCCGAAGAGCGCCGTTTTTATCCGACCGGTGAAATCAATACCCACATGGTGGGCATGACTAATATCGACGGTAACGGTACTGAGGGCATAGAGCGCAGCTATAACGATTGGTTGACCGCGCAAGCGGGTGAACGCCGAGTGCGTAAAGACCGCATGGGGCGGATTATCGAAGATCTAGGCGTAGTGTCAGAAGCCCGCCAAGCCAATAATATTCATTTAAGTATTGATCAGCGCATTCAAGCATTGGCTTATCGCTCGCTTAAACGTGCCAGTGAGTTTCACCGTGCCACGTCCGCCTCCTTAGTGATGATTGACGTAAAAAGCGGCGAAGTGCTGGCCATGGTTAATACGCCCTCTTTTAATCCCAATAATCGCGGGCAATACCAAAGCTTTAGAGCGCGAAACCGCGCCGCCACCGATGCCTACGAGCCGGGCTCTACCTTAAAGCCGCTGATTGTGGTCAGTGCGTTGGAGAATGGTGTGGTGCAGGCAGATTCTATTGTCGATACTAGCCCCGGCTGGATGCGCTTGGGCGGTAAACGGGTGTCAGATACCCGAAATCTCGGTCCCATTAGTGTAGAAACGATTTTAATGCGCTCCTCCAACATGGGCATGGTGCGCATGGCCTTACAAGAAACCCCTGAACAGTTAATCGATACCTTATATCGCTTTGGCCTTGGCATAGACTCAGGCACCGGCTTGGTGGGCGAAAGCTCAGGATTGGTGCCGCAGCGCCGCCGTTGGTCTGACATTGAAAAGGCGACCTTATCTTTTGGTTATGGCCTCACGACCACGCCGCTGCAATTGGCCCAAGCCTATGCGGTGATCGCCAACGGCGGCGTGCGCTATCCCTTAAGTATTCTGAAGCGGGATCAGCCGCCCGTTGGTGAGCAAGTGGTGCCGAGGCAGCATGCGGACGCAGTATTGAAGATGCTGGAAGCCGTGGTAGGCCCAGGCGGTACCGCAGGTAATGCGGCTATTCCTGGCTATCGAGTCGGCGGTAAAACCGGTACATCACGCAAAGCCATTGCCGGCGGTTATGGTAACGATTATGTGGGCATATTTGCCGGTGTGGCCCCGATTAGCGACCCCCGTTTCGCCATGGTGGTGGTGATGAACGAGCCTCAAGGTGACCAATATTATGGTGGCCAAGTGTCAGCACCTGTGTTTGCCGAGGTGATGAGTGGTGCGCTGCAGTTAATGAATATTCGCCCAGATGCAGCGAAACAAGAGCAATTTAATTTAGCAGGTCAGGAGGCAAAACGTGTCCCTCACACTTAGAGACTTAGCGGTGCCTTTGGGGCTGTCGGCGCCAGCGATTAGCATAGAATCTTTAACTTTAGATAGCCGGGCCGTGACGCCCGGTTGCCTGTTTATTGCTGTTAACGGCCACAGCCAAGATGGTCGTCAATTTATTGGTGGCGCATTAGAACAAGGTGCGGCGGCTGTGCTAGTCGAAGTGGATACGCCGGAACAAGCAGGTTTGGATCATCAAGATCACCGCTTGCTCAACGTCTATCAGCTACCCAAATATTTATCCTTGCTGGCCGGCATTTTTTACGGTGATGCATCAAGAAGTCTGCCGCTGGTGGGCGTTACCGGTACTAATGGTAAGAGTACGGTTACGCAATTGATTGCCAACTGGAGCGGCTTGCTTGGCACCCAAGCGGGGGTGATGGGCACGCTCGGTAATGGTCTTTACGGCCAATTACAGCCAGCCATTAATACCACCGGCTCCCCGTTGCAAGTGCAGCAAGAGTTGGCTGCATTGCAAGCGGCAGGCGCTAAGCGTCTTGCCATGGAAGTGTCTTCCCACGGCTTGCATCAACATAGAGTGGCGGCGTTGCACTTTAAGGTGGCGGTGTTTACCAATCTCAGTCGTGACCATTTGGATTATCACGCCACCATGGCGGAATATGGCGAAGCTAAGCGCCAGCTATTTGAGATGTGTGACCAAGCTCGCGTCATTAACGCCGATGACCCAGTGGGTCGTCGTTGGTTGAGTCAGTACCCTCAAGCCATTGCTTATAGCATGCATGGTCGGCTGAGCGATTTTGCCGGTAAGCAGTTAGTGGCCGAAACCGTGCATTTTTATCCCGATGGCATGAAAGTGGCCATTAACTCCGACTGGGGGAATGGTGTATTATCCGCCCCCCTAATGGGGCGTTTCAATGTGGCTAACTTATTAGCGGCCATGGGCGCCTTGTTAGCCCTAGGCGAGCCCTTTGAGCGCTTGCTAGCCACGGCACCGCAATTATCTGGTGTTGACGGGCGCATGGAGCCCTTTACGGCGGCCAATCGGCCGTTAGTAGTGGTGGATTATGCCCATACGCCGGATGCCTTAGAGCAAGTATTAGAAGCACTGCGCCAACATTGTAAAGGCCGTTTATGGTGTTTGGTGGGCTGTGGCGGTGACCGCGATAAAGGCAAACGGCCACTGATGGCGGCTGCCGCAGAACAAGGTGCGGATGTGTTGGTATTAACCGACGATAACCCGCGCACCGAATCCGCCAGCGCCATTATCGACGATATGCGCCAAGGCTTAACGGATGCCGATGCGGTTACCGTAGTGCACAACCGCGCCGAAGCCATTGCTTATGCGATTGCACAGGCGGGGGTGGACGATATTATTTTAGTGGCCGGTAAAGGCCATGAGGACTATCAGATAGTGGGTAGCGAAAAAATGCATTATAGCGACCGAGAAACCGTGGCCGCCTTGTTGGAGTTAGGGGCATGATAGCGCTTCTTTTAAGCCAATTAGCCGACGCCTCGGGCGGTGAGCTGCGCGGTGCTGATGGCAATATCTCTCAGGTCACTACCGACAGTCGCCAACCCTTGCCTAAGGGTGGGTTATTTGTGGCCTTGTCGGGCGAGCGCTTCGATGGCCATGATTTTGCCGAAGCCGCAATTAATCAAGGTGCCAGCGCTGTATTGGTGGAGCGCTGGTTGGAGTTAGCCGCAGAGGTGGCACAAATAAAAGTCGCCGACACCCGCTTAGCATTAGGCGTGTTGGGTGGCTTGGTGCGTGAGCAAAGCTCGGCCAAAGTGTTGGCCATTACCGGCAGCTGTGGCAAAACCACGGTTAAGGAAATGGCGGCGTCCATCTTGCGTCAAAAAGGCACGGTATTGGCCACCAAAGGCAATTTGAATAATGAGATAGGCGTGCCGCTGACCTTGTGTGAGCTAACCACAGACACCGACTATGCGGTGGTAGAGCTGGGTGCCAATCATGTGGGCGAAATTGCCTGGACCAGCTCCTTAACGCAACCCCATGTGGCCATTATTAATAACGTCGAAGCCTCACACCTTGAAGGCTTTGGCTCGCTGGAAGGCGTGGCGCAAGCCAAGGGCGAAATCTATTCCGGTTTGGTAGAGGGCGGCGTGGCGATAGCTAACGGCGACAGCCCGTTCTGCAAGCTGTGGAAAGAGCAACACGAATTGGTGTGCTTTGGCGAACACAAAGATTATCAGGCCCGCGATATTCAATTGGATAAAGCCGGCTGTGCGCAGTTTCGCTTGCTTACGCCCCAAGGCGAGGTGGCCATAAAGTTACCCGTGCCCGGCAAACATAATGTGGCCAATGCGCTGGCCGCCGCCGCCGGCACCGAGACGTTGGGCGCCAGTTTGAGTGATATTGCCGAGGGCTTGAGCCAGTTTTCGTCGTCTGCAGGACGCTTAGAAGTATGGACGCGACCGGGTTTGACGGTGTTAGATGATACATATAACGCCAGTGTGGCCTCGGTATTGGCCGGTCTTGATACGCTGGCCAGCTTACCGGGCTTTCGCGTGTTCGTATTTGGCGACATGGCAGAGCTGGGTAGTTACAGCAAGCAGATGCACATTCAAGTGGGTGAACATGCGAAAAAGCTCGGCATCGATTGTGTATTCACGGTCGGTCAAGATAGCCAGTTCACGGCACAAGCGGCACAAGGGCAGCACTTTGCTGATAAACAACAATTAACGCCTGTCTTGTTTGAGGCATTGGCGCAACATCATAAGGTCGTGGTTTTGATTAAAGGTGCACGCAGTGCGCGCATGGAAGAGATAGTGCGCGCCATTCAGGAGCAAAGCCCATGCTAGTGTGGCTAGCGGAGTGGCTGACCCCTCATTTCAGCTTTTTTAACGTATTTTCATATCTGACTTTTAGAGCGGTGATCTCGATTTTAACCGGTCTGGTGATTTGCTTATGGATGGGACCGCACTTAATCCGGCGCTTACAAAACCTGCAAATTGGCCAAGTGGTGCGCAACGACGGCCCCGAGTCCCATTTCAGCAAAGCCGGCACGCCCACCATGGGCGGCTTGATGATCTTGATCTCCATCTTCGTCACCGTGTTGTTGTGGGCGCGCTTAGATAACCCCTACGTTTGGATAGTGTTGTTTGTGCTGGGTGCGTTTGGTGCCATTGGCTTCGTCGATGACTATCGCAAAGTAGTGCGCAAGAATACCGACGGACTCGTGGCGCGCTGGAAGTACTTTTGGCAGTCCGCCGCCGCCTTAGTCGCCGCCGTGGCCGCTTATGCGGTGGCCCAAGATCCGGCGCAAACTCAGCTCGTGATGCCGTTTTTTAAAGATGTGATGCCACAACTGGGGCTATTTTTTATTATCTTGAGCTATTTCGTGATTGTCGGCTCTAGCAACGCGGTGAACCTGACTGATGGCTTGGATGGTTTAGCCATTATGCCGGTGGTGATGGTGTCCGCGGGTTTTGCCTTGGTGGCGTGGGCGACGGGTAACGTGAATTTTGCCGCTTATCTGCATATTCCCTATGTGGCTCATGCGGGCGAGCTGATGGTGTTTTGCACCGCCATCATAGGTGCGGGCTTAGGGTTTTTATGGTTTAACACTTATCCGGCACAAGTATTTATGGGTGATGTGGGCTCACTGGCACTGGGCGCCACCTTAGGCATCATTGCGGTACTGGTGCGCCAAGAGTTTTTATTAGTGATCATGGGCGGGATTTTCGTCATTGAAACCCTGTCGGTGATTTTACAAGTGGGCTCTTATAAATTGCGGGGCCAGCGCATTTTTCGCATGGCACCCATTCATCACCATTACGAATTAAAAGGCTGGCCTGAGCCCAGAGTGATCGTCCGTTTCTGGATTATTACGCTGATGCTGGTGCTAATTGGCCTCGCTACTTTAAAGGTAAGATAAAGCATGCTACCCGAGCGTATCCTGATCCTTGGCTTAGGGCAGACTGGATTGTCTGTGCTGCAGTATTGCCTACAGTGCGGTATTACGCCTGTGGTGATGGATACCCGTAGCCGCCCACCGGGTGCCGAGCAATTACCTGATTCGATTGAACGCTACTTTGGCGGCCTGGAGCTGGCGCCTTTACTAGCCGCTGAGCTGATTGTTGCCAGCCCAGGTGTGCCCTTGGCTACGCCTGAGTTACAGCAAGCACTAGCGGCGGGTGTGGAAATTATCGGTGATGTTGAGTTATTGGTGCGTGCTTGCTCAAGAGGCGATAAAGCGCTTCCTATTATTGCCATTACCGGCTCAAACGGTAAGAGTACCGTCACTACCCTAGTGGGTGAGATGGCCGCCGAGGCAGGCATTAAGGTGGGCGTGGGCGGTAATATCGGCACACCAGCGCTGGAGCTCTTATCTACAGAGCTTGAATTAGTGGTGTTAGAGCTGTCGAGCTTTCAGCTAGAAACCACGCCGAGCCTAGCTGCTAGTGCCGCCACTGTGCTGAATATTAGCGAAGATCATTTAGATCGTTATGACTCGCTGGCTCATTATCGTGATACCAAGCTTGGTATTTATCAAGGTGCTGAGCAGGCGGTGTATAACCGTGAAGACGACCAAACCCAAGTGCCTACATGGTTATCCCCCAGCGCCCACGCCATCACCAGCTTTGGCCTAGATGACCAAGCCTATGGCCGAGTCGCGCATGATGGCCAGTTATGGTTAAGTCGTGCAGGCCAACCGGTGTTGCCGGTAGCGGACTTAAAAATATTGGGCACGCACAATCAGCTTAATGCCTTGGCGGCCATGGCATTGGCGGATCAAGCGGGCATTAGCGAGACGGCACAAGTGGCCGTGTTACGCCGTTTTACGGGCTTAAAGCACAGATGCCAATTTGTCGCCGAAAAAAATGGCGTGCTGTGGGTCAATGACAGTAAAGCTACCAATGTGGGGGCTACCTTGGCGGCCATTGATGGCTTAAGTGACGCAGGCGGACGCTTATGGTTGATTGCTGGCGGGCAGGGCAAGGGGCAAGACTTCTCGCCTTTAGTGCCTTTGCTTAACGATAAGCTGGCGGCCATGGTGTGTTTTGGTCAAGACCGCGCGCAATTATTAGCCTTGGCCACTAACACCCATGAAGTGCACACCTTAGATGAAGCGGTAGCTTGGTGCGCGGCAGAGGCCACAGCAGGCGATACTGTGTTGTTTGCGCCGGCTTGTGCCAGCCTCGATATGTATGGCAACTATCAACTACGCGGTGAGCACTTTATTAAGCTAGTGGAGGCACTTTTGGTGGAGGCCCTATGAAGTGGCCAACCTTCGGCAGCAACTGGTTGTTGCGACCCTCTCAGGGGTTAATTTACGATCGTCAATTGGTGATTTTAGCCCTGAGCTTAATGGCCATCGGCTTAGTGATAGTGTCGTCGGCGTCCATCGCCGAGGGCATCAATGTAGGCAATGACCCCTTTCACTTCGTGAAGCGCCACGGCATTTTCTTGGTGATCTGCTTATTGTTAAGTGTGTTTATGTTGCAAGTGCCCATGGAGCGTTGGCAGCAATTTAATACCGCCTTTTTGCTTTTTTCTATTCTGTTGTTAGTGCTGGTGTTGATCGTCGGCCGTGAGATTAACGGCAGTCAGCGCTGGTTACCCTTAGGGCTGTTAAACGTACAGCCCGCAGAAATTGCCAAGCTGGCGCTGTTCACCTTTTTGGCCGGTTATTTAGTGCGCCGCCAAGATGAAGTGCGCGGTAAGTGGCGAGGTTTTATCAAGCCGCTGGCGGTGATGGGCGTGATCTCGGTATTGCTGCTTATGCAGCCGGATTTAGGCTCGGTGGTGGTGCTGTTTGTGACTACCTTAGGCATGTTATTTTTGGCCGGTGCCCGCTTGAGTCAATTCCTCAGCCTAGTAGGGCTAGGGATAGGCTTATTGGTGTTTTTGATTGTGAATGCGCCGTATCGAATGCGCCGCGTCACTTCGTTTTTGAACCCGTGGGAAGATCCGTTTGGCAGCGGCTATCAGCTGACGCAGTCTTTAATGGCCTTTGGTCGCGGTGGCTGGTTTGGTGAAGGCTTAGGCAACTCGATTCAAAAGTTGGAATATTTACCGGAAGCGCACACTGACTTTGTGTTTGCGATTTTGGGCGAAGAGCTGGGCTTTACCGGCGTGATCTTGGTGCTATTGCTGCAAGCGTGGCTGGCCTTTAAGGCGCTGCATATCGGACAAAAAGTGTTATTGGGTGGTCGTCAATACGAAGGTTATCTGGCGATGGGCATCGGCATTTGGTTTAGCTTTCAAACCGTGGTTAACGTGGGCGCCGCGTCAGGCATGTTGCCCACCAAGGGCCTCACGCTGCCCTTAGTCAGCTACGGCGGCTCCAGCTTGCTGGTGATCAGCACGGCGGTGGCGATTTTACTGCGCATCGACTTTGAATGGCGCCGTGACCATATGCAAGCCAGACAAAGGGAGGCCCTGTAATGTCTATTGAGCAAGCTCAAACCCGCCCCGTTACCAGTACCTTGCCGGCCAAAACCTTATTGGTGATGGCCGGTGGCACTGGCGGCCATGTGTTCCCGGGGCTAGCGGTAGCTGAGCTATTACGCGCCCAAGGCTGGAATATTCATTGGCTGGGTACTGCCGAGCGTATGGAGGCACAATTGGTGCCTGCGCACGGTTATCCCTTGCACACTATCGCCATTGCTGGAGTACGCGGTAATGGTTTAAAGCGTAAGTTGTTGGCGCCTTTGCATATTTTGCGTGCCACTTGGCAGGCCCGCGGTATTTTAAACAAGATTAAACCCGATGTGGTGCTGGGCATGGGCGGTTTTGCGTCTGGGCCCGGCGGCGTAGCGGCTTGGCTGGCGGGCATTCCATTAGTGCTACACGAGCAAAATGCCGCCGCTGGCATGACCAATAAGTTATTGGCACGCCTCGCGAAACGGGTATTAATCGCCTTTGCCGGTCCCTTTGCAGAGCTTAACAACACTCAACTGGTGGGTAATCCGGTGCGCGCCGAGGTGTTAGCGTTACCGGCTCCTGATGAACGCATTTCGCTGGACCCGCAGCCGTTGCGTTTATTAGTAGTGGGCGGTAGTTTAGGCGCCAAAATTTTAAATGAAGTGCTGCCGCAGGCGATCGCATTGGCAGGCAATGCTATGCCCGATAATATCAAGGTCCGCCATCAAACCGGCAAAGGTAACAGTGAGGCGGTGCGGGCGAGTTATCAAGATTTGGGCATTGAAGCCGAAGTCAGTGATTTTATTGATGATATGGCGGCGGCCTATGGCCAAGCAGATTTGGTAGTGTGCCGTGCCGGCGCGCTAACGGTGTCAGAAATTGCTGCCGCCGGTGTGGGGGCGATTTTTGTACCGCTGCCCCACGCGGTGGACGATCATCAAACGAAGAATGCCCGCGTGCTTTCCGATCAAGGTGCGGCACTTTTACTGCCTCAGTCTGAGTTAACGGCCCGCTCCTTGGCCGACCAGCTGCAGCAATTAATGAATAATAGAGCGCAGTTGCTGGCTATGGCACAGCTTGCGCGTACTCAAGCTATCACGGACGCTGCAGAGCGAGTAATCGAGAGCTTACGCGCCGTAGCAAAATAAATGAGAGAATGGCATGACCAAAGTTGAACTGGCAAAACTCAGAAGCACAGTCCCCGAGATGCGTCGCGTGCGTCGCATTCACTTTATCGGCATAGGTGGCGCCGGTATGGGCGGTATTGCCGAAGTGCTAGCCAACGAAGGTTATGTTATTTCTGGCTCCGATATTGCCTATAACCCGGTGACCGACCGTTTGATGGCCATGGGTGCGAAAATTTATTTAGGCCACGGGCCTGAGCAAGTAGCAGACGCCAGCGTAGTAGTAATTTCTACCGCCATTCAAGAAGATAATCCGGAATTGATGGCCGCAAGAGAGCTGCGTATTCCGGTGGTGCGTCGTGCAGAAATGCTGGCGGAGTTGATGCGCTTTCGCCATGGCGTGGCGGTCGCCGGCACTCACGGTAAAACCACCACCACCAGCTTAATTGCCAGTATTTACGGCGAAGCGGGGCGCGATCCTACCTTCGTGATTGGCGGCCTGTTAAATAGCGCTGGTTGTAATGCGCGTTTAGGCAGCAGCCGTTACTTGATTGCTGAAGCCGATGAGAGCGATGCCTCTTTCTTGCATCTGCAGCCTATGGTGTCGATTGTGACTAATATCGAAGCGGATCACATGGACACCTACGGCGGCGACTTCAGTAAGTTGGAAGATACTTTCGTCGACTTTTTACATAACTTGCCGTTCTACGGGCTCGCCGTGCTCTGTGTGGATGATGAGGTAGTGCGCGAGCTGATGCCGCGCATTAGCCGCCAGTGCGTGACCTATGGCTTTGTGGATGATGCGGATTATCGCATTACCGACTTTAGCCAACAGCGGGACAACTGCCGCTTTAAGGTGTGTCGCCCTGATGGCTCTTGCTTGGACGTACAACTGAATTTACCCGGCCGCCATAACGCGCAAAACGCCACTGCGGCCATTGCCGTGGCCTGTGAAGATGGCGTGGCGGATGAGGCCATTTTGGCGGCGCTGATCAAGTTTGAAGGCGTGGGTCGTCGGTTTCAGCAATACGGTGAATTTGATACAGGCAAGGGACAAGCCAAGCTGGTCGATGACTATGGTCATCACCCCAGTGAAGTGCGCGCCACGCAAAATGCAGTGCGTGCTGGTTGGCCAGAGCGCCGCTTGGTGACCATTTACCAGCCGCACAGATACAGCCGCACCCGGGATCTCTATGAAGATTTTGTGGATGTATTATCGAAAACCGATGTACTGATCTTGCTTGAGGTGTACAGTGCCGGCGAAACCCCTATTCCCGGTGCCGATAGCCGAGCTTTATGCCGCTCAATTCGCAGCCGTGGCAAGATGGAGCCAATCTTCGTGGCCAGCCCCGCCGAGGTGCCTCAAGTACTGGCTGAGTTGCTGCAAGACGGTGATTTAGTGTTGACTCAAGGCGCCGGTAATGTGGGCGGCTTGGCCCGTACTTTAGGCCAATTACAATTATCGATAGCTGCAATGCAGCAAGGAGAGCAGGCATGACATCATTCGGTAAAGTAGCGGTCTTGTTTGGCGGCCATGCGGCGGAGCGAGAAGTGTCGTTGCGCTCCGGTGCCGCCGTGCTGGCTGGCTTACAGCGCGCCGGCGTGGATGCCCACGGCATCGACACTCAAGGCTATCCTTTGGCGCAACTCACCGCGGACGGCTTTGAGCGGGCTTTTATTGTGGTGCATGGCCGTGGCGGTGAAGACGGCGCCCTGCAAGGCGCACTGGAGCACTTAGGCCTGCCCTACACGGGCTCTCGGGTACTGGGCGCGGCCTTGGCTATGGATAAAATTCGTACCAAGCAAGTATGGAAGACGCTGGGTTTGCCCACGGCTGAATTTAGTGTGGTACACAAAGGCCAGTTTAAGGCCGAAGACGCGAGCGCTTTGTTGGCGAAATTTGCCGGTCCCATCTTCGTTAAACCGGCCAATGAAGGCTCCAGTATCGGCATGACCAAGGCCACAGATGCGCCAACTTTAATCGCGGCCATCGAAGAAGCGTTCAAATTTGACGCAGAGGTGTTGCTGGAGCGTTTTATTGATGGCGACGAATATACGGTCAGTATTTTAGGTGAGACTGCACTGCCGGCCATTCGCCTGCGCACCACCCACGACTTTTATGACTACTCGGCTAAGTATCAATCCGGTGATACCGAATACCTGTGCCCTTGTGGCTTAAGCGATGCGGATGAGCAGGCGTTGGGCGAGCTAAGTGTGGCGGCGTTTAAAGCCGTGGCCGCCAGCGGTTGGGGGCGCGTCGACTTAATGCGTGATAAAAGCGGTCAATGGTGGTTGTTAGAAGTGAATACGGTACCCGGCATGACCGAAACCAGCTTAGTGCCTAAGGCTGCTAAGGTGGCGGGTTTATCATTTGAGCAATTAGTGGTTGCGGTATTGGAGCAGGCATACTGATATGACGTCTGCCGCAACCCGCACCAGATTGGCGTTTATTGCTGGTCTGACTTTTTTCTTAGGCGTGCTGGCGGCACTGCTGTGGGGCTTGTGGCTGATCGTAGTCTGGATGACGGCGGCCAACCAAGTGCCGGTAAATAATTTGATGATCCAAGGTGAACATCATCATTTAAGCCGCGAAGCGGTCCGGGATTCGGTACTTGAGCTTCCTGGTGTGGGTAATTTCTTTGCTCTCGAGGTGGATCAAGTACAGCAACAGCTGCAGGCGCTGCCTTGGGTCTATCAGGCATCGGTGCGTAAACAATGGCCGGATACGGTGCGAGTCTATATAGTCGAGCAGCAACCGGTGGCCCGCTGGAATTATAACGCCTTGCTTAATGTGCATGGCGAGGTATTTCAGGCAACGGCCGAACAACTGGACTTAGTGTCGTTATCGGGACCCGATGAAGAGTCGGCTCGGGTATTGACCGAATACAAACAGATTAAAAAATTCTTACAGCCCAAGGGTTATGACATAGCGCAAATACATTTAACGCCACGTCGCTCTTGGGAATTAACGCTAAATGGCGACATAACTTTATTACTGGGCCGCGAAGATATTGCGGCGCGGTTACAACGATTCGTGGATGTCTATCCAGATATCGACCAGCGCGAGCGAGTAGCTTATCTCGATTTGCGCTACGATACTGGGCTGGCAGTGGGATGGAAGCAGGACGAAGAGACGGATAATGACCAAAAGCGCGGAAAGAAACCTGATCGTCGGGCTTGATATCGGCACGGCTAAGGTCACAGCTCTGGTAGGAGAAGTACTACCGGATGGCGATTTAAACGTCATCGGCCTTGGCAGCCATTCTTCAAAAGGAATGGATAAAGGCGGCGTTAACGATCTCGAGTCAGTGGTTAAATCACTGAAGCGAGCGGTAGATGAAGCAGAGATGATGGCAGATTGCCAAATCACCTCCGTCTACCTTGGCCTATCGGGTAAGCATATCGAATGCCGTAATGAAACCGGCATGGTGCCCATCTCTGATGAAGAGGTGACGCAGGAAGACGTAGATAACGTTATCCATACCGCCAAATCGGTACGCTTATCAGATGAGCACAGAGTGC
The DNA here is from genome assembly GCF_002157895.1 of Oceanisphaera profunda. Classification (GTDB taxonomy): domain Bacteria; phylum Pseudomonadota; class Gammaproteobacteria; order Enterobacterales; family Aeromonadaceae; genus Oceanimonas; species Oceanimonas profunda. The sequence goes on from NZ_CP021377.1 coordinate 2,247,670, forward strand.
TGCATGTGTTGCCGCAAGAGTATTCTATCGACTTTCAAGAGGGCATTAAAAACCCAATTGGGCTGTCGGGGGTACGCATGCATGCCAAGGTGCACTTAATTACCTGCCACAATGATATGGCACGCAATATTGAAAAGTGCGTGGAACGGCTAGGCTTACGTGTCGACCAGTTGATTTTTAGCGCCTTAGCCTCCAGCTATGCGGTATTAACCGACGATGAAAAAGAGTTGGGGGTGTGCGTGGTCGATATTGGCGGCGGCACCATGGACATGGCGGTATTTACCGGCGGCGCACTGCGCCACACTAAGGTAATCCCTTATGCGGGCAGTACCGTTACCAGCGACATCGCTTATGCCTTTGGTACACCGCCCTTGGATGCAGAAGCCATCAAGGTGCGCCATGGGAGCGCCTTTAGCCGTTTAGTCAGCAAAGAGGACACCATAGAGGTGCCCAGCGTAGGTGGCAGACCGGCGCGCAGCCTACAACGCCAAACATTGGCGGAAGTGATAGAGCCGCGCTATAGCGAATTGTTGGGTATGATTAACCAAGAGTTAAGTAAAATCCAAGGTGAGCTGAAAAAAGCCGGCGTTAAGCATCAATTGGCGGCAGGTTTGGTGCTAACCGGTGGCGCGGCACAGATAGAAGGCCTCGTTGAGTGTGCTGAGCAAATATTTCAGTGTCAGGTGCGCATAGGCCAGCCAGGTGGCGTGAAAGGATTATCTGATTACGTTGAGACACCCGTGTACTCCACTGCAGTGGGCTTGCTGCATTACGGCAAGGAGCACCAGTCAATGCCTCAACAGGATTATAATGGCAAGTCCAGTTTTGGCTCGTTTTTCAAACGAGTAGGTAACTGGTTGCGTGGCGAATTTTAAGCTTGTGGTCCTCCCCCTAAGTGGCCTGGGACCTAAGCGCAAAGCGGAGAGACTCTTATGAACGGAATATTTGAACTGGTTAATGAGCACGAGCAGGAAGCAGTAATTAAAGTGGTCGGCGTGGGCGGTGGTGGCGGTAACGCCGTTGAGCACATGGTGCGTGAACAGCTACAAGGCGTAGAGTTTTTAGCCATCAATACCGATGCTCAAGCGCTGCGTAATTCCAGTGCGGATAGCACGCTGCAAATTGGCGGCGAGATCACCAAAGGCTTAGGGGCGGGCGCCAATCCTGAAGTGGGTCGCGATGCGGCACTGGAAGATAAAGACGCCATTCGTGAGTTACTGCAAGGTGCCGACATGGTGTTTATCGCCGCCGGCATGGGTGGTGGTACCGGTACTGGTGCCGCACCGGTAGTGGCCGAAATCGCCAAAGAGTTGGGTATTTTGACCGTGGCCGTGGTCACTAAGCCGTTTGCCTTTGAAGGCAAAAAGCGCATGAACTACGCCCAGCAAGGGATTAATGAGCTGGTAAAACACGTCGACTCCTTAATCACTATCCCTAACGATAAGTTATTAAAAGTCTTGGGCCGTGGTATTTCTTTGTTGGATGCGTTTAAAGCCGCCAACGATGTGTTGCTGGGTGCCGTACAAGGTATCGCCGAGTTGATTACTCGCCCAGGTCTGATGAACGTTGACTTCGCCGACGTACGCACCGTTATGCGTGAAATGGGTACCGCCATGATGGGTACCGGCACCGCTACCGGTGAAGACCGCGCCGAAGAAGCCGCCGAAAAAGCCATTTCTAGCCCGCTGTTGGAAGATGTGGATTTGGCCGGTGCGCGCGGTATTTTGGTGAACATTACCGCCGGCCTCGATATGACCATCGAAGAGTTTGAAACGGTCGGTAATGCGGTGAAGGCGTTTGCTTCAGAAAATGCCACTGTAGTAGTGGGCACCGTATTGGACCCAGAAATTACCGATGAAATGCGCGTGACTGTAGTGGCCACCGGTATTGGAGCCGAGCGTAAGCCCGATATCACCTTGGTGAAATCCGGTACCAGCAGTCGCGATGACAACGGCATGCGTCAAGTAGAAACAACTCGTGAAGAGCAGCCTGGCCAGATGGTGGTCAACGCCGACGCCACACAAGCTAAGTCAGATATGGACTACTTAGATATTCCGGCTTTCTTGCGCAAGCAAGCGGACTAACAATTGGCCAGGCTAGGCATTAGCCGACAAACTTTTAGCCAACAAAAAGCGGTGTAATTTGCGGCGGCTGATTATTATGCTAACATATTGGACCACTTGAATTCGGTTCGGATCTGGCCTTCAATGCAGACTCGTAGGCAGATAAGCTACTGGCGGACAATCTTATGATTAGACAACGAACGTTAAAGAATACCGTGCAAGCCACAGGAATAGGGCTGCACTCCGGCCACAAGGTACAAATGACCTTTATTCCTGCGCCGGCTAACACAGGTATAGTGTTTCGTCGTACCGATCTGAACCCGCAGGTCGAGATCAAGGCCGATGCGGCCTTGGTGAAAGACACCATGCTGTGCACCGCGTTAATTAATGAAGACGGTGTACGGGTGTCGACCATAGAACACTTATCTGCAGCGCTGGCGGGGCTTGGCATCGATAACTTGTTTATCGAAGTGGATGCACCCGAAGTGCCGGTGATGGATGGCAGTTCTCATCCATTTATCTACTTGTTGCAGTCTGGCGGTATTCGCGAGCTGAACGCCTTGAAGCGCTTTATCCGCATCAAGAAGACAGTGCGCGTGGAAGACGGTGATAAATGGGCTGAGTTTCGCCCTTATAACGCCGGCTTTAAGATGGACTTGACCATCGACTTTGACCACCCTGCTTTTGCGGGTGAAAGTCAGCATTTGGTGTTGGACTTCTCCGGTGCGGCTTTTGTTAAAGAGCTAAGCCGAGCGCGTACCTTTGGTTTTATGCGGGATATTGAATATCTGCACTCGCAAAACTTAGCACTGGGCGGCAGCTTAGAAAACGCTGTGGTCTTGGATGAGTACAAGGTGTTGAACGAAGACGGATTACGTTATCCAAACGAGTTCGTTAAACACAAGATGCTGGACGCCATCGGCGATCTGTATATGTGTAACCACAGTATCTTGGGTGAGTTCTGTGCCTATAAAACCGGCCATGCACTCAACAATACCTTGTTGCGCGCCATGTTAGCGGATGCAGAAGCTTGGGAGATGATCACCTTCGATGAGCAAGGTGCAGAGTCGCCAATTCGTTACTACGATCCGGCTTTCAGCCACGCTTAAGCCCGTATAAAGACACGCCAGCTGCTCTCCGCGCTGGCGTGTTTTCTTTTTCTCTCCAGTAGTAGCCCATTCTTTCTTATGCAAACAGCCCAGATGCAAGAATCCTCTACGCAACCCGCTGCCATAGCCGCCGCCACTGTTGCTCCGCACGCCCATTTTTCTTGGTCCAAGTTCTGGTCCCAGTCTCGCGGGTTACTGTTAGTTACTTTGATATCCTTGGCGGCGGCGTTATTTTTTTATAGCCAATGGCAAAGCGCCCAGCGCCAGCAATTAGTATTGAGTGCCCAGCTTGAGCAACAAAAACGCCTGCAGCAGCGCGAATTGGGCCGTATCGGCCAACGCTTAGGCCAATTACAAGCGGAATTAGCCCAAGTGAGCCAGATGGGTAATCGACTGGTGAATGATTATGACTTGGTGGACGAGCTGCCGGTTGCCCGCGTAGATAACAACTTATTACAGCGCCCCTTTAACGGTTTTGCCGACCTCAATCAGACCTTGGCGCAGGTGATGACACAAACGCAAGAGTACGGCATCACGCTGGTAGCACTTGAATCTATGCTGTTGAACCTCCATATCAATGAAATCACACAAATTCAGGGCCACCCCGTTCCCGGGATTAGCCAACTGAGCTCAGGTTTTGGTCAGCGTCGCGATCCCTTTAGTGGTCGTGCCCGTTGGCACCGAGGTTTAGACTTTAGAGGTAAGCAAGGTGAGCCTATTGCCGCGACGGCTGCGGGTGTGGTTAGCTTGTCTGAACATCACAGAGATTTTGGCAACATGGTGGAGATAAGCCATGGCCAAGGTTGGATCACCCGATATGCGCATCTGGACACGCAATTAGTCGAAGTGGGCGAGCATGTAGAACAAGGGCAACTTATTGCCCGCATGGGACGTACCGGACGTGCAACCGGCGTGCATTTGCATTACGAAGTATTAAAAGGCAATAAACAGCTGAATCCAGCGCGGTTTATACCTAATTAGATCTCGGTCCCCTCAGGGGCTTTCTCTTTCATCAGCATAATTGGCCAAACATGATCACTAAATTTTTTACCATGATAGTGGGTAGTCGTAACGACAGAACGCTTAAGCGCATGCGCAAAGTTGTAGATGAAATTAATGCCATGGAGCCTAAGTTTGATGCGCTTTCTGACAGCGAGCTGCAGGCTAAAACCGCCGAGTTTCGCCAACGCCTAGAGCAGGGTGAAACCCTAGAGCAGTTATTGCCGGAAGCCTTTGCCACCGTGCGTGCCGCTTCGCGCCGGGTGTTTGAAATGCGTCATTTCGATGTGCAGATGATTGGCGGCATGGTGTTGCATAACAATCAAATCGCCGAGATGAAAACCGGTGAAGGCAAAACCCTGACCGGTACTTTACCGGTGTATTTGAATGCCTTGACGGGCCGTGGTGTACACGTGATCACGGTTAACGACTATCTTGCGCGCCGCGATGCGGAAGCCAACCGTCCCTTGTTTGAATTCTTAGGCATGACCGTCGATTGCAACTTGGCGGGTATGGACTCATCTGAAAAGCATGCGGCTTATGCGGCAGACATTACTTACGGTACTAACAACGAATTTGGTTTCGACTATCTGCGTGACAACATGGCGTTTTCACCGCAACAGCGGGTACAGCGTCCGCTGTATTACGCACTGATCGATGAAGTAGACTCGGTATTAATCGATGAAGCACGTACGCCTTTGATTATTTCTGGTCCCGCCGAAGACAGCTCTGAGCTGTATATTCGCATCAATACCTTGATCCCGAAATTGGTTAAGCAAGATAAAGAAGACACCGAAGATTATATTGGCGATGGCCACTACACGGTAGATGAGAAAAACAAACAGGCGTTGCTGACCGAAAATGGCCAGATCTTCGTTGAAGAAGAGCTCAAGCGTATGGGGCTTATCGAAGAAGATGACTCACTGTTCTCTGCCAGTAACATTACGCTGTTGGCCCACGTAAATGCGGGCCTGCGTGCTCATACCTTATTTGAGCGCGACGTGGATTACATCGTTAAAGATGATGAAGTGATCATCGTTGATGAGCACACCGGCCGTACTATGCCGGGCCGTCGTTGGTCAGAAGGTTTGCATCAGGCAGTGGAAGCCCGCGAAGGGGTGAAGATCCAAAACGAAAACCAAACCTTGGCCTCGATCACCTTCCAAAACTTCTTTAGATTATATGAAAAACTGGCCGGTATGACGGGGACCGCCGATACCGAAGCCTTTGAGTTTCAGCACATCTATGGCCTAGATACGGTGGTTATCCCCACTAACAAACCCATGGTTCGTAACGACATGGGCGACTTGGTGTATTTAACTGCCCCTGAGAAATATCTGGCGATAGTGGAAGATATTAAAGGCTGTGTTGAACGCGGTCAGCCGGTACTCGTAGGTACTGTTTCCATTGAAAACTCTGAATTGTTGTCCGGTATTTTGGACAAAGAAGGCATTGCGCATCGGGTGTTGAACGCTAAGTTCCACGAAAGTGAAGCTGAAATTATCGCCGAAGCGGGTCAGTCAGGTGTGGTGACTATCGCCACTAACATGGCGGGTCGGGGTACGGATATCGTACTGGGCGGCAACTGGCAGTCAGAAATCGACAAGTTAGAAGCACCGAGTGAGCAGCAAATTGCCGAGATTAAAGCCGACTGGAAAGTGCGTCACGATACAGTAGTAGCCGCCGGTGGTTTGCATATTATTGGCACCGAGCGTCATGAGTCGCGTCGTATCGATAACCAGCTGCGCGGTCGTGCGGGTCGTCAAGGTGATGCGGGTTCGAGCCGTTTCTATCTGTCGATGGAAGATGCCTTGATGCGTATCTTCGCTTCAGACCGGGTAACCGGCATGATGAAGAAATTAGGCATGGAAGAAGGCGAGGCCATTGAACACCCTTGGGTGAGCCGCGCCATCGAAAACGCCCAGCGCAAAGTAGAAACTCGCAACTTCGACATTCGTAAAAACTTACTCGAGTTTGATGACGTCGCTAACGATCAACGTAAAGTTATCTATGAGCAGCGTAACGAGTTGCTGGATGCCACCGATATTAGCGAAACCATTACCGTGATCCGTGAAGATGTGATCAACGGCATTGTAGATGAGTATATTCCGCCTCAGTCTCTGGAAGAGTTATGGGATGTGCCGGGCCTTGAGCACCGCTTGATGGCCGACTTTGGTCTAGAAGTGCCGGTCAGCGCTTGGTTGAAAGAAAACGACAAGCTGCACGACGAACAAATTCGCGAGCAAATACTGGCCATGGCCGCCCAAGCTTACACGGATAAAGAAACCGTGGTGGGTCCTGAAGTGATCCGCCAGTTTGAAAGCTCTGTGATGCTGCAAACGCTGGATACTTTGTGGAAGGAGCATTTGGCCGCCATGGATCATTTGCGCCAAGGTATTCATTTGCGCGGTTATGCACAAAAGAACCCTAAGCAAGAGTACAAGCGTGAGTCGTACGAGCTGTTTACTCAGCTGCTAGAAAACCTGAAACGTGAAGTGATCAGCATACTGAGCCGGGTTAAGGTACAGAGCCAAGAAGAAGTAGAGGCAGTAGAAGAACAACGTCGAACCGCCGCAGAGAGTCAGTCTCAGAGCTATAGCCATGCCTCGGCTGATAGCTTACTCGAAGAGGAAGCGCCCACCGACGCCGCTGAGCCTATGCCCTTCGTGCGTGATGGCCAAAAAATTGGTCGTAACGATGCTTGCCCTTGTGGCTCGGGTAAAAAGTACAAGCAATGCCACGGTAAATTAAACTAACTTTTGGCACTGATAATTAAAAAAAACCGCCTGACGAGGCGGTTTTTTTATGTGTAAATTTCACTAACAATGTTAAAAATCAAGAGATTACTAAGTACAGCTAGAAGTAGAAGAATTATCGTTCTAAAATTAAATGTTTTGTATGTAATTTATGCAGTTCACACATACAATGCGCGTGAAAAGTAAGTTTTTATTAGTTTGGCAAATGGAGTGCTAAAAGTTGAAAAATTTAACCTTGAAAGCGTTGATTCGCTTGATGTTCTTGGTGGTGTTAGCGGTGGCCTTAGTGTTTGGCGCCGCCTTGTATTTCTTATTACAGTCGCAGAAAAACGTCAGCCACACCCAAGAAGTGCGTTACCAGTCTTTTAATGCCAGCAATCAGCTGCGCATGTATTCCCTCGAATTATCTAACGACATCCGCAACTATGTGGTGACGGGTCGGACCGACATTCTCAATCACTATCTTGATACTATGGCCATGACACAGGGCCAAACACCTCGTCACAGTAATCGCACCATTTCTAATGAAGCCATGTTAGCGGAGCTGCCATTATCCCCCTCGGAACATGCCTTATTAGAAAAAGGTCGCCAAGGTACAGTGGTGATGGGTGAGCTGGAAGAAAAAGCCATTGCCCTCGTCAAAGCGGGCCGCAGTGAAGAGGCCATCCCCTTGGTGTTTGGAGCCGAGTACGATGCCGGACGCAAGCTAATGGGCAATTCGGTAAATACTGCCATTAGCGAACTACTGGGCCGCCAAGCGAAGCAACTTGCACAAGAAAACGCGCGTAATCAGCAAATGGTGACGCTGATGATAGTGTTAGTGTTAGCTTTGGTATTGTTAAGTCTGTTATTGGGCTGGACGCTAAAGCGCATGGTGTTATTGCCACTCGGAGCTGAACCCAGTGAAATGGAGCGGGTCGCGGCGGCGATTGCGGAAGGGGATTTAAGTCTTACCTTTAATGCTAATGCCACGGGTGTGTATGCCAAGCTACAACATATGAGCGAAAGGCTACGTGAAGTTATTGGCCATATTCACCAGTCCAGCCATAGCTTATCGGCGGCGGCAGAAGAAACCTCGGCTATCTCTTTACAAACCAGCGCTAACTTAAGCCGCCAGCAACTAGACACGGAGCAAGTGGCTGCTGCTATTAATCAGATGTCGGCTACCGTACAAGAGGTGTCTCATAACACCAGTTTAGCGGCCACCTCGGCGCGTTCAGCTAACGATGCCGCTGAGCAGGGCAAAATAGTAGTGCAGCAAACTGTGGTCTCTATTGGCCGCTTGGCAGACGATGTGCAAGCTACAGGTCGCGTAGTGCAATCACTGGCTGACAGTAGCCAGCAGATCAGTACCGTCGTGCAAGTAATTCAAGATATCGCCGATAGAACCAACCTCTTGGCACTCAACGCCGCCATTGAAGCGGCGCGTGCTGGCGACCAAGGCCGCGGTTTTGCGGTGGTGGCCTCTGAGGTACGAGACTTGGCGGAGCAAACGCAAAAGTCCTCACAAGTCATAGTCACCACTATTGCTAAGTTACAAGATGACGCCAAGCAAGCGATGGCCGCCATGAATAACGGCCGAGAGCAAGCAGAGCTCACCGTAGGGCAGGCACATGAAGCGGAACAAGCCTTGGCGCTAATCAGTGCTGCCGTACAAACCATCAATGATATGAATACCCAAATCGCCACTGCTGTAGAAGAGCAGGCCACGGTTACCGAAGACATCAGCCGTAATTTGACTCTAATCCAAGGTGTAGGGGAAGAAACTGCCACCGGCGCTGAGCAAACTGCTGGTGCTAGCCGGGAGTTGTCAGAGCTGGCGGCAGGGCTACAGCAATTGGTGCAAGGTTTTCGCTTAGGCTCACTAAAACGAGCCCATAACTAATCTTTCATCGCGCTGCTTGCTCATTAATAGCCAGTTAAGTTAATTTCTACGGCTATATTTAATGATACTGTTAGAATTATTAAGCCCTCACTGTTAAAGGTGGGGGCTTTTTTTGTCGGTTATTATTATTCAACGATATTGACGGGTGTTATTAAGCTCTTGTTGAGATTAATTTTGCTATGATATCTGCCGTTTATGTTACCCCTTCTAGATAGGCTGAGCGCTTCTATGTATAAAAATTTAACCTTAAAGGCGGTGATCCGTCTGGTTTTTTTGGTAGTGCTGAGCATAGCGCTACTGTTAGGTGGTTCTTTGTTTTTTCTGCTGCAATCGCAACAAGCGGTCGTTAACGCACAAACTGATCTCTTTAATTACTTTAATAAAGCCGGCATGGTGCGCCTTTATTCCACCGAGAAATCGACGGCTATTCGAGATTACGTCGTCACCGGTAATCCCGAGCAGCTGAGTGTTTATCAAAAAGCCAATGATGTGACCGAAGGACGAGCCGCACGTGTGGACGCCACTACTATGTCAGACACTGAGATGCTAGCAGAAATGAACATGACCACCGCCGAGCGCAGCACGCTGGATCAAGGCCAAAGGGCGGTGAGCCTAATGGATAAATTAGAAGAGCAGGCGATCGGCTTAATGCAGTCAGGTCGCCAAGAGCAAGCGCAACAATTGGTGCTTAGTGCCCAGTATGATGCCGCTCGCTTAGAAGCCGTGACCACAGTCGATGAATTTATTTCTTTATTGCTGGAACGCTTATTTGGCACCGTGGCCCAAGAAGAGCAGCGCAATAGCACCATGGTGACCATTATGGTGTCGCTAGTAGTGTTGTTAGTGGCTTTTAGCTTATTGCTAGGGTGGACTTTAAAGCGCATGGTCTTGGTACCACTGGGTGCCGAGCCCAGTGAAATGGAGCGGGTGGCCAACTCCATTGCCAATGGTGATTTAAGCTCACAGTTTGCCGCCAATGCCACCGGTGTTTACGGTAAATTACAGCATATGAATAATAATCTGCGTGAGCTGATCGGTCATATCCATGAGTCGAGCAATAGCTTATCGGCGGCGGCGGAACAAACCTCGGCGGTGTCTCTACAAACCAGTGCTAATCTAAGCCGACAGCAGCAAGATACCGATCAAGTGGCCGCGGCCATTAATCAGATGTCGGCCACAGTGCAAGAAGTGTCACAGAACACCAGCTTAGCCGCCTCTTCCGCACGTTCGGCCAATGAAGCCGCCGAGCAGGGGAAAGTGGTAGTTCAGCAAACCGTGGCCTCCATTAGCCGCTTGGCGGATGACGTAACCGCTACCGGTCGGGTGGTGCAATCATTAGCCGACAGTAGTAATCAAATTAGCTCAGTGGTACAAGTTATCCAAGAAATCGCTGATCGTACCAATTTGCTGGCCTTAAACGCCGCCATAGAAGCGGCTCGCGCTGGCGAGCAAGGTCGCGGTTTTGCGGTCGTGGCCTCTGAGGTGCGTAATCTGGCCGAGCAAACTCAACATTCTTCCCAAGAAATAGTCACCACTATTGCTAAGTTACAAGAAGATGCTAAACAAGCCATAGCGGCCATGTCGGGCGGGCGCCAGCAAGCGGAGCTTACCGTAGGCCAAGCCCAAGAAGCCGAGCAAGCCTTGGCGTTGATCAGTGATGCGGTACAAACCATTCATGATATGAATACCCAAATCGCGACTGCCGTGGAAGAACAAGCCACCGTCACCGAAGATATTAGTCGTAATTTGACCACCATTCATGAGATGGGTGATGAAACGGCCCAAGGTGCTAATCAAACCGCCAGTGCTAGCCGTGAACTCACCGAGTTGGCGTCTGGCCTGCAGCAATTGGTACAAGGCTTTAGATTAGAGGGCCGAGGCTCGCGTTATCGTGGATAATCAGTCTTAAGCTATCGCCGCTAATGGTGAGCCAAATGAGCATATAACTTTAGGGTCTGTTGACCTTTCGCGGTTAAATTTTGTTCGAGTTAAACGCGTTTTTATCGCGGCGAGTGGGGTGTAGCCTAGTCGTTCTAAGCAAACTCCCACTCAACAAAGAGAAAAACGCGTTTAGCCGAACCCGAAGGGCAGCATTTGTGGCGCCTTTCTACGGCGTTATCGCTTATTGATGGAGAATGACTCCATGGCACAAACGATGCCTTGTATAAAGACTCCACAACCTGCTGCAAAAATCATCTCGAAAGGTCAACAGACCCTAGGCCCAGTCGTGAACATTCATGACTGGGCTTGTTCATATAAGGGCCGCTCAGTATACTGCCGACTCTGAAAATACGAGGTTTTCTGATGTTAAAGCTGTTGCGAATCTTCTTACTGACGCTAGCCATGGTGTTGGTGTTTATCTTGGGCACCGTGATTTGTGTGTTGCGCCCCCGCCACCCTAATAATGTCTACCTGCTGGGGCGCTTATTTAATAAAGCCTGTATTCTGGTGGGCTTAAAAGTGATCTTTCGCGGCTATGAGCACGTCAAAGATTTACAATCGGCGGTGTATATCGCCAACCACCAAAGTAACTGGGACATTATTGCGCTAACCGGAGCTGTGATGCCGCGTACTGTGGCCATTGGTAAGAGCAGTCTGTTTTGGATACCCTTGTTTGGGCAGTTATTTTGGCTGAGTGGCAACCTGCTGATCAACCGTGAAAACAAAGCCAAGGCAGCCAGCACCATCGGCAAGGTAGTGGATAAAATTCGCCAGCGTAATATGTCAATTTGGATGTTTCCTGAGGGCACACGCAGTAAAGGCCAAGGCTTATTGCCCTTTAAAACCGGCGCCTTTCATATTGCCTTACAAGCCCAAGTGCCCTTAGTGCCGATTGCGTGTTCCAGCTATTTTGGCCAAGTTGACTTAAATCGCTGGGATAACGGCGAATTAATCGTCGAAATTATGCCGCCGATATCGGTTGAGGGCTATGAGCCTAAGCAAATTAGAGATTTGCTCAAACACAGTCGGAGCATTTTAAGCAATCGCATCGCTGAGCTTGATCTTGAAGCGCGTCGGCCTTGATTTTACGCCTCACTCTTCACCCTTACTCTTCACATTAATTTGAATTACCGGCCAAGGAGCCTGCTATGAGTGAACTGCAACATTGGCAAGATGAAACCAATGAGATTATTACCTCTTTGTTAGAAGACGGCAGCAACCCGACCGCCTTGTATACTTTAGAGCATCACTTTTCTGGCCAAGACTTTGATAAGCTTGAGAAAGCGGCCTTAGACTGCTTTAAATTAGAGTACGAAGTGACGGATGCGGAAGAGATAGCCCTAGAAACCGGGCAGACCTTATTGAGCTTCGATGCCATTACCGACGGCCCGCTTGAGTTAGCCGCCATCATGGAGCAGATCAACGAACTGCTGCCTATCGCTCAGAAATACGGCCTCGAATACGACGGCTGGGGCACTTACTTCGAAGAATAAAAATTTCTTCACCACGGAATACACGGAATGGCACGGAAAAGTGAACACTGACTCATTTAAGACCATTTCGTACTTGGCTAGGTCTTACAAAAGTAGGCATTTTCATTTTTAATATTTGTGTTTTATTTCCGTGTAATCCGTGGCAAAAATAGCGTTATATTTGTTTTGCCTAATTTATCCTTCACAATCCCAGTATCAGCGTAATTTCGCAGTCATCATGGCCGCTATTGCCTAAGCGCGGGCAGGGCGTGAAACCCAGTTTCTGGTATAAGTGCAATGCTTCGGGTAATAGCGGCGTGGTTTCAAGATAACAACTGTGATAACCCCGTAAACTCGCCTCTTGCAGCACCTTATCTGCCAGCCAACGACCTAACCCTTGGCCGCGCGCACCTGCCAATAAATACATTTTCTGTAGCTCACACACACCAGCATGGCCTGGCACTGGTGCAAAACCGGCGCCGCCAACTAAAGTGCCATCGTTCTCTACTAACAACCAATAACCAGTATCTGGCGTTTGATACAGCTGACTCAGCTTATCTAATTGCGGATCGGCCACGCTGTAACCTTTATCCGCGGTAAGGCCGTACTCCGCCGATACCTGACGAATCAAGGCGGCAAGCGGCGCGTCATAGTGCTCGTTAAGCCTCAGTAGGCGATAGTGACGGTTGGTTGGAATGGCTAAATCGGGATTTGTTAAGCGGTACTGCATGACATTTTTCTCTTTGTAGCGACCAAGGCGTGGGTATTATGAGCCAAGTGATTAAGTTGCACGAGTGCGAGCTTTAACCAAATAGGTGTTGGCGCAGAGCTGTGTTTTTAGGATCTTTGCCTTGTATCTAGTCGCGCAGATATCTCATGCTATAGTGAGCAAAATAGGAGCTAAGGAGCGCTTATATGTATCCCCCTCATAACCCTGATCCCTACGTATTGTTGTGGGATGAATATAAGTATCGTCACGATCATATTTGGCAAAAGCTATTTCAAATCACCATAGCGGTAGTGGTGTTGGGTGCCGTACCTTATCTAAAGCCAGAGATTGGTCAGGTATTAGGCAGCTGGATTTTGATTGCTCCTTTACTGGGCAGCATGCTGACGCTGATTACCTTGGTGTTGATGCATTTTGAGCTCACTTTATTTGCTAAAATTGCCGCGGCCCATCGCCAGCATCAAGAGCTACAAGGCTTACTGAATCACAGTAAGCATAATTATTTTCGCTATATGGTGATGACTTATGTGAGCTTTTTATTGTTGGTTAGCATAGCTAACGTGCTCGTCATTCGCTGGTTATGGTTAGATGCGGTGGCGTAAGTGAGTCCCTCACGACAGGCCTAGACACAAGGCTCGTTATAAAGGCAGTGGTTTTGTGTTAAAGGGAGTACACTGCCCAATATAGCGTAACGTAACATTCACGGCACAGAGGTAATCACTATGATTAGCAGTAAGAAAATAGCGACAGTTGCATTGGCTTCTACATTACTGTTTGGCTTAACTGCGTGCGGTAATATGTCAGAGCGCGATCGTAACACGGCCATTGGTGCCGGTGCCGGTGGTGTAGCAGGCTCAGTATTAACCGGCGGTAGCACGGCCGGTACCGTAGGTGGCGCCGTAGTGGGCGGTATTATCGGTAACCAAGTGAAAAAATAAAGACTGACTCACAATAGTCGAACAGTAAGGGGAGAAGATATCGATAGATATCTTCTCCCCTTTTTTATGCCGCTAAGATCAGTTTAAAGATACAGCACATTGTTGAGTCTCGAACTACCTTCCTTCCGCACCCGCATAAAGCAAGGCTGCTAGTTTTCTCTGTGTTAGCTATTAGGTTGTTAATTATACTAATTGGGCCTCATATGAGGCATTATGAGTTGCGCGCTCATATTGATTAGTGTAAATATTCAATTTTATGTGAAAGTAAATATTTTCCTACCGGTCTCTCACTTCTTATACCTAACACCATAGCAGGAGAAACGTCACATGCTCATGAATAGCAAGCTCAAGCGGGAGCTTTCCCATTGTCGTCAACAATATGATCTGGCAAAAGCAGAGCAACAGGCTATTCGCACTCATATGGCGGTGATCGAATTTACCCCCCAGGGTGAAATCCTGGATGCCAATAACGGCTTTTTGGCAGTGGTAGGCTATAGCCTAACTGAGGTCCAGGGAGCACATCATCAGATGTTCTGTGATCCCCAACTAGTGAACAGTGCCAAATACCGAGAATTCTGGCAACGGCTGGGGCAAGGGCAGTCTCAAAGCGGTGCATTTGCGCGTCTCAATCGCCAAGGTGACGTTATTTGGCTGGAAGCAACTTATTTCCCGGTACTGGATGAACAGGGGACAGTGGTCAAAATATTGAAAATAGCCAGCGATATCACCGCAAAGCAGCATAGGCTCGATGCTCAGCAAGCGGTGTTGAGTGCGCTGCATCTTTCTATGGCTGTGATTGAGTTTTCTGTTGATGGCAATATTATTAGTGCCAATGATAACTTTCTGGCCGCAGTAGGTTACCGGCTTGAACAGCTGACCAATCAGCATCATAGGATATTCTGCGATGAGGAATTCTATCAGCAGCATCCCAACTTCTGGCGGGAGCTGGCGTCAGGAGATCACAAGTCAGGACAGTTTAAGCGGCTCGATGCATCGGGCCGCGAAGTCTGGTTAGAGGCTACCTACAATCCCATTCTGGATGATAGCGGCAAGGTGATGCGTGTGGTCAAATTCGCCAGCGAAATTACCGATCAAATCGCTCAGGCGCAGCGAGTGCGACAGGCTTCAGAGATGGCCAGCGTAACGGCAATACAGACGGCCAGCATCGCCGAGCGGGGCGCCGAATCCTTATTAGCGTCGGTCCATACCTCATCTCGGGTATCTGGGGATCTCGAGCAGGCGATAGATGTTATTAACCGGCTCAATGAGCAGGCCCGAAGCATAGAAGAGATAGTCGCTACTATTAGCAGCGTAGCGGATCAGACTAACCTGTTAGCGTTGAATGCGGCCATTGAAGCGGCCCGCGCCGGAGAGCAAGGCCGCGGCTTTGCGGTGGTCGCCGATGAAGTCAGACAGTTGGCTGGACGAACCAGCAAGGCAACGGCAGAAATTGGTCAGGTTGTACAACAAAATCGCGAGTTGACGGCAAGGGTATCTGCGGCAATCGTAGATGTAGCTAGTGTGGCGGAGCAAGGTAAACAACAAGTACTGGATGTTGAAAGTATAATGGCTGAGATTCATCAAAGTGCACTGGCGGTTCAAGAAGCGGTAGCCGAGCTGAATTAAATTCAGTGAGGAGTGAGGAGTGAGGCGTGAAGTGTGAGGGGGTAAAACAAGCCACTTCCGGTAACTGTAAACTTTAAGCTGTCAGTTAAGACAATATCTAAACTGAACCGTGGCTAATCAGCCATAAAAAAACCGACCTTTGCAGATCGGTTTTTTGTTCTTGGCGTGGTTATATTAGCCGTAAGGCGTCTTGGCTATTACGCCTCGCTCTTCACACCTTACACCTCACGCATTACAAGTTAGCAATTTGCTCTTGTTGGGCAATCAGCTTAGTTAAAGCGGCTTGGTAATCATCAAGTTTACCTTGCTCAACCGCCACTACGGCGGCGGGTGCTTTAGCCACGAAGCCGGCATTGTTCAGCTTGCCTTCGATACGCTTGATTTCACCCTTAACTTTATCCAGCTCTTTGCCTAAGCGTGCTAATTCTGCATCTTTATCAATTAAGCCAGCCATGGGTAGCAGCAATTCGGTCTCACCAATTAACTGTTTGGTGGAAGTCGGTGCTTCTTCATCTGGGCTTAAATGAGTAATAGCGTCTAGCTTGGCCATGGCCTTTAAGAAGGCTTCGTTGTCCGTGGCGCGGCGACCGTCGTCACCGGCAGGGCGTAACAGCACAGATAAGGCTTTGCTTGGCGCAAGGTTCATCTCGGCACGCAAGTTACGAATAGAGACGATAAAGCGCTTCACCCATTCCAGATCTGCCATGGCATCAGCATCTTCCAGGCTGGCATCCGCTTCTGGGTAGGCGGCCAGCATAATGCTGTCGCCAGCACGGTTGGCCAAAGGTGCTACACGCTGCCAAATCTCTTCGGTGATGTAGGGCATGATTGGGTGTGCTAAGCGCAGCAGCGTTTCCAGCACTTCAATCAAGGTCTTGCGCGTGGCGCGCTGCTCGGACTCTGAACCGTGCCACAGTACTGGCTTGGTCAGCTCTAAGTACCAGTCACAGAACTGGTGCCAGATGAACTCATAGAGCGCATTGGCGGCGCGGTCGAAGCGATAGCTGTCTAGGGCTTCACGCACTTCGGTGATGGTCACTTGCAGCTGGGCTTGGATCCAACGATCCGCCAACGAATAGCTCAGCTCGCCGGCACTTGCGCCAGAGTTAAAGCCGCAGTCTTGATCTTCGGTGCTCATCAACACGTAGCGGGAGGCGTTCCACAGCTTATTACAAAAGCTGCGATAACCGTCTAAACGACGCATATCCCAGTTGATGTCACGACCGGTAGAGGCCATGGCCGCCAAGGTAAAGCGCAGCGCATCGGTACCGTGGGCTTCAATGCCTTCAGCAAAAGTAGTACGGGTATCTTTTTCGATTTTTGCGGCCAGTTTTGGCTGCATCATATTGCCGGTACGCTTGGTCACTAACGACTCAAGGTCGATACCGTCAATCATATCTAAAGGATCCAGTACGTTACCCTTAGATTTTGACATTTTATCGCCGTTTTCATCACGGATCAGGCCGGTCACGTACACGGTTTTAAAGGGTACTTGCGGCTTACCATTTTCATCTTTAATGAAGTGCATGGTCATCATGATCATGCGAGCCACCCAGAAGAAAATAATATCAAAGCCGGTGACTAACACGCTGCTCGGATGAAAAGTCGCCAAGTCCGGCGTTTTTTCAGGCCAGCCTTGAGTCGAGAAGGTCCACAGTGCCGAGCTAAACCAAGTATCGAGCACGTCTTCGTCTTGATTCAGTGCAACCTCGGCGCCCAGCTTATAAGTAGCGCGCACTTCGGCTTCATCGCGACCGACGTAGACTTTGCCCTCGCTGTCGTACCAGGCGGGAATACGATGGCCCCACCATAACTGGCGAGAGATACACCAGTCTTGTACGTCGCGCATCCACGAGAAATACATATTCTCGTATTGCTTAGGCACAAACTCAATTTCACCGTCTTCTACGGCTTTAGTGGCCACTTCGGCCAAGGGTGCTGCGCGCACATACCATTGGTCGGTCAGCATCGGCTCAATAGGCACGCCACCGCGATCCCCGTAAGGCACGGTTAAGTCGTGATCTTTCACGCTATCCAGCAAGCCTAACTCGTCCAGTGCGCTCACGATGGCTTTGCGGGCTGCATAGCGCTCTAAGCCGTGAAACTCAGCAGGCAGGGCATCTGAATACACCTCACTGACTTCGCCTTTACTGGTGAACACTTCCGCCAAGTCGCGAATGTGTGCATCTAAGGTCAGAATGTTGATTAGTGGCAGCTGATGGCGCTTGCCCACTTCCGCATCATTAAAGTCGTGGGCGGGGGTGATTTTTACGCAACCGGTGCCTTTTTCCATGTCGGCGTGATCGTCGCCCACAATCGCAATGCGGCGGCCCACTAATGGTAAGTCGATAAACTTACCAATCAGGCTCTGATAGCGCGGATCTTTGGGGTTTACTGCCACTGCGGTATCGCCGAGCATGGTTTCGGGACGCGTGGTGGCGACTACTAGGTAGTCTTTGCCGTCAGCCGTGGTCGCGCCATCGGCTAATGGATAACGAAAGTGCCACATGTGGCCTTTCATTTCGCGGTTTTCCACTTCGAGATCTGAGATGGCGGTATTAAGTTTCGGATCCCAGTTCACTAAGCGTTTGCCGCGATAAATCAGGTCTTCTTCGTAAAGCTGTACGAACACTTCTTTAACTGCGTTCGATAAACCGTCATCCATGGTAAAGCGCTCACGCTCCCAATCCACAGAGGTGCCTAAGCGACGTAACTGTTGGGTGATAGTGCCGCCGGACTCTTTTTTCCAGTCCCAAATTTTTTCGATAAAGGCTTCACGGCCGTAATCGTGGCGGGTTTTGTCTTCTTCTGCGGCGATCTTGCGCTCAACCACCATTTGCGTGGCGATGCCCGCGTGGTCGGTGCCCACTTGCCATAAGGTGTTTTTGCCCTGCATACGCTGATAGCGAATCAGGGTGTCCATGATGGTGTCTTGAAACGCATGGCCCATGTGCAGGCTGCCGGTCACGTTCGGTGGCGGTATCATAATACTGTAAGCAGGTTTGCTGGTGTCGCCATGAGGCTTAAAGTAGCCCTTGTTTTCCCATTGCTGATACATGGCTTGTTCAATAGCCGTGGGATTAAATGTTTTTTCCATGATGTTATTCGTCTTGAGTTTGGGAAGGGACGGGGGCGGTTATAAGCGTAAAACCTGCCTGACGATAAACTTTAAAGCGCTCGCGCGCTTGTTGTTTGCCTGCGTCATCTGCGGGCACAAAGTCCACGAGTTGGTTAAAGCGGCGCGCAAAATCTGGCGCCGTGGGCGCCAGATTGATCAATACTGCACGGCCATTTTTTGGGGGCTGCCAGCCGATGATGACCTGCGCCCCTTGGGGTGGACCTTCGCCTTGCAGATTGTGGGCAATAAAGCCATCGGCTGGCTGCTGCCAGAGCGCCTCGTCCAGCGCCTCGGCTTGGGGCTGATCTTGGGCGTGAATAAACACCCCCAGCCCTTGGCGATAGAAGTCGGTGGTCAGTTTACACACCCACTCGACCGTCGACTCCGGCGTTGCGGATTCTGGCAGCAAATAAAAACAGCCTTGGCTCATGCTCACTCTTCGATATTGTTAACGCCGGCCCGGTTCAATAAAAACTGGGTCAACAAGGGCACCGGACGACCGGTGGCGCCTTTATTCTTGCCGCTCACCCAAGCGGTACCGGCTACATCTAAGTGCGCCCACTGGTACTTTTTGGTGAAGCGAGCCAAGAAACAGGCGGCAGTAATGGCACCCGCGGCGCGACCGCCGATATTGGCCATGTCGGCAAACGGGCTTTCTAACTGCTCGTTATACTCATCACCCATTGGCAGACGCCAAGCGCGATCGCCTGCTTGCTCGGAGGCATTCAGCAGCTCATGGGCCAGCGGATTGTGATTGGCCAACAGCGCCGAGGTGTGGTGGCCCAAGGCCACGATGCAAGCACCCGTCAAGGTCGCGACATCCACCACCACTTCTGGCTCATAACGCTCGACAAAGGTCAGGGCGTCACACAATACCAAGCGGCCTTCGGCGTCTGTGTTTAACACTTCAATGGTTTGGCCAGACATGCTGGTCAGAATATCACCCGGGCGATAAGCATTGCCGTCAGGCATGTTTTCACAACCGGCCAACACCGCCACCACGTTAATGGGCAATTGCAGTTCGGCCAATGCTTGCATGGTGCCTAGCACGGCGGCGGCACCACCCATGTCGTACTTCATTTCATCCATGCCTTCGCCGGGTTTCAGTGAAATACCGCCCGCATCAAAGGTTAGGCCTTTGCCCACTAATACGATAGGGCGTGCATCTGGGTCTGGATGACCTTTATATTCAATGACCGCCATCATGGCTTCATTGCGTGAGCCTCGGGCTACGGCCAGATAAGAATTCATGCCCAGCTCGGCCATTTCTTCTTCGCCAATCACGCGGGTGGTAATGTTGTCCCAAGCATCCGCCAGCTGGCGCGCCTGTGAGGCCAAATAGGCGGGATTACAGACGTTAGGCGGCATATTCGCCACATCACGACAGACTCTTACGCCACGGGCCACGGCTAAGCCGTGTGCTACGGCACGTTCGCCAATGGGCAGCTCGCGACGGGTGGGCACGTTAAACACCATTTTGCGCAAAGGACGGCGCGGTTCGGCTTTATTGGTCTTAAACTGATCAAAGCTATACAGGCTGGCTTTGGTGGTTTCTACCGCTTGGCGCACTTTCCAATAAGTATCTCTACCCTTGACGTGCAGCTCGGTTAAAAAGCACACTGCTTCCATTGAACCTGTGTCGTTAAGCGTATTAATGGTGTTGCGAATAATTTGTTTATACTGACGCTCGTCTAGTTCACGCTCTTTGCCACAACCGACTAGCAACACGCGCTCGCTGAGCACGCCTGGTACTTGATGTAGCAGTAACATCTGGCCGGCTTTGCCTTCCAGATCGCCGCGGCGTAACAGGGCACTCAAGTAACCGTCGCTGATTTTATCCAGCTGTTCGGCTACCGGAGACAGACGGCGGGGTTCAAACACGCCGACCACGATACAGGCACTACGCTGTTTCTCGGGGCTACCACTTTTAACACTGAACTCCATGGATTCTCCTACCGCTTGAAGACAATGAGCGTTAGATCAAGGATAATGATGATCGTCGCAAAAACATGCAGATTTTCGCACACATAAGGTGCGAAAATCGTGATTTTACGCTTATTCTTAAGCGTTTCCATTGAAAAGACAAGTTAACACTGGGATTTACGGTGATTGCATTTCGCTATTTGTTTTGGGAAACCCTAAAAACGCAGCTTGCTGTGTTATTCGTGCTGCTGCTGATTTTTGTCAGCCAGAATTTTATCGAGGTCTTAGCCGGCGCTGCTAGCGGCACTATACCGGTCGGTTTAGTCGGTAAGCTGTTGCTACTTAATATGCCGGATATGGCGACCTTGATGTTACCTATCAGCTTATTTTTGGGCATTTTATTCGCTCACGGCCGCTTGTATGCGGAGAGTGAGATGACGGTAATGCGCGCCGTGGGCATAGGCCCTGGCAAAATCATGACCGTCACCTTAGTGCTGGCACTGTTATGGACGGCGGCGGCGTTAGCCAACTCTTTGTGGCTAAACCCTTGGTCTAAAGCGCAAATTTATCAAATTCGCGAGCAGGTTAAATCCGATTCGGGTATTTCATTATTGCGCCAAGCGCGATTTATGAATCTGGATAACGGGCGGGTGGTGGCTTATATAGAGCAGCTCAACCCTGAAGATTCTGGCAGCAGTCTCAATCGATTGTTTGTGGTGCAACGTGGCCAAACCGATCAGGCGCCCAGCGTAGTGGTGGCCAACAGTGGCCGCTTTCAAGAACGTGATGGCGGCCAATGGCTAACGCTTGATGAAGGTCGCCGTTATAGCGGTGTGCCGGGTACGCGCGCGTTTGATGTGGCCGAGTTTGATGAATACAGTGCCTTTATTCGTGCTAGCGAAATCGGTGAAGTGGAACGCAAAGAGGCTGCGAAGGACAGCAAAGCACTGAGGCACTCCAATGACTTGCTCGACCAAGCCGAGCTGCAATGGCGGGTGTCATTACCTTTGTCGATGTTGGTATTAGTCTTGTTAGTGGTGCCGCTGGCGGTGATTAACCCCCGCCAAGGTCGTTACGCGAAACTGCTGCCGTCCATCTTGCTGTATCTGGCGTACTTTTTATTACAAAGTGCCTCGCGCTCCGCAGTAGAGGCGGGCAGTTTGCCGATTTATCCGGGCCTGTATACGGTACCCATAGTGTTCTTGTTACTGGTGGCGTTGCCGCTTAATTTACGAGAAACCGCTTGGTGGAGTCAGACTCGCGAAAAATTTAAACGTAATAAGGCTGCCTGATGTTCACTATTTTTGATCGTTATATTGGCCGTACCGTTTTAATGGCCATCTTGTTGTGCGAGCTGACCTTGGTGGGCTTGGCGGCCATTATCCGCTATGTGGAGCAGCTAAGAAGCGTAGGCGAGGGGACTTATACCTTACTGTCGGCGTTTTATTATGTGTTGCTGTCTATGCCCCAAGAAATAGTGCTGTTCTTTCCGATTGCCGCTTTGTTGGGTGGCTTAATCGGTTTGGGACAAATGGCCAGTAACAGTGAGCTGGTGGTGATGCAGTCTGCCGGTCGCTCGCGATTCAACATAGTAGTGAGTGCGCTGAAAACCACCTTGCCTTTGATGCTGGTGATCATGCTGGTGGGTGAATATGTGGCACCGGCCACTAAACTCGCCTCAGATGACTTGCGCAGCCAAGCCAAGTCCGGTGGTCAAGTCGTATTGTCGGTCTATGGCGTGTGGGCCAAAGACAATGACGCTTATATTAATATTGGCCAAGCCAAGCGAGATGGCACTCTAAGTGACATTACGTTGTATTACTTTGATGAAAATACCCGTCTCTCGCGTATTACGCAGGCCGAAAGTGCCACTTACCTAGACCCTCTTTGGCGCTTAACGAACGTGACCGACACCTTATTTAATGCCGGTGTTTCCATCCAAACCCAGCATCAGGATACACGGGAGTGGCAAACTAGCTTAACGCCAGAGAAGCTCGGCGTTGTAGCGATTGATCCTAATGAGTTATCGATGCGTGGCTTGTGGGAGTATCAGGGCTATTTAGCAGATAACGGCCAAGACAGTGGCTTATATGCCTTGGAATTTTGGCGTAAAGCTCTGCAGCCCGTAATGGTGATTGCCATGATGTTGCTGGCGTCTTCGTTTGTATTTGGTGCCCTGCGCAGTGTGACCATGGGCGCGCGACTGTTACTGGGTATTCTATTTGGCTTTGGCTTTTATGTATCTAACCAAGTATTTGGCCCCATCAGCTTGGTTTATCACGTGCCGCCCTTTATCGGAGCGCTGGGCCCAAGCCTGTTATTTATTGGTATTGCCTTGGCATTACTGAATAAGCGAGCGTAAGTACAGCGCCGAGCATCAAGTGCCCGGCGCCCAGCTAAACTCTAAACAGGAGTTTTTATGCTGTCTTACCGGTACTGAATCAAGTTCAGTATGACGACTCCGGTATCTCGAACTTATGTATTAAAACCTAAAGCGAGATCCTGACCTTCGTCAGGAAGACGGCTGAAGAGCAGTGCCCAGTGCTAGACGCCTGGCGCTGGTTTCTTATCTAATAATTGCTTATTGAGCTCTTTGCTCATCACTATCATCTCGCAATCAGCAATCTTATCTTGCAGCGCTAACTTAGTGCGCGGATTAAACACCAACCATAAGTTACTCAAGCCGAGCAGGGCGCAGGCGGCGCGAATAATGCACTGAGCCAAGCGTAAGCGACTGCCGTCGGTATTTTGTACCCGTAGGCGCCAAGCGCGCATGCCGATAGTTTGGCCGCTGGTGCGCCAAAACCAGCAATAAAAAAACAGCCCGACTGCCAATAGGCACAGCTGATACCAGCGGCTAGCACTTAATAAGGCGGCGGTGTCTTCGTGCGTCCCTAAGCTTACCCAGCCGAGCTTTAGCGTCAGTACCGTTAAGCCAAAGTAGATAAACCCCGTCACCATCAGCAGTGAAATCACCACTAGTAGGTCATACACCCAAGCTGCTAAGCGGCGCATCAATCCTGCACGCTCTAAACCTACATATTCAGAATAAGAAGCCACTACCACTACCAACCTGTTACGAGTTATTTAAGGTACGCCATTCTAGCAAACCCTTAAGCCTGTGGTCATTTTTGTGCGCATAGCGGTCAAATTACCTGCAGTTGCGCGATTTGTGCGCAGTCAGCATCATAAAGTCAATATTCTGCTTGCGGCGGGGCTCTGGATACGTATAATTCACCTCGTTCCCAAGGCAAAGTAACTCGCTAAGGAAACAGTAAGTATAAAGTGAATGTAGTGGCGGTGTGGTGAAATTGGTATACACGACGGATTCAAAATCCGTTGCCTTCGGGCGTGGCGGTTCAAGTCCGCCCACCGCTACCACTTTATAAGTAAGACTCTTCTTTACAGTAATACCTTTCTAAAAGATCTATTCTGCAATAACTTGCTCACAACGAGCTGACTCAGTGTTAAAATAAGCTAAATCTCAAGCGGTTATACTATTAATTAGTCATGCCTCATTAGCTATATCTAAAAATCTTTCGTAACGTCTAAAAAACTCCTGATAAACTTTTACCTACCCTGCTCTATCAATGCTTTCCCTTGTCTACTATTAACCCGCTTACCAAGCAGGCCCGCAGCATATAAATCAGCTCAAGGCGCCCACCTGCAGTTATCAAATAGTATCTTTTGCCAAGATCAAAAACGCATCTCTAGGATTTTCGACAAATCTATCTTCGAAACCGTAAGCTTTCTCTTCTAATGGCGCTTGGCGATAACCGTATTTTATCACCTCACTGATGTAGCGCTTAATAAAGGATGCTTGGCCTAATGCTTGCCATTGTAAAACGTGCACCAGTTCATGAAAGTGTACTCTGAGTTGGCCGGCGGCCTTAGGTTTTAAATAATAGGTATCATCAAGGGTGATGCCAACGGCGTTAGGGTTTAATAATTGGCCTAACCCCAGTTGCATTATCACATCTATCGGTGGGCGAGGCAGTTCATCCACTATCACAAAGCCTGCGCTGCTAAGTAACTCAGGGCTAAAGAAACCCGCGAAGTGCGTGCCAAGCTGGCTGCAGCTATGGCGTTTATGCTGGTGTGCGAGATTAGTGGCGGTTATCCAACTTTTAATATCAAAGCTCATGGGTTTTCCTTACTGCTAGCGGTCTCGGTTGTTCAGAGGTGCAAGACTCAATAAAGAGCTATGCTCGGTAGGTTATCACTCGATTTTTCATTACTCGAATTCTTTAGTTACTCGAATTATCTAAACATCTTACACAGGAAGACTGTTATGAGTAAAAAAACCGGTTTTATTAAGGAATTTCGTGAGTTTGCCGTTAAAGGCAACATGATTGATTTGGCGGTGGGTGTGATCATCGGTGGCGCTTTCAGTAAGATCATCGACTCTTTAGTGCGCGATGTATTTATGCCAGTGATTAACTTTATTCTCGGTGGCGATGTGGATTTCTCCAATAAGTTGCTAGTACTGCGTGCTCCAGAAGGCTACACAGGCCCGCAAACGCAAGAAGCATTAAGTGCCGCCGGTGCCGTGGTTTTGTATTGGGGTAGTTTTGTGACGGTGCTTATTAACTTTGTCCTGCTGGCGTTGGTGGTGTTTATCATGGTGAAAATGATTAATCGGATGCGCGAGTCTTTGCATCGAGAGCAAGAAGCCGTGACCGTCGCCCCTGCGCCCACGCCAGAAGATATACAGCTGTTGCGTGAAATACGTGATGCACTTAAACAGCAGCAAAAATAGCCTGACCCTAAGCTGCCAGTATCTATACCAATCCCGCGCCTGCGGGATTTTTTGATCCTTATTTCTGCCTTTGCTTTTTCAGGGCAATCACAGTAGAGCTCGGCTTCCTTAAGCAGAAAAATAAGCTCGGGCTTTGTTTGTGCCACCGCTTCGAACAAGTAAAATAGCCTACTTTTTTGTCTCTTTGACCGCTTTATGCGGTCATTATTATCTTGTAATCCTAAGAGCTTGGCTCGTGAATTGGCTTGTTTAACAAAGCGCGGTTTTAGATTAGAGCAGGCCACACCGGTAGATATGTTCCCGCATACCATGCATGTAGAAGCCGTGGTGTTACTTACCTGGCAAGGCTAGCTCTAACAAAAAGGTGCGTGTAACAGGAAGAAAATCTTGATATACAAAGTAATGATAATTATTATCAACTGCATTGCGAGATATGAGGAAAAGCTATGGTGATGCTGTTGGTACTAACTTGGTTATTGGTGGTGTGGTGGGTACCGAGCTCTGCATTAACACTGTGGCTTAGCGCAGGCTTTGCTTTGTTTGCGCTGTTGTTAACTCTACCCTCGGTCAGTCGACATTGGTATTGGTTACCGGTGGGCGGCTTAGCTGGATTAGGCATGGCCGTGGGTATGATGCTGACTGAGCAAGCCGTGTAGTCGCTGACGACTAGCGATTGCTTGGCTGAATAGTAGGTCTGAAGTAGATAATTTTTGTAGAAATTAAGAAGATATTAAGCAGATATAGTACTGATAGGCGCGTGGTTAGTGGCGTCGTAATATAGCGCGAACTAAATGTCGAAATGAAGAATGTTGAAATGAAGGGCATACGAAGATTAAAAGAATAGGTCATGCAGAATTTTACTATAGAACAAATAATAAATGGTGCGAAGAGGGGGACTTGAACCCCCACACCCGAAGGCACTAACACCTGAAGCTAGCGCGTCTACCAATTCCGCCATCCTCGCACATCTAACTATTTGCTTATCTATTTACTGTTTACTTATTAATGGTTCAGCTATTTTAAATGGGCTGCCATTTGTTACTTTGAGTCACTCACACTCAAGATTCTGAGTGGTGCGAAGGGGGGGACTTGAACCCCCACATCCTAAGACACTAACACCTGAAGCTAGCGCGTCTACCAATTCCGCCACCCTCGCGTACTCAAGGCAGAGAATTCTATAGATTTTTCGCTCTGCGTCAATAAAACCCAGTCCAGAACATAAAAAAAACCGGCATCCGCTGCCGGTTTTTCTAAAAGCCCTTAACTGACTCAGAACTTGTCTAAAGTTGACTTGGGTTATGAACGACGCACCGCGCGATAAATTTTAAACTTACCGTTCACCGCTATGGTTTCACAGTGACCAAAGCTTTTTTCAATCAGCTCGGGGTAGGGTAAGAAAGCGTTAGCTACTAAGGTGAGTGAGCCGCCGTGCACCAAGTAATTTTTTGCCGAGCTGAGCAAAGCTTCTGTGGTGTGAAAGAAGGTTTTCAACCCGGCATGAAACGGGGGATTAGCCACTATATGGTTAAAGGTACCGTTCACTTGGCTTAAGCCGTCTGAGGCATACACGTTAGCGTTAAGCTGATTTTCAGCCAAAGTGAGACGCGTGGCTTCCAGTGCCAAGGCGCTAATATCAATGCACTCTAGCTCTAATTCAGGCTGGCGCTTAAGCAGGTTGGCACCAATCACGCCGGCACCACAACCAAAGTCGAGCACGCGACCTTTCAGATTACCTAAATTATCCAGCAGCAAACGTGAACCTGAGTCCAGATGTCCGGCGCTAAATACCCCAGGCAGCGTGCAAATCTGCAATGGCGCCTGTGCTTTTTCTAACTCTAGACTGTACCCTTTAACCCAGCTGGCTAATTTAAAGGGTGCGGCAGGGCGCACTAGCTCTGCTTGATACAAACTGGCGCGCCTAGCGCTGTCGAGCTTATTAACCTGATCTGCGTATGGTGCCAGCAATTTAGGTGCGGATTTTACGCCGCCTTTATTATCGCCCGCCATAAACAGCTGGGCGCCTTCGGCTAACAGCGGCAAGCAAGCGGCAAGCAGGTACTCGGCTTCGGCTTTGGCCTTGGGCATCAATAACAGTAAGCCAGGCGCGCCTTGAGTCGGCTGTACGCCAAACTCTATTTGGCTGTTGCCTTGCTGCTCTTGCCATTGAAAGTAGCGAAAGTCGGTGGTGAAAATTCGCGGAGCCGGCCCAGCTTGCGCCAACATGCCGGGTAAATTATCTTCTAGCAGACCACATACCAGCAAAGGCTGTTGGGTGAGTACATCCAAATTACGTGCCAGCATTTCGCTAAC
Organism: Oceanisphaera profunda; assembly: GCF_002157895.1. Lineage (GTDB taxonomy): Bacteria > Pseudomonadota > Gammaproteobacteria > Enterobacterales > Aeromonadaceae > Oceanimonas > Oceanimonas profunda. Next base: position 2,275,296 of record NZ_CP021377.1, read on the forward strand.
CGGCGTTAAGGCCTCAAACATCTTGGGCTCCACAGTAAATTATTTGATCAGGCATTATACATACCTACGGTGCTCTTGACATTTGTCGGTCATTAGCAAAAGATGCTGTTCAAGGTCTTTTTCAGGTGTGGCACATGCTTTTTATAGTTAAACGTAAACAGGGTAAACCGCTGAAACGAAAAGCGCTAGCCACAGTTGCGTAACCGATGCCTGATCTTCTTTAAGACAAGATGTTTTCAAACCCCCGGTGATGCAATAGCAGCCGGGGTTTTTTATTTAAAATCTACCATCCTCTAACCAGGAGAAGGAGTTTCCATGTTTCGCGGTTCTTTAGTTGCCCTATTAACCCCTTTTGACGGCACTCGCATTGACGAGCCGGCATTGCGTCGCCTGGTTGATTGGCACATTGCAGAGGGGACTCATGGCCTAGTACCAGTAGGTACTACCGGTGAGAGCCCCACTTTGACCCATGATGAGCATTGTCGGGTTATTGAAATCGTGGCCGAGCAGGCTGCAGGCCGTGTGCCTGTGATTGCCGGTGCCGGTTCTAACAATCCACTAGAAGCCATTGAGTACAGTAACTGTGCGCAGCGTGTGGGTGCCGATGCGACTTTGCACGTGGCCGGTTATTACAACCGTCCTAATCAAGATGGTTTATATGCCCATTTCAAGATGTTGCATGATGCCACCGAGCTGCCGATCATTGTTTATAATATTCCGCCGCGCGCCGTAGTGGATATTAAACCGGAAACCCTAGCGCGCATGGCTGAACTGCCGCGCATTGTGGGTGTGAAGGACGCTACCGGTGACTTATTACGCCCTTGGGTGGAACGCTCATTGATCAAGAAGCCGTTTGCTTGGTTATCTGGCGAAGATGGCACGGCCGTGGCTTACAATGTGGGTGGCGGCGAAGGGTGCATCTCGGTGACGGCTAACATAGCACCGCGTTTGTGCGCCGAGCTGCAAGAGCTGACGTTAGCGGGCAAGTGGGCAGAAGCCCGCGTGTTGCAAGATAAGTTGCTGCCATTGCATCAGGTATTGTTCTTAGAGCCTAATCCAGCTGGCCCTAAATATGCGCTGTCGTTATTAGGCTTGGCCAGCGAGCATTGCCGCATTCCCGTGGTGCCACTACAAGAGTCGAGCAAGATTGCAATTCGTCGTGTAATGACTGAGCTTGGCTTAATTTAGGCAAGTGAGTGCGGCAAAGAGTAACGTGAAGTGTAAAGGGTGAAAAGAACAACACTGCAGTCAGCGGCCAATTAGGTCAACTAATAGAGCCGCTGCTCTAGCGTTAGGTTCGCTAGCTTATGTCGGCCACTGCACTTTTCACCTATCACCCTTTATCTCTTCTGTAAGCGCATAATAAAAAAGGTCAGCAGCTGCTGACCTTTTTTATTATGCTAAATCTTTTATTGTGGCGGTTTCTCTAACCTTGCTCGTCATCATGGGGTGGATCAAATTCATCATCGTGGCGCTGATAATTATCTTCCCGAGGGGTTTGATGACTTTCGTAACGCGGGCGGCGCGGCTTACTGATGATTGGGCCGGTGCGCGGCGGGCGACGGGTCGCCGGTGATATGGTGGAGATCTTCGCTTTATAGATCAGCTGCTGCTGGCCTCTAGGATCAGAAAGCAAAATGCTGTATTGGTCAAAGGCACTGATCATCCCTTCCAGTTTAATGCCGTTAGTGAGGAAGATGGCGCAATGTGTTTGATTTTTGCGCAGCCAGTTCAGTGCCGCATCCTGTCCGTTACCCAAGGAAAACGCTTGTTGAAGCGATTGGGGATTAGCTGTTTGGGCAGTCATATAGGCAGTCCTGTTTGTTATTATTCAAGCTTGATTGTGCTCAATGAGCACACGACTTGTCAAAGTAAAGCTTACTTTAATCCAAGCTTCAAGCGCGGAGCAACAAAGGAAAATTAGTGTTCGCAAAAACCTCTAAAAACAGCCGGCTTATTTTTGCCTGTTTGATCGTCAGCATAGGGCAATTAAGTGTTGGCTTACTGTTCCCGGTATTACCTGCCATTAGCCAAAGCTTGGCTGAAGATCCTAATCGCGTGCAGTGGCTGATTTCTGCTTACTTATTTGCCTTTGGCCCAGTGCAATTATTATACGGGCCACTCAGTGATGCTAAAGGGCGTAGGCCGGTATTGATCGCCGGCCTTGCCTTGGCCATCTTAGGTGTGGGCTTATGCTTAGTACCCAATGCCTCTTTTGAATGGCTATTGGTGGGGCGCTTATTACAAGGGCTAGGAGCGGGCTGTGGCGCCGTTGTGTCGCGAGCCATGCTGCGCGATAGCTTTGCGGGGCCTGCGCTGCGTAATGCGCTGTCTTATGTGGCTATGGCGGCGGCATTTACCCCCATAGTAGCGCCTGCCATCGGCGGTTTTATTGGATATCACTTTGGTTGGTATAGCGTGTTTGTGGCTATGCTGATCTACTTGTTGACCCTCTGGCTGCTGTTATTCGCCAGCTTTGAAGAGACCCATCAAGGGGCTCGCCAACCCATGACGCTGTCAGTGATTGTCGCCAACTATCGCCACTTACTCGGTTTACGCCATTTCTTAGGTCATGGTGGCATGTTGTGGGGGCAATTCTCGCTGATGATGGTCTCCATCTCTGTGATGCCTTATATCATGCAACAGCAGATCGGTATGACGGCGGCGCAATATGGCACTTGGGCCTTGATCCCGGCACTGGGGCTGTTGCTTGGCGGCGTGATTAATAATCGTATTCAACATTATGTGCCCGCCGAGCAAGTGCTGCGTTTTAGTCCCTACCTGCAATTGGCGGCAGGGGTGTGGTTGCTGTTGGCTCCTTTACATCCTGCTTGGATGATTGCTGGTATTTTTATTCAAGCATTAGGCAATGGCATGGCGTTTCCCAATGCCATGAGCCGACTGCTTGAACCGTACCGCGATCTAGCCGGAGCCGCCGCTGCCTTATCCGGTGCGCTGCAGATGCTAAGTGCCGCGCTATTAACCGCCGCTCTGGTCTATTTAGGTGTGAGCACGGCGTTTAGCTTAAGCATTTGCATCTTGCTCGGCGCACTGGTGCTTAAAGGCTTGTCATGGTGTGCAGTAGGGCGCTGGTGAGCCTTTGTGAGGAGTGAAGGGTGAAGGGATAAATCAGCGCCGAGCGCGATGCGGATGTAAACAGGGTGCAGCAAAGCTATTGCTTTGCGGTAGAGGCCATCTTTAGTCGGCCGGTTTTGCGCAGCAAAACTAAAACTCCGAGCTTTTCCCGGGCCACCGTATATTTAAACCTACAAATCGCACCGGTATGAACATCTGCATCAGATCCGGCGTTGCTGTTTTTTGTCTGTTTTTAGCTGGTAGCTTCACTTTCAATAAATTTTAGACGAAAAAAAGCCGCGCCCTAGGGCACGGCTTCTGAATTCTTTTACGAGGTAAACTCTTACAGAGCTACAACGTTTTCAGCTTGAGGACCTTTCTGGCCTTGAGCTACTGTGAACTCAACTGCCTGGCCTTCTGCTAAGGTTTTGAAACCTTGGCTCTGGATAGCGCTGAAGTGTACGAATACATCAGGGCCTGACTCTTGCTCGATGAAGCCAAAACCTTTTGACTCATTGAAAAACTTAACTTTACCTTTAACGATATTAGACATACCTAAATCCTGTAATCAAATCTACCAAAATACGAATGCTTGAAAAAATACAGATTTAACTTATGAAATACAGGACGAGGTACTACTAGAACTTCGTAACATTAACATAAATACAACCATACTTTTCGAGCTGCATTTACTCTAACTGGTAACGTGATGGTGGTCAACAGGTATTTTACTATGGGGTGAGTAGAACTGGTAGAAACGAGCACCAGCGCACTGGTTTGCCCTATTCAGCGGCAACCCCCTGTATTAGCATGCAGTTTAATCCCTCAATGATTACGATAAGTGAGATGTTAAATGTCTGAATTATATTGTGTTGCTCGTTTTAAGGCGCGCCCAGGTAAAGCGTTAGAGTTACAAACTGCCCTTAAGGCGTTAGTTGCCGACACGCACCGCGAAGAAGGCTGCATCTTGTATCAACTAACCGAAGAAGTGCCTTATGAAGGCGCGAACGGTGAGCCTTGGGATTGTGTATTTGTGGAGCGCTGGGCCAGCCGTGAGGTATTTGATGCCCACTGCGCCCAACCTTATATCAAAGATTACTTTGAGCAGGTGGCCCCGAGCCTAGTGGCAGAGGCCGATGTACGATTATACCGGCCTGTGTAAGTTCGGGGTGCCGTAGTTGGCAGTTGTAATAGGACGCTGTAGTGGGGTGATTTAGCGACGAAACTCGAGATCACCCTTAAACATCATCTCAAATCTTAACGTTACACTGAACTCAGGATCATAATCTTGATCGCGAGGGAAATGTAACTCTGGTATTAAGTCGACAAATAAGATGTTTCTGTGCAGGTTTCGTCGGTATTGAGTATAAAAATAATAATCATGTAGCCGAGGGTCCGAGGCACTGCGGCCCACGACCACGGCCGCATAGCGCATTACGCTACGTGGGCCTAACAGCTGATTAATTTCTACCCCTTCAGAGTATTCCAAGGTATCAGCTTCTTCTTCTTGCCACTGAAAATTAGTGATAAAACGCAGATGGTGATTCTCATCTAAGGGGCGGCCTAGGTCCCATTTGCTGCGTATAGAGTACCCGTCCTCATTAAACCAAGAGGCTCGATTATAGGACTCCAGCTGCCAAGGTGAACTGAGATCCCAGAGCCGCTCACCAGTAAAACGCACATAAGGATCGGGCGGCCAGCGTACCTTAACCCCCGCACCGGCGCGCAGATTCCATGCTTCTCGTTTATCTTTCTTACTTAACTTACTGAGGCCAAGAATGGTACTGCCTAAACCGCGTTGATCATTAGACAGACGGTTAGAGGCTTGTTCGGCCAGAGTACCTTCGGTTTCTTCAGGATCACTTTCTATAATAAAACGTAACCGTTTTTTAGATGTGGGCAGGTCGAGTCGAAAACGCACACCCGTTTCGGCATCAAAACCATCGGTATCGCTCCAGTCTAGCTCCTGACTTAAGCGTAAAAATGAGTCATTTTCGACATGCATGCTCTCTTCGCTGCCAAAAAAGCTATCAATATTACGTGAGTTATGGGTAACCCAATCAGAGAGGCTGTCATGCATGGGGGCAATTTTTTCAATCGCCCACTCTGGTAAATCTGTGTCGTCTTCTACTTCCACTTCTACAGCCATCACTTGAGGTGCCATGGCGAGTAAAGCTGCTAGATAAAGTTTTTTCATGGCAATATCCCTTGGCCTTTTGTTTAAGACTATGGATTTTTAACTAAAAATACCAATATCTTTAACTCTAAACGTGACCAGTTTGGTATTAGCCCTTTACTGTAGCATCGCTAGACGGCAGTAGAGCCTAAATGAAGCCTATATAGATAAGGCGTTTGAAGCATAAAGCTGCGAGAAGCGAGGTCGTAATGGGGAGTTTTACCGTTTAATTAATAAACCAAAATCGCCATTGCCGCTATGGCTGGTTAGTCACTAATCCAGCTTGTGCTAATGCGGTCAACAGTGTGGCTACATCCGCCGTTACCGCTGCCAGCGGAGCCTTAAAGTAACTGGCCATTACGTCGCTTAAGTCATGACCTGATAAGGGTTGCTGTTGCAGTAACTGCCAAGCAATCTTGCCGCTAGAATTTAAGCGATGAATAGCCCCGCTTGTGGTGTTAATTAAAAACAGCTCATCACCCAGCGGATAAGCAGTGACTGCATGTTGCGCAGACCATATATGCTCAAGCGTAGTTTGTGCAGTGATTGGGCCGCGCTGCTGTAATGCGTGTGGTGGCAGATTAAGCAGGCTGGCCTGATTAGCAGCGTATAACTGTGGGTCTTTAATTGCCTGAGCTAAGTGGCGAGCACCTGCTAATGGTTCAGAGTAACGCAGCAGCAGGCAGGGCACGGCTTGCATCAGAGGTAATAGGCGCGTCAGCAGTGTGGCGCTTGATGTCTCGCGGGCAAAGTTTTGGCATAACAGCTGTAACAAGCCTTCTGCGGGTGGCAGTGTCACCACCTCTGGCTCCAGAATATGTGAGTCTCGCTCCAGTAGTACTATGGCGCCTACAGGACAGTTCTCATCAACCTTAGCTAAGCCATTTTCATCTGGGATCACAAAGCGATAACGCTCGTCTTCGGGGCCTGCATGGCGCTCACTGTAAGCGACAAACTCCGCGGGAAAACTGTTCGGTAAAGGTAGGCGTAATCTCGGCGCGACCCCCATGGCAACCCCTGCACCTTGTGGCGTTAATCCCAGCACATCGTCGCCAAATACCCGATAACCCGCAGCGGCAAAGGCCACCGACAAGGTACTTTTGCCCGCCTTGCTACTTTCAGGAAACAGCACCAAATGGCCATTAATCTCGACACTGGCACAATGCAAACCTAAGAGGTCTGGCTCATTTAACATGCGCTGGCTGACTAACTCAGCAACTAAGCTGCAAGCCGCTGAAGCGGGGGATGGTAAATGGAATTCATTGGGTTCATGCACGCAGCCTTGCCATAAGCCCTCGGCATCTTGATAAACATAGCGATCAGGGATGGGGTCTTGTGCTGGTAGCACTGTGATTGGCCAGCCTGGCATGGCTTGAGTAAGCGCCGAAACTACCTCGGGGGCTTGATCAATGCGTAAGCAGCGGCCCAAGTGCGGCAAGCTGATATCCACGGCTGAAGGGGGTATTTGCGCGTTCATTAGCGATTTTGGACACCAAAAATGGCATCTTCTAAAATACGAATGGGATCGTCTGAGTATTCACGCACCCGATCGCGACGGCGATATTCATAGCCGCTGGGTCGCGAGTAGCTAGGGCGAGAGTAACTGGGTCTGGAGTAGCTGGGGCGAGAATAACTGTTACGCCAATGTCCGGCTTGGGCCTGACCTAAGCTAAACAGCGTAGGCGCCACATAAGCCCCGGCCAGCCCGACACCTATCATGGTCAGCAGCCGACGGCGAGACTGACGATGATGATTACTTTCTTCTTCGTCAGCGCTTACTTGTGCAGCTGGTACTGCTTTGTTTGCTAATTCGTTATCGTGATGGGACATATACGCCTCCGAGCGATCGAACCCTGTTTATAGCCTGCCACCATAGCATTCGGTCATCGAGCTCTCTAGCTGGGCGCTATGCAGTCAGCCGCATTCTGTCGCCTCGCTTTTGCTTCGGGAAAACTAATACTCAGACAGTGCCTAAGTGAATCGGCGGCTTAACATGAGGCTTAGGGTTTTTAAGGCGAAGACAACGAAGTAAATGGGTGCGGATTTGTTATGTGGTTGAGGAGCCGGCAGATGAAAGGAAAGATAAAGCCAAGCGGACCGGATATAGACAGGAGTGATATTCAGGCACAAAAAAACCAGCACTAGGCTGGCTTATTGTTACTGCTTTATTCTGGTGCCGGCACCAAGAGTCGAACTCGGGACCTACTGATTACAAGTCAGTTGCTCTACCAACTGAGCTATGCCGGCTTAAACTGTTCACGCTAAAAATGGTGCCCGGAGACGGAATCGAACCGCCGACACGAGGATTTTCAATCCTCTGCTCTACCGACTGAGCTATCCGGGCATAGTCGATGTTAATCAACTATTAAAACTCGTTACTGCAACTTACTTAAAATGGTGCCCGGAGACGGAATCGAACCGCCGACACGAGGATTTTCAATCCTCTGCTCTACCGACTGAGCTATCCGGGCGTAGCACGCTGGGCGTGCATACAAAACTGGTTACTGTATTACTAAACAAATATGGTGCCCGGAGACGGAATCGAACCGCCGACACGAGGATTTTCAATCCTCTGCTCTACCGACTGAGCTATCCGGGCTTGTGGGGCGACATTAGATAAGATTGGTCATATCAAGTCAACCGCTTTTTCAAAGACATAAGCGCGTTTGCTTATGTCTTGAGCAAAGCGCTGCTTTAGTCTGCAGTCGGAGGGGTGTAACCCTCAACTTTTACATCGGCGCCTTCAAATAAATAGGCCACCATTTCCTGCTCTAATAATTGTCTGTGCTCGGTATTCATCATGTTGAGCTTTTTTTCGTTGATCAACATGGTTTGTTTTTGCTGCCAAGCGACCCAAGCTTCTTTAGAGATATTGTCATAAATGCGTTTACCCAGTTCGCCCGGATAAAGTTGAAAATCCAGCCCTTCGGCTTCTTTTTGTAAACGTTGACAGAAAACGGTACGACTCATGATTTATTCCTTGTGTTCGGGTGGGCAAGTTTGCAGTTGCGGGTAAGCAAGCAGCTTTTTGGTGGCCGCCGCCAAGCCGACTGATGCCGGTTGCTCCAAGTTATACCAAAGTCGCTCACTGGCGGCCATGATCTCTGTGGGTATCTTGGGTATTTCCACCAGCCAAGGGCTGATATCTAAGTGAAAGTGGCTAAAGGTATGGCGAAAGCCGGGCAGAGACTGTGGCGAGCTGGCTTCTGGATAGCGCTTCAGCCAATCCTTTAGCTCTTGCTCACTATGAAACTCAGGAAAGCAGTATAAGCCGCCCCAAATGCCGTGTGGCGGTCTTTGTTCTAAGAACAGCTGCTGACCTTGTTTGAGTAACAAAAAATGTGCCTGCTTGACCGGCTGTAGGTTTTTTTTAGGCTTTGAGTGCGGAAAAGCAGTAGGAGTGCCTAACGCCAGCGCTTGGCAGTCATGGCTCACGGGGCACAGTTCACACTTAGGCTTAGAGCGGGTACAAATGGTGGCGCCTAAGTCCATCATGGCCTGATTATACTGAGTGACGCCATGGGCGGGTGTTAGGCGCGCTACGTGATCCCATAATTCGTTTTCTACGGTTTTCTGACCCGGCCAGCCTTGTTGGGCAAGCCAGCGCGCCAGTACTCGTTTCACGTTGCCATCTAAAATGCCGTGATGTTGACCCGATGCCAGCGATAACACAGCCCCTGCGGTGGAGCGACCGATACCGGGCAGGCCTAATACCTCTTCAAATTGCTCAGGAAATTGGCCTTGATAATGATCGCGAATAGTTTGTGCGGCCTTGTGCAGGTTACGAGCGCGCGCGTAATAACCCAGGCCGGTCCAGAGATGCAGCACTTCATCTTGCTCGGCATTGGCCAAGCTCAGCACATCAGGAAAGCGCGCCATAAAGGTGTGATAATAGGGGATAACAGTAGCCACTTGAGTTTGCTGCAGCATAATTTCAGACACCCACACTCGGTAAGGTGTCTTGTTTTGCTGCCATGGCAATGTTTTACGGCCATACTGCTGGTACCAAGCCAAAACCCGTTCGGCGAAAGAGACTGTATTCACAATAGCGACTATATAGATGAGAATAGCAAGATCAGAGCACACTCGGCTGGCTTGCGCAAACTCGCACTTTCACTAACAAAACACTAAAAAATCGACATTATTAGTGAAGATGGCAGGGTTACGCGCACTCATTTGCGCTAGATAGTTTGTTATTTAACTGTTTTCTGATACAAAAGAAGAGTTTTATTGGCGCCCGTCAAGCACCGGCTTTTAGAGAGATCCTTATGCAACCCTTTTTTGCGCAACGCTTTGCCAAGGTAGAGCCCTCATTCATTCGTGAAATTCTTAAAGTTGCGATGAACCCAGACGTTATCTCCTTTGCTGGCGGTTTACCGAATCCCGCTTTTTTTCCTCATGAGCAACTCGCCGTAGCCAGCACTAAGGTGCTGCAAAACCACAGCAATGGCGCCTTACAGTATGCGGCTACCGAAGGCTTTGCGCCCTTGCGACAATACATTGCTGATCGCTACTTTAAGCAATATGGTATGCAGGTGTCGCCAGACAATATTTTGATCACCAATGGCTCTCAGCAGGCGCTGGATCTGCTGGGTAAAGTGTTGGTGAATGAAGGTGATAATCTTATTATTGAAGAGCCCGGTTACTTAGGTGCTATTCAAGCGCTGTCTGTTTATCAGCCCAATTTTCAGGGTGTAGCGCTCAATGACGATGGCTTGGATTTAGCTGAGTTAGATACTCTGTTAGCCGAGCCTAACCATGCGCGCATGTTGTATGGCGTCACCAACTTTCAAAATCCTACCGGTTTGAGCTATAGCCTTGAAAATCGCCAAGCAGTGGCCGAGCGCTTAATCAAGCACGATGTGCTGATGATTGAAGATAACCCTTACGGTGAGTTGCGCTTTGAAGGTGAGCACTTACCGCCGATTGCCAAACTAGCGCCGGATAACGTGGTATTGCTGGGCTCTTTCTCTAAAGTGGTGGTGCCATCTTTCCGCTTGGGTTGGATGTTAATGCCCGACTGGTTATGCCAAAAGGTCACCATTGCCAAGCAAGCGTCGGATTTGCATACCAATGGCTTCGTACAGCAGGTATTGCATAGTTACTTGCAAGAGAACGATCTTGATGAACATATCGAGCGCATTCGTACCGTGTATGGCCGCCAAAAAGTTGCCATGGAAAATGCCCTGCTCAAGTACTGCCCAGGTATCGAGTTTACTCGCCCTGAGGGGGGCATGTTCTTGTGGCTGAAATTGCCTCAGCATATCAATGCCATGGAATTATTTGATGTGGCAATCAAAGAAAACGTAGCCTTCGTGCCCGGTCAGCCTTTTTATGTGCGCCCAGATATTTTGAATACGGCACGCCTAAGCTATGCGGGTGCCGATGAGGCCACCATTGAAGAGGGCATCAAGCGCTTAGGGCGCGTGATCAGCCAAGTGCTTTAGGTCGATCGTAAAGGGTGAAGCGTGAGGGGTGAGGTGGGAAATGCCGAATTATCAGCTTGGAATGTTTTTCTTTACTCCTCCCGTGCATAAAATAACAGCCGTAAGCTTGAAGCGGTAAGTTTATAAGCGACAGTCGTTTTATAATGAACGTGAAATTACTACTGCATTCTTACCTTGGGGTAAGAATGCAGTTTTTTCATTTTGAGACTGCAGCTAAATCAACATATTAAAAATTATCTTAAAGTAGGCTTGCTAAGCCAGCCGGAGAAGTTAAATGATAGATGAACACGCGCCTAAGCCAACTAACATCGAGCAACCAGAGCTTACCGAACCAGAACAAGAGCTGCGTAAACGAAAAATTCGCAGCTTTGTGTTGCGAGAAGGGCGCTTGACCAAAGGCCAAGAGAAAGCCATGACTGAACAGTGGCCGGTAATGGGCATTGATTATCAGCCACAACTGATTGATTTAGATACGGTGTTTAACCGTGTTGCACCAAGAGTGCTAGAAATTGGTTTTGGTATGGGGGGATCGTTAGTCGAGATGGCGAAAGTAGCGCCTGAGCTTGATTATATCGGTATCGAAGTGCACACCCCGGGCGTGGGCGCTTGTTTAATGGGCGCTGCTGAGGCCAAAATCACTAACCTGCGCGTGATGTGTCACGATGCGGTCGAAGTGTTTGAGCATATGTTAGCGGAGCAAAGCTTAGACAGAGTGCAGTTGTTTTTCCCCGATCCTTGGCATAAGACGCGCCACCATAAGCGCCGTATTGTACAGCCTGCGTTCGTGGAAATGCTGCGCAGTAAGCTTAAAATTGGTGGCGAATTTCATATGGCCACCGACTGGGAAAATTACGCCGAGCATATGCTGGAAGTGATGAATGCGGCCCCAGGTTACGTTAATGCGTCTACCGAGGGCGATTATATGCCTCGACCTGACTATCGTCCGTTGACCAAGTTCGAGCAGCGCGGTCATCGTTTAGGCCACGGCGTGTGGGATCTGATCTTTACACGTATAGAATAAAGCCCTTCGGGCATCGGTAAGCTTGAAGCCGTAAGTTGCCAGCCAAAAAAATGGATTGCTTCGCTACGCTCGCAAAGACGGCTTAAGAGCGTACTAATAACACCTTTGTCTTTGCGAGGAGTGCAACGACGCGGCAATCCATGAACAGCAAACGGTAAGCCGTAAGATAACCCCGAGAAACGGTGTTTTTGTAGGGGCATCTTTAGTCGGCCCCCTGTCTTAGGTAAATAGTTGCGCAGCAAAACGTCTTTTCTCCTAAAGCTGACAACTTAAAGCTGCCCTTCGGGGTTTGGCTTTGTTTTCGAGGTAATAAAAAGTGACTCAACAGCAAGCAGATTTTAATCAGGGTTTAATCGACTTCTTACAAGCTTCACCTAGTCCTGCCCATGCGGTGAATACTATGGTGCGCGAGCTTGAAGCGGCGGGCTTTAGCGAATTAAATGAAAGCGAAGCTTGGCAATTGCAGCCAGGCCAAGGTTATTGGCTTGTTCGTGGTGGTCGCTCAATTATTGCCTTTCGCTTAGGCGAGCAGCCGGTGTTTGACGCTGGTGTGCGCATGATAGGCGCGCACACCGACAGCCCGTGCTTAAAAGTGAAGCCTAACGCTGAGCTGCTACACCAAGGCTATTTGCAGCTTGGGGTAGAAGTGTATGGCGGCGTGCTGATGCATCCGTGGTTTGACCGAGATTTGTCGCTTGCGGGGCAGATATATTTTCGTAATGAAGCGGGTAAATTACAGACGGCACTGATTGATGTGAAAAAGCCGATTGCGGTGATCCCCTCGTTAGCGATTCACCTCAATCGTGAAGCGAATAAAAACTCTGAAATAAACGCTCAGCTGCATTTGCCGCCAGTGTTAGGGCTAGATGCGAGTGCTGATACTGATGCTAATGGAAAGCCTAACCCAAGCTTAGTGTTGCGTGAGTGGCTCGCTACTTGGTTACGCAAAGCGGGTCATAACGTCGCTGAAGTTATCGATTATGACTTGTGCTTCTACGACACCCAGCCACCGGCTTTGGTGGGCTTAGAGCAAGAGTTCATCAGCTCGGCACGCCTTGATAACTTATTGTCTTGTTACACAGGACTTCAGGCTCTCTTATCTAGCAAACAGCCAGCGGCCACCTCGCTGTTGGTGTGTAACGATCATGAAGAAGTGGGTAGCTCTTCCGCCACCGGCGCCGAAGGTCCATTTTTAGAAAGTGTGTTACGCCGTTTGAGTGGTGATGAGCAAGAATATCAGCGCATGATGGCGCGTTCTTTGTTGATCTCTGCTGACAACGCTCACGCCATACATCCTAACTATGCGGATAAGCATGATGAAAACCATGGTCCTAAAATCAATGCCGGCCCAGTGATCAAGGTGAATGCTAATCAGCGTTACGCGACCAGCTCAGAAACCAGCGCCTTATTTAGACATTTTTGCGATTTGGCCAAGGTACCTTACCAGCACTTTGTGGTGAGATCAGATATGGGCTGCGGCAGTACTATAGGTCCGGTTGCTGCCACTAAATTAGGCGTGCGGGTGGTGGATGTAGGCGCACCGCAATGGTCGATGCACTCCATCCGTGAAACCGCCGGCACCAAAGATGCCTGGTACTTAGGCCAAGCATTGCAGGCATTTTTTTGTGAATGGGACGGGGATTAAGGGCAGCGCCGAGCATCACCTGCTCTTGTAACCGCCCGTTTCTTTGCCGAAGAAACGGGTTCCTACGAAAGACTTCCGAACTTGTAGCCCGGCAATTTATTCGCCGGCCAGCATAGCTGGCTGTTTTATAAGTTAGCACCAGATCGAGTGCAGCGGCACACCATTAAAAAGGGTCGAATACTTTTAAACGTATTCGACCCTTTTTTTTGTCTTATGACTTTATCTCTGGCTTAGGTTGTCCGTAGGACTCAGGCTCCCGACAATGCCAAATATTGCTGATGCAATTGCAGCACGGCGGCTTTGATCTGGGTGAGTTCGCGGTCGTTGTTATCAAGCACATCGTCGGCGGCATGCAAGCGCTGCTCGCGACTGGCTTGGGTGGCCATCATGGCCTCAACTTGTGCGGCTGCTATATTATCCCGTTGCGTAGTGCGCGCTATTTGGGTTGATTCAGCCACGTCCACCACCAGCACTCGCTGGCAGAGGTCGGTAAGCTTATTCTCCACCAATAGCGGTACTACTAATAAACAATAAGCCGATCGCGCGTTTTGGCATTCAGTAATCATACGCTCGCGGATCAAAGGGTGCAGCAAGGCTTCCAGCCAATGGCGATAAGCTGCATTCTCAAAGATTCGCTCGCGCATTAGGGCGCGATTTAAGCTGCCATCTGCGGCGATCACTTCTGGACCAAAATAGGCGCCAATGGCGTCTAGTACCGGCTCGCCGGGGGCCACTACTTCTCGGGCAATCACGTCTGCATCCACCACCACTATGCCAAGCTCGGCGAATAAGTCAGCGACGGTACTCTTACCGCTGCCGATGCCACCGGTTACTCCGACTGTATATGTCATAACGCCACACTCCAGTACCAGTTGATTAAAGGTTTGCCCCAAATAAGATACACCCAGCCAGCGATGGCAAGTGCCGGTCCAAAGGGCAGTACTTGCTGTGCATTTAAGCGCCGGCTCGCCATTAGGCTTAGGCCTATAACTGAGCCTATTACAGACGAGAGTAGCAGTATCGGCAAGATAGCCTGCCAGCCAAACCAAGCGCCGAGCGCGGCTAATAGTTTAAAGTCGCCATAGCCCATGCCTTCTTTACCGGTGGCCAGCTTGAACGCCCAATACAAACTCCACAAGATGCCGTAACCAATTACGCCACCTATTACTGCATCCGACAAAGGGATAAATAGGCCATTGAGATTAATTAATAACCCTAGCCATAACAGCGATAGGGTTAGGTTATCCGGTAATAAAAGATGGTCCACATCGATCATCGTCATGCAGATCAGCAGCCAAGTAAATAACAAAGCGGCCAGCAACTCTGGGCTAGCGCCAAAACGCCATACGGCCGCCGCAGATAAGATGGCGGTGCTTAATTCAACTAAGGGATAGCGCTTAGATACTTTCTCCTGACAATAGCGGCAGCGCCCGCGTAGCATTAACCAACTTAGCAGCGGGATATTATCGAGCGCACTCAACTGATGCTGACAATGAGAACAACGCGAACGTGGGGTGCAGATATTAAAGGTTGCTTGTTCGGGGGCAGGGCTGTTATTGAGCTCGGCACACTCTTGCTGCCACTCGCGCTTTAACATCACCGGTAGTCGATAAATCACCACATTTAAAAAGCTACCGACGAGTAAACTTAGCAAAGTAACAATGATATAAAGAGAGAGCATATCTTGGGTTAGCCATTGGCTCAGCACCGCCATTTCGAATCCTTATTAATGAATATATAAATAATGAGTATCCAGTATTCATGGCAATATAAGCACTAATGAAAATACGGACATTAATGTATAACGCTACCCAGATTAAAGATGGGAAGATACATGGCAATCACTAGCCCGCCAACTAAAATCCCCAGCACCAACATCATCATTGGCTCAATTAAACTGGCCAAAGCCTCCACTGCTGCGTCCACTTCGGCTTCATAAATGCTCGCCACTTTGTGCATCATATCGTCAATAACACCGGTTTCCTCACCTATCATGGCCAGTTGCACTAATAGATCAGGAAACAGCTGACTGGAGCCCAATGCTAAATGCAGCGGTATGCCGGCTACCACATCGGCTCGTACTTGCAATACCGCTTGGCTGTAGACATGGTTGCCGCAGGCTCCGGCAGCCAAGGTTAGCCCTTCTATTAAGGGAATACCGGCGGCAAAGGTAGCAGCTAATGTGCGGGCAAAGCCCGTGAGTGCGGCTTTCTGCAAGATGGCACCTAACACCGGCATCTTAAGCAACAAACGATCTTGTTGCTGGCGCAACCGATTCGCACTACGTCGAGCTTTTATAACCCAATAGCAGAGCAGCACCAACACCAGCAGTAGGTAGCCGCCGTAGTGCTGTAAGCCGCGAGACAAACTGATCACCACTTGTGTAAACCAAGGTAAAGGCGCGCCAAAGTTGGCATACATCTCCTCAAACTGCGGGATCACCCACAGTAATAGAATGGCCGACACCAGCGCCGCCACTATCAGCACTATGGCCGGATAAAACAGCGCTTTCTTTATTTTAGCTTTCAACAGTTGCGCTTTTTCCGCGTAGTCCGCCAACTGTGCAAACACCTGGGCTAAGGCGCCCATCTGCTCACCCGACTGTACTAAGTCCCGATACAGGTTGCTAAATTGCATAGGGAATTGCTTAAGAGCTCGGGATAAAGGCTGGCCATTTTCAACGTCCGTCACCAGCAGCGTTAACATGTGGGCAAGCGGGCCCTTGGTGGCCGAGCGGGCAATCAATTTCAAGCTTTGTACCAGTGGTATACCGGCATGCAGCATAGTCGCCAATTGACGCGTCATAATGGCAATGTCTGCGGCGGAGATGGTTTGTTTGAATTTGCTGAATAGCGGCGGGCGCTTGCGTTGTACTCGAGTAGGCAGAATGCCTTGGCGTTGTAATTGGTATTTTACTGCCAAGAGGCTGGACTCATGGGCCACACCAGACACCGCTTGGCCATTTTTGTTGATGCCCTGCCAATGATAGGGCTGCTTTTTGCTCATGAGCTACCTCCGTTGAGCGCCTCCGGCGATGTGAAGGGCAAAGAGCAAAGTGGACAACACAAGCTAAAACCAGCTTTACATCTCACGCTTAGATGCCGTGGTTTGGTGCTATATTTTTGCATCACCCATCACCCATCACCCATCACCCATCACTGCTACTGGGTAATACGATTGGCCTCTGCCAAGCTAATGATGCCTTGTTGTACCTGAGCCAGTGCCGCTTGGCGCAAAGTGAGCATGCCTGAGGCTGTGGCGGCTCGAGCTAGGGTTAGGGAATCGGCGCCGCTGAGCATGAGCTCCGCCAAAGTGTCATTCATGGGTAACACTTCATAAATACCGATGCGGCCTTTGTAACCGTCGGTGCATAAGACGCAGCCGCTTGCTTGGAATAAATTTAGCTCTCGGTCATTTAGTTCGGGGCCATGGCAATCTTGCCCTTTGCCGTTAAGACCCTTGCTGCTAAGTCCTAACAAGGCTAATTGTGGTGCAGATAACACCTCTGGTATTTTACAATGAGGGCAGAGTTTTCGGGCGAGGCGTTGGGCAATAATCAGGCTGACCGAAGAGGCAATATTGTAGGCGGCCAGCCCCATATTCTTCAACCGCGTTAGTGTGTCTGTGGCAGAATTAGTGTGCAGGGTGGAGAGTACAAGGTGGCCGGTTTGTGCCGCCTTGATGGCAATTTCAGCGGTTTCTAAGTCACGAATTTCACCAACCATAATAATATCCGGATCTTGGCGCAAAAAGGCTCTTAGCGCCTGGGCAAAGCCTAAGCCTGCTTTAGGGTTAATTTGTACCTGATTAATGCCTGGCATAATAATCTCAATGGGATCTTCGGCGGTTGAGATATTGCTGCTCACCTGATTCAGAATGCTTAAACCCGTATAGAGCGACACGGTTTTTCCTGAGCCCGTTGGTCCGGTAACTAAAATTAGCCCTTGGGATAAATGCAGGGCCTCTAAATAAGCGGATTTTTGTCCTTCATTAAAGCCCAGTTGGTTGATGTCCAGTTTAGTAATGGCGCTATCGAGCAAGCGTAATACGACTTTCTCACCGGCTTGGGTCGGCAAACTGCTCACCCGCATATCGATTGACTTATGGCGACCTAGCTTTAATTTAATGCGCCCATCTTGAGGGAGACGGCGCTCGGCAATGTCGAGGCTGGCCATCACTTTTAGTCGCGCGGCAAAGCGGTTGGCGAGATGGCTGGGAGGCGAGGCCACATCATGTAAGATGCCGTCAATGCGAAAGCGGATGCGGTAAAATAGCTCATAAGGTTCAAAGTGAATATCGGAAGCCGCTTGGCGCACCGCATCTCGCAGCACTTGATGAATATATTGTACTAGCGGCGCATCATCTTGGTCGTGGGGCGTTTCTTCAGCAGCACTACTTTGTAGCCCAGCTAGGTCATCGGCGTCGTCATCTGAGCTGTGAGTTAAATCAATAAGGCTGGGCTCATCACTGCGTTGTAGTTGGCTGAGTAAGGAAGACAGCTGTATTTCTTCCACCAACTTAGCATCCGTTACCACATTAAAACGAAAGCTAAAGTCCTCCAGCGCCTGCATATTGCTCGGATCTGAGATGGCCAGATATAAGACATTATCTTGGAATAATATCGGCAGTGCATGATGGCGCTCAATTAAGTCCATGCTCAGATATTGCGGCGGTAAATCTTGGGCGGTTAGAGTATCTAAATCGAACAAGGGTAAGTCGTAATGCCGCACACAAAATTTAGCCAGCTCATGACTCGACAATAACTTGCGCTCGACCAGCACAGTACTCAGCGGCTTAGCTTCTTGTTGCGCTTGGGTCAGGGCCAGCTCTAGCTGGCCGTCGGTCAGTAAAGAAGCGGTTAATAAGCTGCGCGCTAAACCCTTGTGTTGAGTATGCATGTCGATGTATCAACACAAGCCAGCAGCTGTGCATGAGCCAGCTGAAACCCAGGTTACGCGGCCATCCTTTGCTGTGCCTGTTAGTATGAAGGTACTAGCACTCACCGTATTAGTGTCGGTGGCGGTAATGATCCAAGGACCCTCGTTGTTGGTACCAGTAGTGGTAACCGCCACACCGGCGACAGTATCGGTTTTTACTGCAGAGTCAGGTACGGCGCTATTTCCTGCTGCAGCACAGTCAGAGCCGCCAGTCTGTACGCAAATATCGATAGCGGTTTTTGCGGGGCCGGTGGCGGCGATCACTTCGGTAAATCTAGCGCGCTGGGCGTAGGTTTGATAAGCGGGTAGGGCGACCGTGGCTAAGATTGCCACTATGGCCACCACTATCATCAGTTCGATCAGGGTAAAGCCGCCGCTAGGGCGCGTGCCAATAAGCTTCCTCATAATGTCATCCTTGACTGATAGAGCGTAACTTTTAGAGTCGGCCAATCATTGGCCAACCGCGTTGGTGACCTTAAGATATAGCAAGGAAGTATGAAGGTGGCGAATAAGTGAGCAGTTACTGTGAGAGAACTGGGGTGAAGGGAGTAGGGGTTACTGCTCAATCCATGCCTTTGGTCAACATTTACAGTAAAGACAAAGCATGTGCTTTGTAGTGGATTTTTTTAGCTGACATTCTGTCGAGTTAGTAGAAGTCAGAAACTCGTTTGCTAATTTAAGGCTCAGCACACAGAGACAACAGGCTTACCTCGTAATACCTGTTTAAGTACTGCTGTTTTCATACAAAAATAAATTTTTGTTTAAGCAAGGTTCGCCCTTTAGCTACGAGCCAGAACCTAGGCGCAAGGCCATCATTGATAGATTTAGATATCCATTTAAAAATTTGATTGGCCTCAAATAAACACCATTATTTTTTTCAAAAAAGCTCTTGCGATCGACTTTAGCCGACCTCGTTATGTTTTGGCGTATAAATTGGTGTATATGTTGAAGGGCCTGAGTGTATCTCATGGCTTTAACACCCAATGTCGCCCGTGCGGCATTAATCGTTCTAAGGAAGAGGAAATTTTAATGCTTAAAGTGACCGCTAAAGTACTAGTTTGTGCTGTCTCACTGGGGTTGGCTGGGTTAGCGAATGCTGCCGAGCCGATTATTATTAAGTTTTCGCACGTGGTTGCCGAGCACACGCCTAAGGGCCAAGGTGCATTGCTGTTTAAAAAGCTGGCTGAAGAGCGTTTGCCCGGCCAAGTAGAAGTTGAGGTGTATTCCAACTCATCGTTATTTGGTGATGGTAAAGAAATGGAAGCCTTATTGCTGGGTGATGTGCAGTTGATAGCTCCGTCTTTGGCCAAATTTGAGCACTACTCAAAGCCGATTCAAATTTTTGATTTACCCTTCTTGTTTGACGATATTGCCGCCGTAGACCGCTTTCAAAAAGGCCCGGTCGGTCAAGAGTTGTTGACCAGTATGGAGGATAAAGGCATTACGGGGTTGGGATATTGGCACAATGGTTTGAAGCAGTTATCTGCCAATAAGCCACTGCGCACTCCTAAAGATGCACGGGGTTTAAAGTTCCGAGTACAAGCTTCTGCCGTATTGGATGAGCAGTTTAAAGCGCTACGCGCTAACCCTCGTAAAATGAGCTTTGCAGAAGTGTATCAAGGCTTACAAACAGGTGTAGTTAACGGTGCTGAAAATCCGTACTCCAATATCTATTCACAAAAAATGTACGAAGTACAAAAGTACATCACCGAGTCTAACCACGGTTTGCTCGATTACATGGTGATCACCAACACCGCGTTTTGGGATGGTTTACCCGCAGATGTGCGCACTGAGCTGACTAAAATCATGGATGAAGTGACCGTTGAGGTGAACTTGCACGCTGAAGAACTGAATCAGCGAGATAAGCAGGCCATTATTGATAGCGGTAAAACTGAAATCATTACCTTAACTAAAGAGCAGCGCGATCAATGGCGTGATCAGGTTAAACCGGTATGGAAGAAGTTTGAACAAGAAATTGGTGCCGAGCGCATTGCCGCCGCTGAAGCATCTAACCAGCAGTAATTGAGCGGGTCTTTACGCAGCCGCTTGTGCTGCGTAAAGACCGCTTTAACGTTGACTGGCCGCGTCTGAGTTTTGCAATCCGTCTCGGAGAGTGTTTATGAATACAGTGCGCCTTATTTGGGATCGTTTTGAAGAAGGCTTTATTGTTTTTTTGCTAGCAACCATGACGCTAGTTACCTTTGTTTATGTAATTTTTAATAACTTCTATACCTTTTTTTATCGTGTTGGCGAATATTTTGCTGAGCGCTCGGTCGGCGTGTCTGAATTTTTTTATGATATTGGCGACGTTATATTAGACATAGTGCAAACCATGACGTGGAGTAATGCGCTTACTAAAGCGCTATTTGCGTGGCTGATATTCTTTGGTTTGGCGTACGGTGTGCGCATTGGTGGTCATATAGGCGTGGATGCCTTGGTTAAATTAGCGTCACGATCAACGCAACGGTTTATTGCCATTATCGCCTGCATCTTCTGCTTGGTTTATGCAGGGTTATTAAGTGTGGCGAGTTTTGAATGGATTAACACGCTGCTGCAGGCCGATATTGGTGCGGATGATTTAGGTCACTTTGGCGTTAAGCAATGGCATATCGGGATGATAGTGCCCATTGGTTTTACGCTGGTGTTTATTCGTTTTGTTGAAATATTAGTACGTGTTATTCGCCATCAACAAGTGGGCTTAGGGCTAGCGGATGAAGCTGCTGATGCCATGAAGCTGTCTGAAACAGAGGAGCATAAAAAATGACCATTCTGTTTCTGTTTATCGCGTTATTTGTGCTGATGTTTATTGGCGTGCCGGTTGCGGTATCACTCGGGCTCGCCGGCTCCGTCACCATTATGTTGTTCAGCCCGGACTCGGTGCGCTCCTTGGCGATTAAGCTCTTTGAAACCAGTGAGCACTACACCTTATTAGCAATACCGTTTTTCTTGTTGGCCGGCTCCTTTATGACCACAGGCGGCGTGGCGCGGCGCTTAATTGATTTTGCCAATGCCAGTGTTGGCCATATTCGCGGTGGTTTGGCGATTGGTGCGGTAATGGCCTGTATGTTATTTGCGGCGTTATCGGGTTCAAGCCCAGCAACGGTGGCGGCAGTGGGCTCAATTGCCATTGCGGGCATGGTGCGCTCGGGTTATCCCAAGCCATTTGCGGCGGGTATTGTGACCAATGCGGGGACACTGGGTATTCTTATCCCGCCCTCGGTGGTGATGGTTGTGTATGCCGCTGCCACAGAAACCTCAGTGGGCACCTTGTTTATGGCCGGTGTGGTGCCGGGCGTATTACTGGGCGTGGCCTTGATGGTGGCGATTTACATTATTGCCGTGAAGAAAAACTTACCGGCGCTACCTAGAGCCACGTTTCGCGAATGGTTAAGTGCCGCGCGCAAAGCCGTGTGGGGCTTGCTACTTATGGTGATCATCTTGGGTGGTATTTACTCAGGCATGTTTACCCCCACCGAAGCCGCGGCAGTGGCGGCTGTGTATTCCGCGTTTATTGCGCTATTTGTTTATAAAGACATGCGCATTAGGGATGCCCCAAAAGTGATTTTGGACTCAGCGAAGCTCACCATTATGCTGATGTTTATTATTGCCAACGCCATGTTGTTTGCCCACGTGTTAACCACGGAGCAAATTCCGCAGCAAATTACCGAGATGGTGTTAGAAGCGGGATTACAGCCTTGGATGTTCTTGTTGGTGGTGAATATTGTGCTGCTGATTGCGGGCGCATTTATGGAGCCCTCGGCGATTATTTTGATCTTGGCACCCATCTTATTCCCGATTGCGGTACAGCTGGGCATAGACCCCATCCACCTCGGTATCATCATGGTGGTGAACATGGAGATCGGCTTGATCACGCCGCCGGTGGGGCTCAACTTGTTTGTGACCTCGGCCGTGACCGGTATGCCGTTATCAGAAGTAATAAAGGCCGCCATGCCATGGCTGATGATCCTACTGGCCTTCTTGGCGCTAGTCACTTACGTGCCCAGTATCTCAATGGGCTTACCAAACCTACTCGGCATGTAGATTAATAACTGATTTTTTAAGGTAGCCAAAACGGCGGTCGCGATTAGCGACCGCCGTTTTTTTATGTACTAAAGAGGAAATAATTATCTCCGTAAACAAATATTAAGTTACATTGTTGTGATTACTTTATTAATTAAAAAACTATATCTTGCTATGCTCTAACCTTTAATTATTAAGTACCGGACTATGAGAGCTTATAATGCATAAATTAGTCGTTATTATAATAGGTTTGTTACTGTTAACTGCTTGTACCTCAAATAAAGAGATGAGTGGTTTATCTACGACGTCGGCTATGTTGTTGGCAGTGCCTTTAGCGCCGATAGCCGGTACTTACTTAGTGGTGACGGATGATAGCGGCAAGGCAAAGAGGAAAATTGCTTATTGGAAAGACCAACTAGACCCTGTTTACCTAGAAAAAACGACCCAACTATTAAGTAAAAATCCGCAACATGATGCAGAGCGTGCATTCGCTCAAAGCAAGGTGGTTTTTATGCCAACACTCTATGGCGTGAGTGTTTATCCTGGTCTGGATTTTGATCTTGATCGTGAATTTGGGGAGCAAAATCAAGCGATCATTAATAGAAATTTATCTTTAGTAGAGCTACAAAGCTTACTCGCAAAAGCTCCCGTTCATCTCAGTGATGCGGGTATCCCTTATCGCTCAGACACCTATCTTTGTTTTAGAGAGAATATGAGACTCTATAAAATAATATTTAATACCACCATGTTTAAGCTGGGCGCGAGTAGTGAGCTTAATCCACCAGGGTTTTCTATAAAAAACTATCAGCCCACATCTCAATGCCCATCGAATAAGGCAGCCAGTTGGAGCTTAGATTGAAGGCTAGAAAAGCTACAAGACTCCTCTTCTGAACCATGCACGTTCGCTGTAATAAAAACGCCGAACTTGTGAGTTCGGCGTTTATTGTAAGTGGTTAATTTTATTCAACATTCAACATTCAACATTCAACATTCAACATTCAACATTAGCTTGCTAGGCTCTCAGCTTTTCCCTTTCTGAAAAATCGCCACTGAGAATTAGCTGGTCGGTGACTTTGTTTACCGCTTTTTCAGTGCGTGCCACTATGTCGTCGATATCATCTGGGGTGACCACCAAAGGTGGGGCGAAGCCTAGAATATCGCCGTGGGGCATAGCGCGGGCGATTAAGCCTTGCTCTAAGCAGGCGGCGGCGATTTGTGGGCCGACTTTTAATGCCGGATCAAAGGCTTGGCGCTGGCTTTTGTTGCTGGAAAATTCCAGGGCATGCATTAAGCCTACGCCACGCACGTCACCGACTAAAGGGTGATCTGCAAAGGTGTCTTGCATGCGTTGTTGTAAATAAGCGCCGGTGTCACGGGCGTTTTCGGTTAAGTTTTCGCGGGCAATAATATCTAAGTTACACAAAGCGGCGGCGGCACCCATGGGGTGGCCGGAGTAAGTGTAACCGTGGCCGATGGCGCCAAACTCATCGGTGCCATCTTCTAGTACCTTCCATACTTTATCGCCGACGATTACCCCAGAAAGTGGCTGATAAGCCGAGGTTAAGCCTTTGGCGATGGTCATTAAATCGGGCTGCATATCGTAGTGCAAAGAGCCAAAGTCGGAGCCTAAGCGGCCAAAGCCACACACCACTTCGTCGGCAATTAATAGAATGTCGTATTTATTGAGCACCTTATTAATCTCAGCCCAGTAGCCCTCAGGCGGTGGTACTATGCCGCCGGTGCCGAGCACGGGTTCGCCGATCATAGCGGCCACCGTATCTGGCCCTTCGGCCAAGATCATTTTTTCTAACTCAGCGGCGCAGTGGCGCGAGAATTCTTGCTCGCTCATGTGGCTGTCTGCTCTGTGGTAATACACAGGCGCTAGGGTGTGCTTAATACGCGGTAAGGGCAGGTCAAAGTGGGCGTGAAAGGCATCGAGACCGGTGAGTGAACCGGCGGCAATAGTAGAGCCGTGATAACCACGATGGCGCGAGATAATCTTTTTCTTCTGGGGTAAGCCGCGTACGTTGTTGTAATACCAGACTAATTTCATTTGGGTTTCGTTAGCGTCGCTACCTGAAGTGCCGTAATACACCTTGCTCATGCCAGCGGGGGCCATTTTGATGATGCGGTCAGACAGCTCGATAAGCGCCTCGTTGGTGTGGCCAACGTAGGTGTGATAGTAAGCCAGCTTTTTGGCCTGCTCATAAATGGCTTCGGCCATTTCTAGGCGGCCGTAGCCGATATTCACGCAATATAAGCCGGCGAAGGCGTCGATCAGTTCGATGCCGGTGGAGTCTTTAATGCGAATGCCTTGGGCGCCGGTAATAATGCGACCTTTAAGCTCGCCATGGGCATACTGCTTAAGGTGAGTGGAGGCGTGAAATACGCTGTTGCGATCCATTTCGAGTAACTTTTTAGTGTCTAGAGTCATGATGTTCTCCTTCATCTGATTAACTTTCAGTGACGATAATTTGATCTTAAAAACTAAAAGCTCCTTTGCCACGGAACCCACGGAACCCACAGAACCCACAGAAAAATAGTGATAAGTAATAGAGAATTAAATGTTAAGTGCCTTACAAGTAAGGTGTTATTTTTAGTTTTAACTGGCTCTTCGTCCGTGTTCTTCCGTGTATTCCGTGGCAGAAATAGATTTTGTCTTGGGTTAGTACTAAATGTTGCTCCTTCATCCTTCACCCAGTAAGTCCGCCTAAGCAGTAGTATTTAAGTTGGCTGTATTCATCGAAGCCGTGGCGGCTGCCTTCTCGGCCTAAGCCGGATTGTTTAACGCCACCAAAGGGAATGCCGTGGCCGGTCATTTTCACCGAGTTCACCGACACCATGCCAAACTCAAGGCCGCGTAATAATTGCCAAATGCTGCGAATATCGTGGCCGTATACATAAGCGGCGAGGCCGTATTCGGTGTCGTTGGCTTGAGTAATTAGGCTGGCAAGATCGTGGTAAGGCAGTACGCCGGCTACTGGGCAAAAATTTTCTTCGCGAAACACCTGCATCTGCGGCGTGATATCCGCTAATAACACCGGCATAAAGAAGTTAGCGCCCAGTGCATGGTCTTGGTTGCCGGCGATTAAGCGCGCACCTTTGGCCAGTGCGTCATCCACCAGTTCTTGAGCTTTATCGACCGCCTCACGAAAAATCAGCGGGCCCATGGTCACGTCATCATCAAAGCCATTACCGACCTTAATGTTTTCCATCTCGGCGGCGAAGGCCTGTAAAAACTCTTCATAATGAGCCTGTGGCACAAAGATACGGTTGGCGGCTAAGCAGTCTTGGCCGGCGGTTTGAAACTTAGCGGCGACGGCGGCCTTGGCGGCCTCTTTAATATCCATATCTGGCAACACAATAAAGGGCGCGTTGCCACCGAGTTCCATGGAGCATTTTTTTACGGTGCTGGCCGCTTGGGCGAGCAGAATTTTTCCCACACGAGTGGATCCCGTAAACGACAGGGCGCGCACATGTTCGGACTGGCACAGCACTTGGCCAATTTGGCTGCCTTTGCCGGTGACTACGTTATAAACGCCGGCCGGAAAGCCCGCGCGCTCGGCCAGCTCTGCCAAGGCGAGGGCGGAGAAGGGCGTTTCGCTGGCGGGCTTAATAAGGACGGTGCAACCCACTGCTAATGCTGCCGCGGCTTTGCGGGTGATCATGGCATGCGGAAAATTCCACGGTGTGATCAGTGCCGCCACGCCAATGGGTTCGCGAATAGTGGCCAGTTGAGCATTAGGAATATGGCTGGGAATGGTATCACCGTAAGCGCGGCGGGCTTCTTCCGCAAACCAGCGTACGAAAGAGGCGCCGTAATCTATTTCGCCACGTGCGTCATTGAGTGACTTGCCTTGCTCCAGCACCATCAGGCGCGCCAAGTCTTCTTTGTTTTCTAAAATAAGATCGTGCCAGCGCAGTAAGATGGCGGCGCGTTCGTCCGCCATTAAATCGCGCCACGGTCCAAAAGCCGCTTGTGCACCATTAATGGCCTGTTCAATTTGGCTAGGCTCAAGCTGAGTGCAGTGGCCAATCACATCTTCGGTGGCAGGATTAAGCACATCGATATCATGAGGGCCATGCACCCATTTGCCGTTGATATAGGCCAGCTCGCGCACTAAGCGAGCATCGTTTAAATACGGCATGATGGCGTCGGTCACTTTGCTGGTGATCACGGCTTGCAGTTGTGGACTCATAGGCGCACCTCTAATCGTGAGATAGCGAGTGGCGGCTCGCTCTGTGGTGATGCGTTAAGTTTAGGGGCTGGGCGTTAAGTTACTTTTTGTAAGCTGGGGTAAAAATGCAGGATTCTTCTGTTTGTGAGCGGGGAAGTTGGTGTTTTTTCTGCTGTAGAAATAAGGGGATATGTTTGTCTTCTGCCTTTTCCTTTATCAAGAATATTTGGCACGGTTTAGTGGTTTGATTTTTTCGCCGTCTTCCTGACGAAAGTCAGGATCTTGTCTTTGGGTTTTAAATTATCCTGCTGCGCAGGACCGCCGAATACTCTTTGTTAAAATAGGGCGGCTACAAAATACGGTGTTTCTATATTGGCTTGGCGCTTGGTGCTTGGCGCCGGGCGCTGCTTCACAGCAACCCCGGCGCATCTTGAATGCTGACGCTGGTGGTGTGTTTGATGGTTTTGGTGACTATGTAGGTAAAGTATTTGTCGATGCCAAGCTCGGAGTCTAGCCAGTGATCCATCAGGCGTTGGTATTGATCTATGCCGTCACAGAGCACGCGCAGTATGTAATCAACGCCGCCGCCGGTGGCGTAACAGTCAACCACTTGCTCGGAGGCGAGCATGGCTTGTTCGAAGCGCTGCATGCTGCTGGCACTGTGACTATTTAGGCTAATTTCTACCAATACAGTGGTGTGTTTACTTAATACTTGGCCATTAATACGCGCGCCGTAGCCCTCGATAATACCCGCCTTTTCGAGGCGTTTAACGCGCTCCCAGCAGGGGCTAACCGAGAGGTTAATGGCTTGGGCTAAGTCAGTTTTAGTGATGCGGCCTTGCTGCTGCAAAATTTGTAAGATTTGAATGTCGTATCTGTCTAAGCGCATAGCCTGGCTGACTCCTGTACCCATTTAAGCAAAATCTTTAAGAGATTTAAGAAATTTTTCGCAACGGAAGCACACCCTATTTATTTATGAGAGCCACAGAAAAACAGTGATCAAATCTGAAAAATATTTAATGGTTAAAACCAAGACCTCTGTAGGGGCGCTCTGGTTTATAAAAAGTATTCGCACAAAAACCATAGCACGGCTCCAAACGGTCCAATAAATTGGACCCTACAAGAAATGGTGATTCTGTAGCCGCTTGGTCTTTGCTCTTACCTATCGGATGAACTAGCCCTTTTCGACCTTATCTCAGCTTAATTTTTCCGCGTCTTCCGTGGGTTCCGTTGCAAAATATTTATCTTTAACTTACAGCTTACTTCTTCACGCACTTACTTCTTAACAAAAAGGCGCCGTGGGTATTGGCTAAGGGTTTCGGCGCCGGTGTCGGTGATCACGATACTTTCTGTGGTCTCCATGCCCCAGTCATCTAGCCAGAGGCCGGGCATAAAGTGAAAGGTCATGCCGGCTTTTAATATGGTTTGGTCGGTATTACGCAGGCTCATGGTGCGCTCGCCCCAGTCGGGCGGATAACTCAAGCCGATGGGGTAACCGCAGCGGGCACCGTCGCGATTAAAGCCGTATTTAGCCAGCTTCGCATTAAGCGCATCGGCAATGTCGGCACAGCGATTGCCGGGTTTAGCGGCGGCCAGTCCTGCCTCAAGGCCGGCATTCAATGCCTCGTTGGCGCGTAAAAAATTAGAGGTGGGTTTGCCTAAATAGATAGTGCGCGATAACACACAGTGATATCGACGATGACAACCGGCCAGCTCTAAGAAAGTGCCCTCATTATTATTAAAAGGCCGCTCATCCCAGGTGAGATGCGGGGCGGCGGCGTCTTCACCCGAGGGCAGCATGGGCACTATGGCCGGATAATCCCCGTAGTGTCCTTCATGGCCTTTTAAGGCGACCCGAGATATTTCGGCCACCAGTAAGTTTTTGGGTAAGCCTGGCTCTATCATATCGAACGCTGCTTGGTGCATGTTTTCGACGATGCGCGCGGCAATGCGCATATAGCTAAGCTCGGTTTCTGACTTAATGGCGCGACACCAATTAACGAGGCCGGTGGCGTCCACTAGCTGGGCGTTGGGCAAGTTGGCACGCAGTGAAAAGTATGCTTTAGGGCTGAAATAGTAATTATCCATCTCCACGCCCACCTTGCCATAAGCCCAAGCTCTTGGCTTAAGCTCTTGGTTGGCCAAATATTCCATGGCATGCAAGGACGGGTTCATCACGTAGTGATCCGGATACCAGGTAATATTTTCTTCGCGTAGATATACGGTGCGCTTCGCCCCATTGGCGTCCATGTGTCGGCCAAACCAAATAGGCTGACCCACCGGACCCACCACCACCACTTGCGGCGTATAAAAAGACCAACCGTCGTAGCCGGTTAGCCAAGCCATGTTGGAAGGATCATGCACGATCAGCGTTTGAATGTTCTTGCGCTCCATGGAGGCTCTGACCTTGCTTAGGCGCTGCTGATATTCCTTGCGGGAAAAGTTCGGTGTTGAATGCTGCATATGCGGTCTCGCTGCCAGTGTTGGTGTGGGTTGCTGCGTGGGTCGTGGCTGTCTGCCGGACCAGACACAGGACTTATCCCTGCTCCTCTTTATTTGCATCGATTCGATGTTATGAATGTGGCTACGGGTGTAACTATGAATGTAACTAAACCTATAACTATGAGTGTTACTACAGATGTAGTTATGGTGACTGATGGTTTGAGTCGTTATTGCTGATGTTGCGGCTGATTAATATGCCAGTCTGAGTCTTCATTTGAGCATAGCAATGAACTGAGTCTCTGCTGGCTGATGGTGACTAGGGAATTATGTGGTGTCTTTGGGTGCAGTAAGGTTAAGCCGCTGGTAGCGGCGTTAGGATGTGAATAAAAGTCTCCAAATTGCTCCCAAGCCGCGAAAAACAATCGTCGGCAAGCTAAGGTTTTGTGATTTTGATCACGAACTCAGGAAGGGTGGTGTAAGTTTGGTTGCTGAGCTGTTCTTTAAATGTAAAATCCTGCCACTAGCAAAATCGCCAGCTTACTTCACTGCTTGAGTGGAAAGTGGCAGAGGAATTGCTTAGACCTTATTGAGGAAGAAAAAATGCAGGGCTCACTCTCAACTCGTATCTTCGCTGGCCTAATAGTGGGCTTAGTGATCGGTAGCATGATCCAATATTTATTTGCCGATGTGTCGTTATTAAGCAACAGCTTAGTGGACTTAGCCGAAGGGCTGGGTGGCATGTTTGTGTCCTTGATTAAGCTGATGGTCGTGCCTTTGGTGTATATCTCCATTGTGACCGGCATTTGTGAGCTGCGCGATATCGCCAGTTTCGGCCGTTTAGGCAGCAAGACTTTCGGCCTGTATATCGTGAATACTATCTTGTCGATCATCGCCGCCATTGGCGTGGGCATGATTTTTCAGCCTGGCATGGGTGCAACTTTGCCCAACGGTGCTTCTAAGACCATGGAGTTAGCGACCACAGAAACCCCAGACATTGGCGCTATGTTGGTGGGTATAGTGCCCAGTAATCCGGTACAAGCGTTTGCCTCCGGCGACATGCTGCAGATTATCTTTATGGCCATTATTACCGGCTTAGCTATTCAAGCCATGGGTGCGGCCGCCGCCCCAGCGATGCGTACTTTCCGCGTCGCTAATGAAGTAATGATGAAGCTGGTAGGCTTGGTGATGACGCTGGCGCCTTACGGCGTGTTTGCGCTGATGATAAGCCTAGGCGCGACGCTGGAGGCTAATACACTGATGTCGGTAGCCGGTTACGTGGGCTTAGTGGTGTTGGTATTAACCTTTTGGATTTTGGTGGTCTACCCAATGGCGGTGTGGCTGAGCACGGGTGTTAAACCTAAGGTATTTCGCCAAGCGACCCGCGAGCAGCTGCTGTTTGCACTGTCTACCGCCAGCTCTAACGCCACTATTCCGGTCACCATGCGTACCTTAACTGACAAGCTGGGCGTATCTAAAGCCATTGCCGGTTTTGGTGTGCCGCTGGGTGCCACTATCAATATGTCGGGCTCGGCCATTTACATTACGCTGGCCGCCATGTTCGCCGCTAATATTTCGGGTACGCCAATCCCGACCGGTGATTTGATCACAGTGGGCGTCACCGTATTGTTAATGTCGGTGGGCGTAGGTGGTGTGCCGGGTGGTGCTGTGGTGATGGCCGGTGTATTGCTGCACCAAATGGGCCTGCCGATTGAAGCCATGGCCATTATTATGGCGGTAGACCGTATCAACGATATGTTCTGTACTGCGTCTAATGTAGTGGGCGACACGGCGGTAAACACCATAGTAGCCAAGATGGAAGGCAACCCTGAGCCTATTACCGCAGAAGAGCGCTTCGCTGAATTGCCAGTGGATGAGAAAAGCTCTTAAGCAATCATAAACTGCGAAATTAAGGTGTTTTCAACACTCAGATGTTTTCAACATAATAACGGCCCAACTCAGGGCCGTTTTTTATTTACAGTGAAGGGTGGAACGTAAGGGGTGAGGCGTTAAAGAAAACCTTAAGGCTGTATGGCTATCCCTTATCTGCAAGCTTGGATGTTGTCCTCTTCACTCTTCATACATTCCAACCTCACTAACGCTCTTTTCAAGTTTGCTGCGCTTGCGGCAAGTTATCGGGAATTGGAAACACCTTGTCGTAAATCAAGTTGTAAACAAAGGCGTAGCACAGATAAAACGCGGACATAGCCATGCCCATGGTGAAGGCTTCCCAGATAGTTATCTCTAAATACCAAGCAATCATGGGTAAAAAGAAGACCAATAAGCCGCCTTCAAAAAGACCAGCATGCAGCACGCGGATCAAAGTAGTTTTATGCACGTTATTACGAATTTTTACCATGGCATGGTCAAACAACAGGTTATAAATGTAATTCCATACGGTGGCGATTATGGATCCCACCACCGCCATCAGGCCCATTTCAAACATGTTGTAGCCGAATACCAGCATGGCGAAGGGGGTAAAAATAAGTAGGCCGATAAATTCAAAGCCTAAGGTATGACGAATACGATCCAGCGTATTACGCATGAAGACTCCTCTATGATGGCTGCGTTCACGCATTTTTGGCTGTGAACACAGGCATAATTAATGACCACATCAGCTAAACCGAGTGCAAAGCCGTGCTGCACTCGGTTGATGGTGGTTTGTGTATCTGGGTTTAGCTAATGCGGCTTAGTCTACCAGATTGTAGGGCAGGGCTTGCAGGCTGAGGCGGCTGTCGTCTTGGCCTTTGATGCGCAATACGGCATCGGGATCAAGATTGTTATTTAGTACCGACGTTAAGATGCACTGCTCGCCGTCTTGATAAACACTGAGCACGGTGCCAGCCCGGCGCCAGTTTTCACCCAGCTGCAATTCTAAATCTTGATTGGCGCTAATGGGAGCGGCGGCGTGGCCTGATAATACAAACATGGCCTTTTTATTGGCGCCCCGATACTTAGCGCGGGCCACGGTTTCTTGGCCCAAGTAGCAGCCTTTGGTAAAACTAATGCCGTTCAAGGCCTGTAAATTTAGCATCTGCGGAATATATTCCCCTTGATGCTCGGCCTGCATATCTGGCAGGCCCGCTTGGATCATTAAGCCACGCCAATCGGATTCATTGCCCAGTGGCAATTCGGGAGGCGGGGTGCCTGCAGGCAGCAACAACAGCGCATGCTCGGCCGCTACCGGAATAACTACGCCGCCTTGTAAGAGATTGTCGGAGCCATCAAGCTGCTGATCTAACCAGTAAGATACGCCTTCACCGGCTAAACCAAATACTTGCCACTGCTCAGTGACTGCCTCAACGTCGGTTTTAGCAAACACCGCGAATTTTTTTAGCTCCGGCAATTGGCGCTCCAATAAAGAAGCGTTTAATACCAATAACAGCTCTTCGCCGAGATTCGCCAACCAAAAGCTGGCCCATAAGCGGCCTTTGCTGTCACAGTGACCGCCTAGGCTGGCGTCACCCGCATTGAGTAAGTCTACGTCACAGGTAACTTGGCCCTGCAGGTACTTGGCGCGGTCGGCACCGGTTAAGCTGATCACGGCTCGGTCGGTCAGCGGATACAGGACGGGAGAAGAAGAAAGAGTCAACATGGGCGCTCCCCTTAAAGGTTATCAATTAGTTAAGTGTGACCGCCATGGTAAAGATGGCCAACACATTTGTCAGTAGTCATAGGAGCTTATACTATGAGTTTTGTTTTATCTTTTGGAAACAATCATGCTCAAGACCTCGCTCAATGCTTCAAATAAGCCCCGTTTAAGATGGGCGTGCCGCCGTGGCATGCTGGAATTGGATGTGATTTTAGGCCCCTTTGTGGAGCACGAATATGATGGGCTCAACGAGGCGGAACAACAAATATTTGAACGCTTATTAGAAAGTGATGATCCAGACTTATTCGCTTGGTTAATGAGGCATCAACAAGCTCAAGTGCCTGAGTTTCAAGCCATGGTGGAATTCATTCTTGAACGTAACCAGATTCGAAATCAGCGCTAAGCCCTCGCTGTATCACCTGTATTATTTGTTAGCGGCAGCCAGCTTATGGTGGCTGCCCGCCAGTTTTTTGTTACGTGCCGATATACTGCCTTGGTTTACCACTGTGTGGTTATTGGTGTGCGGGTTACTTTATTATCGCAGCCGCGCTTATGCGCTAACCGGCGAATACAACCAGGGTGTGATTAGCTTAAATGAATGCAGCGGCCGATTATCCCACCACAGCCGGGTAGGCCCCGGCTTTTTAGTGTTGATGCTGGACGAACAACGCCTGCCGGCCTTTTGGCTGTTTCAAGATGCGCTACCCGAACCCGTATATCGACGGCTGACGCAATTAATACTGCAAGCAGAGCCCCCCAGAAAACTGTGAGCCGATAAGCGTAAGCTGTGAGGCGAAAGACACCGAATCTTTAAACTTGGTGTCTTTTGTATTGGCCGTCTTCCTGATGTAAATCAGGTTCTCGCTTTTTGGTTTTAGTACCCAAGAACGAGATACCGGGGCAAGCCCGGTACGATGGCCACAACAAACTTACGGCGTAAGGCGTAAAACGGACCGCTTTGTTACGGCTCTAAAATCGTTGGCTTAGGGTTAGGCAGTTTCTCAGGGTAATCCAAGGTGTAATGCAGGCCGCGGGATTCTTTGCGCGCCGTGGCGGAACGTACGATAAGCTCGGCTACTTGGGCGAGATTGCGCAGCTCCAGCAGGTTATTACTGACCCTAAAATTGGCGTAATACTCTTGAATTTCTTGCTGTAATAATTCTATGCGCCGTTTGGCGCGCTCCAAGCGTTTGTCGGAGCGCACTATGCCTACGTAATCCCACATAAATAACCGCAACTCATGCCAGTTATGGTGGATTACCACTTCTTCATCTGAGTCAGCCACTTGGCTTTCATCCCACAGCGGTAAGATAGGCGGCTCGGGCGTGGTCGCCAGCTTGGCTAACATGTCTTCGCCGGCAGCGCGGGCAAACACGATGCACTCCAACAAGGAGTTAGAGGCCATGCGATTAGCCCCGTGCAGGCCGGTGTAAGACACTTCACCGATGGCATATAAACCCGGAATGTCAGTTTGGCTGTGCTCATCCACCATAACGCCACCGCACGTATAATGAGCGGCGGGCACCACTGGCATGGGTTGGCGGGTAATGTCGATACCCACTTTTAAGCAACGCTCATAAATAGTGGGGAAGTGCTTAAGGATAAAATCCGCCGGCTGATGGCTAATATCCAAATACATGCACTCGGCGCCAAGGCGTTTCATTTCGTGATCGATGGCGCGCGCCACTATGTCACGGGGGGCTAATTCGCCTCGTGAGTCATAATCTGGCATAAAGCGACTGCCATCTGGGCGTTTAAGCAGCGCCCCTTCACCGCGCAACGCTTCGGTAAGCAAAAAGTTGTTATCATCGGGATGAAACAAACTGGTGGGATGAAATTGATTAAATTCCATATTGGCCACTCGACAGCCAGCGCGCCATGCCATGGCAATGCCGTCGCCAGAGCTGACATCAGGGTTTGAGGTATATTGATAAACCTTAGAGGCGCCACCGGTGGCCATGGCCACGAAGCGGGCGCGAATGGTTTCTACTCGTTCTTTATTGCGGTTCCAAACATAGGCGCCCAACACGCGATTGCCTGTTTGCTCTGTTTCTTGAGCGGGTTGGCCAGTGTCGCTCGCGGTAGGCTCTAGTTTGGCGCTGGTAATTAAGTCGAGCGCGTTAACCCGTTCGAGAATATGAATGTTAGGATGTTGGCGTACGCGCTCGTTTAGCGTGAGCTGCACTGCTTTACCGGTAGCATCGGCGGCATGAAAGATACGTCTGTGGCTGTGGCCGCCTTCGCGAGTAAGGTGATACGCCGCCTTGCCTTGTACCGAGGGCTCGGTATCGAAGGGCACGCCCTGATTAATCAGCCATTGAATGGCGCCCGGGGCTTGGCGAGCGGTATATTCGACCACGGCCTCGTCACATAAGCCGGCGCCGGCAATCAGAGTATCGGCCACATGAGATTCTATGCTATCGGTGGCATCGAACACGGCGGCAATGCCACCTTGAGCGTAGAGGGTCGAGCCTTCTGCGAGCGGTCCTTTGCTGAGTAAGTGCACTTGGGCGTGATCGGCCAGTTTTAATGCCAGTGAGAGTCCGGCGGCGCCACTACCAATAATGAGCACGTCGCAGAGGTATTCAACAGGATCCTTCATAAGTATCATTGACCCACTGTGGATAATTTTTCTATGTTATCGCAAGCGAGCAGTCGGCGCAGCCAGAATCACCGTTCTTCACTGAGTGGAGGGGCTGCTGGTTTGTCACGGTCGCTTTTGCCGTTGCAGAGGGTGGCCTTATACAAGGCAAAGCTTAAGTAATGCAGTTATTCTAGATAAAATAAGCGCTAACGCCGTAAAATGCGCTTAGCACCATCACCATTGCACAGCGAATGGTGAACAGACACTGAACTTTTCCTCGCATCCGTAGTCAATAAAGGTGCGCTTATTACGAGCCGATGGTTTTTAGCATCGGACTATTCGGAGGTTACGCGGCTCCCATGAGCGATCAATTTACAGATCAGCAGCTGGTTGAACGGGTGCAGCGTGGTGACAAGAACGCCTACGGCTTACTGGTTAAAAAATATCAGCATAAAGTGGCGAACCTAGTGTCGCGTTACGTGTCCAACTCAGGTGATGTGCCGGATGTGACGCAAGAAGCATTTATTAAAGCATATCGGGCTTTGTCCGGATTTAGAGGCGACAGTGCTTTTTATACTTGGTTGTATCGCATTGCGGTGAACACGGCAAAAAACTACTTAGTGGCGCAAAAACGACGCCCACCCAGTAGCGATGTTGAAGTAGAAGACGCAGAGTATTATGACGGTGGCAATGGCCTAAGAGACCAAGCGTCACCGGAACGACTCATGTTATCGGAAGAGATTAAGCGGGCCGTTTTTGACACCATAGATGCACTGCCCGAAGATCTTAAAACAGCGATAACCTTGCGAGAGCTGGAAGGGATGAGCTATGAAGACATTGCCAGCGTGATGGACTGTCCTGTAGGCACGGTTCGCTCTCGAATATTTAGAGCACGCGAAGCAATCGACAAGCGAGTCCAGCCATTACTTCAGGGTTGAACGGAGAATAACTGTTATGGCAAACGACATGGCAAACCATGAAGCCACCAATGCTGCAAACAAGGCGGCAAACAAAGAGCAAATCTCGGCTTTGGTTGACGGTGAGCTTCAAGACAAAGTTTTGCTGGAGCAATTGAGCAGCGAACCTGCATCGGCAGACACTTTTGCGCGTTATCATCTTTATGGTGATGCCTTGCGTAACGACTTGCCGACGCATTTGCATCTGGATATGAGTGATAACATCTTGGCGGCGTTAGCCGATGAAGCACCGCATTCAGTGAGTACTATTAGCACTGAAGGTCATAAGGGCGTGCAGCGCAGTGCCAATGACCAGTATCAAGACACGTCAGAGCAAGCCGTTGCGAGCAATGTGGTGCGAGGCCGCTTTGGTCGCTTAGCGCCAGCCCTGCGTTATGCTGGCCAGTTTGCGATTGCTGCATCTGTATCGGCGGCGTTAATTGTGGGCGTGCAGCAATACAGTCAGCAAGACATGCAATCGCCGGTGCTCAATACCATACCCCTGAGTGGCAGCGCGACGCCTGTGAGCCTGAACTATCGAGCTCAGTCGCAGCAGCCTACTAATGAGCAAGCATTATTAGAGCAGCAACGACGTATTCATGAATTATTGATGGATCATGAGTTGCAGCAGCGGTTGCGCCAACACTAGTGCCAACGTAAACCAGCGGTTGTGTCTCACCTAACAACCGCGTCAAAATCTGCGTCTGCGCCACACCTAGTAGCTGCTTCATAAAAATTCAACTTCATCAAAATTAAAGGTAAACAGTTTGAAAAAACAGGGGCTGAGTGCCGTTATCCTGATATTTGCATGGGTTTTCCCCGGTCTGGTAATGGCCGAAGATGGCTCGGCGCCCAGCTTGTTGCAGCGCATGCAGCAGGCTTATCAACAACTTAATTTTGAGCTCACGCTAATTGAGTTTAGCCAAGGTGAACTTGAGCCTAAGCGACTGACTCGGGGCCATCTTGACGGCCAAGTGTTTACCCACCTCACTCATCTCAATGGCCGGCCCCGAGAATTTGTGCAGCGCGGCGACGAAACCAGTTTCTTTGATGCCAGCCACAGTGGCTACACCCTGAAAAACTCCAACCTGCCTGGTCTTTTTTATCGACTACAACAAATGTCGCTCGACTCCTTATTGGCTAAATATGATGCGGTGTCAGCAGGGCGCAGCCGAGTATTAGGCAGAGTGGCGCAAGTAGTGCGCTTGGTGCCTAAATCAGCGGATTATTACGGCTATGTGTTGTGGTTGGATCAAGAAACCGGCTTGTTGGTGAAATTGGATACCTTGAGTGAAGATGCTCAAGTGGTCGAACAAAGTATGGGCGTTGCACTTAAGGTCAGCGATATGCCGAGCCCGTTAATTAAAGAATTAAAAGCCGCTAATTTGCCTGCTGTAGTGTCTGTATCCGACGTGTATCCGGCACCGCAACAGCAGCTGCCTTGGCGTTTTGGCTGGTTGCCCGCGGGCTTTGAGCTGCGCTCACAAGATAAACATAAGTTGCCCATTACCGAGCAAGCGGTGGATTATGTGATGCTTTCAAACAGCTTGGTGGATGTGTCTGTGTATCTGTCTCAAGCCAAAGCGCAAACGGAAGTGAAACAGCAATTAGTGCGCCAAGGTGCGACCCACCTACTGAATGTTACCTCGCCTGCAGGGGCAGATATTACCGTGGTGGGCGCGGTTCCTGTTGAAACGGCCCGCCAAATTGCAGAGTCTATTACCCGGGTTGAAACGCCTTAATGGTTTTACTGCCACATCAACTTACAAGCAGAGCTAAGGACCGCGCATGATTGAAGAAATAGCGACCGTCTCTGCGGTGTATGACGGCCAAGTAGAAGTGGTGTGTTTTAGTAAGTCGGCCTGTGGCCAGTGCAAGCAAAACAGTAATTGCGGTACCGGTATCGTCTCTAAAGCCTTGCCTAGTCGCGACCATAGATTTGTGATTGCCACTGACTTAGCCCTAACGGTGAATCAACAAGTGCGGATTGGCATTCCTGATCACAGCTTGTTGCGCAGCGTGTTTTTAGTGTATTTATTCCCGCTGTTATTAGTGCTAGCTGGCGCCTTGCTGGCCAGCATAGGTTTGGGCATGGGCGATGGCGGCACTATTTTGGGGGCGGCTATCGGCGGCACGCTTGGCTTCGTGCTGGCCTCCCGTTGGAGTGGGCAGTTAGCGACTGAGCCGGTGATCCTCGCCGCCTTGCTGCCCATGACAAACGTTGCCTACGAGGCCGAAAACTCCTGACACTGTTGTTTATACGGCATAAGCCTGACTCTAATGAGGCTTGGCACTGCCTCGTCGCCAGCTAATATTGACTAAGGATTGGCCTCGGTAATGCTAATCCAGTAGAATCCTGCCTTTACCCTTGCTTTTCAGACTACGGACTCCTTATCTCATCATGAAGCACATTCGTAACTTTTCCGTCATCGCTCATATAGACCAC
Organism: Oceanisphaera profunda; assembly: GCF_002157895.1. Taxonomy (GTDB): domain Bacteria; phylum Pseudomonadota; class Gammaproteobacteria; order Enterobacterales; family Aeromonadaceae; genus Oceanimonas; species Oceanimonas profunda. The sequence goes on from NZ_CP021377.1 coordinate 2,313,812, forward strand.
GGCAAGTCCACCCTGTCCGATCGTTTGATCCAGGTGTGTGGGGGTTTGTCAGACCGAGAAATGCAACAGCAAGTGCTCGATTCCATGGATTTAGAGCGCGAGCGCGGCATTACTATTAAAGCGCAAAGTGTGACCCTCAACTACCAGGCCGACGACGGCGAAACATACCAGCTGAACTTTATCGATACGCCGGGGCACGTCGACTTCTCTTATGAAGTTTCTCGTTCTTTGGCCGCCTGTGAAGGGGCTTTGCTGGTGGTTGACGCAGGTCAGGGTGTTGAGGCACAGACTTTGGCTAACTGCTACACAGCACTGGATATGGACTTAGAAGTGGTGCCAATCTTGAACAAGATTGACTTGCCACAAGCTGAGCCTGAGCGAGTGGCAGCCGAAATTGAAGACATAGTCGGCATAGTGGCCATGGACGCGGTGCGCTGCTCCGCTAAAACCGGTGTGGGCATGGATGAAGTACTGGAGCGTATCGTCAGCCAGATCCCGCCACCAGAAGGTGACCCTGATGGCCCGCTGCAGGCGCTGATCATCGATTCTTGGTTTGACGCCTATCTGGGCGTGGTCTCTTTGGTGCGGGTGAAGCACGGTAAGCTGAAGAAGCACGACAAAATCAAAGTCATGAGCACCGGCCAAGTGTGGGGTGTGGATCGCATTGGTATCTTTACCCCCAAACAAACTGACACCGAGGGCTTAGGCTGCGGCGAAGTGGGCTGGGTAGTATGCGGCATTAAAGAAATTCACGGCGCACCTGTGGGCGATACGCTCACTCACGCCAAGCACGGCGCTGAGTCGGCATTACCGGGCTTTCAGAAAGTGAAACCACAGGTATATGCGGGCTTGTTCCCCATTTCTGCCGATGACTATGAAGCTTTCCGTGATGCGTTGGATAAGCTCTCGCTCAACGATGCCTCTTTGTTCTACGAGCCAGAAACCTCTAACGCCTTAGGCTTTGGTTTCCGTTGTGGTTTCCTAGGCTTGTTGCACATGGAAATCATCCAAGAGCGCTTAGAGCGCGAATACGACTTAGACTTGATTACCACGGCACCGACCGTAGTGTATGAAATCGTTAAAACCGACGGCGAAATCATTTATGTTTCTAGCCCGTCTAATATGCCGGCGCTGAATAACATCGAAGAGCTGCGTGAGCCGATTGCCGAGTGTAATATTCTGGTGCCACAAGAATACTTAGGCAACGTGATCACCTTGTGTATCGAGAAACGCGGTATGCAAAAGAACATGGTTTATCACGGCAAGCAGGTGGCATTAAGCTACGATATTCCGATGGCGGAAGTGGTATTGGATTTCTTCGACCGTTTGAAGTCCTGCAGCCGCGGTTATGCGTCTTTGGATTACGGTTTTAGCCGTTTTGAAACCGCCGACATGGTGCGTTTGGATATTATGATCAACGGTGATCGCGTCGATGCCTTAGCCGTGATTACCCACAAAGCCAATGCCGTTTATCGTGGTCGTCAGCTGGTAGATAAGATGCGTGAGCTTATTCCGCGTCAGATGTTTGATATTGCCATTCAAGCCTCAATTGGCAGCCAGATCATTTCGCGCAGTACCGTTAAAGCCTTACGTAAAGACGTAACCGCTAAGTGTTATGGCGGCGACGTTAGCCGTAAGAAAAAGCTGCTATCTAAGCAGAAAGAAGGTAAAAAACGCATGAAGTCATTGGGCCGGGTAGATATCCCCCAAGATGCCTTCTTAGCGATTCTTCACGTCGGTAAGGATAAGTAAGTATGGCGAGCAACTTTGCCTTAATTTTAGTGCTGGTCACGTTGGTGACTGGCATTATTTGGGCCTGTGATAAATGGATGTGGGCTCCGGCCCGTGCGCGCAAAATAGCCGCAGCCCAAGTGGCCCACGGCAACAAAGTGGATGAAGCAGCGTTAGCGCGTGCCGCCAAAATACCGGGTTGGATTGAGCAAGCTCGCTCAATTTTCCCAGTGATTGCGGCGGTATTGATCTTGCGCTCCTTTATTTATGAGCCGTTTCAAATACCGTCTGGCTCCATGATGCCGACTTTGCTGGTGGGTGATTTTATTTTGGTAGAAAAATTTGCCTACGGCTTAAAAGAGCCGGTGGGCAATACCACCTTAATTGCTACCGGCCAGCCTAAGCGCGGCGATGTCGTGGTGTTTAAATACCCCGAAGACACCCGTGTCGATTATATCAAACGCGTAGTTGGCTTACCGGGTGACCGAGTGGTTTACCAAGATAAGCAGCTGTTTATCAAACCGGCTTGTGAGGGCACTGATTGTCCTGATTTTGCCCCAGTGGCGTTGACCCCTGGGCAAGCGGGCGAGTTTTCACAAATGGGCACAGCATTAGAGCGCTTTAGTGAAAACTTAACCGAGCGCGGCCACGATATTTTGCGCAACCCCATACAGCCAGACCGGGTATCGCTCTATTATGGCCAGCCCAATACGGCTCAGAACGAGTGGCTAGTCCCGGCCGGACATTATTTTACCTTGGGTGATAACAGAGACAACAGTACCGATAGCCGTTTTTGGGGCTTTGTACCCGAAGAAAACCTCGTCGGTAAAGCTGTCGCCATCTGGATAAGCTTTGAATTTGAACGCAATGCAGACAGCTGGTTACCCGCTTGGGTGCCCAGTAATGTCCGTTTTAGCCGCATAGGCGCTATTCATTAATGAAAAATTTGCACATTTTAGAAAAGAAAATAGGTTACACCTTTAATGACCAAGCCATGTTGGTACGGGCGTTAACGCACCGTAGCGCTGGTTCGCGCCATAATGAACGCTTAGAGTTTTTGGGTGATTCACTGCTGAGCATGGTGATTGCCGATGCATTGTTCCATCGTTTTCCTCGGGTTAACGAAGGCGATATGTCGCGGATGCGCGCTACGCTGGTGCGAGAGAAAACCTTGGCCGAGCTGGCGCGCGAGTTTGAGCTGGGCGAGTATTTAATCTTAGGCCCAGGCGAGCTGAAGAGCGGTGGTTTTCGCCGTGAGTCGATTTTGGCCGATGCGGTAGAAGCTATTATAGGTGCCGTGTATCTGGATGCCAATATCGAGCAGATGCAAACCATGATGCTGGGCTGGTATGAAGACCGCCTTAATGCGATTCAACCGGGTATCGATCAAAAAGATCCTAAAACCCGCCTGCAAGAACTGTTGCAGGGTAAGCGCAAACCCTTGCCTACCTATACGGTGGAGCAAGTGATTGGTGAAGCTCACAACCAAAAATTTACCGTGCATTGCCAGATTGAAGGCATGGCACAACCTGTGATTGGCATTGGTACCAGTCGTCGCAAGGCCGAACAATCAGCGGCCGAACATGCTTTGGAAGTCTTGCTATGACAGCACAAGAACAAACTTATTGCGGTTTTATCGCCATTGTCGGTCGCCCCAACGTGGGTAAATCAACGCTGCTGAATCAGCTGTTAGGGCAAAAGATCAGCATCACCTCGCGTAAGCCACAAACGACGCGCCACCGCATTATGGGCATCGACACCGAGGGCGCTTATCAGGCTATCTATGTGGATACCCCAGGTTTGCACATCGAAGAAAAGCGCACCATTAACCGCTTAATGAACCGCGCCGCATCCAGCTCTTTGGGCGATGTGGAGATGGCGGTATTTATGGTTGAAGGCACTAAGTGGACACCGGATGATGAGATGGTGCTGAACAAGCTGCGCCGCTTGGAATGCCCGGTGGTGTTGGCGGTGAATAAAATTGATAACGTTGAGACCAGAGAAGAGCTGTTGCCGCACCTGCAATGGCTGGCCACTAAGATGGACTTCGCCGATATCGTGCCTATGTCTGCGGAGAAGGGCACTAACGTTGATGTGATTGCCAAGCTTGCTCGCGCTCGCTTAAAGCCGTCACCCCATCATTTCCCCGAAGATTACATCACGGATAGATCGTCACGCTTTATGGCGGCGGAAATTATCCGTGAAAAGATCATGCGCTTTATGGGTGAGGAATTACCTTACTCTGTGACCGTAGAAATCGAAACCTATGAGGTGAACGACAAGGGCGTGGTCTGCATTAACGGCTTGATCTTGGTGGAGCGCACGGGTCAAAAACGCATGGTGATCGGCAACAAAGGTGCAAAACTAAAAGTGATTGGCACCGAGGCGCGCCTAGATCTGGAACGATTGCTGGAGCAAAAAGTGTTCCTCGAGCTGTGGGTTAAGGTTAAATCCGGTTGGGCCGATGACGAACGAGCACTGCGTAGTTTGGGGTACGGTGACGATTGATGAAGGGGCAGGCGGCGTTCGTTATTCACAGTCGCCCCTACCGAGAAACCAGTCAGCTGGTCGAGGTATTCACCCAAGAGCAGGGGCGCCAAAGCTTAATCGCTAAAGGCAGCCGGCAACCCCGCTCGCCACTCAAAGGGCTGTTACAGCCCTTTGTGCCCTTAAGTTTGACCTTTGGCGGCAAAGGCGAGCTGAAAACCTTATTTAAAGTGGAATCCACGGCACCAGCCATTCGCCTGATCAGTACCGCCTTATACAGCGGCTTGTATCTCAACGAGCTGATTTATTACCTGCTAGAAGCCCATACCCCCTTTGACGAAGTGTTTGAGGCTTATCAAAGCACCTTGCACAAGTTAGCGGCGGGTGAGAGCCTTGAGCCTTGCTTGCGCCACTTTGAGTTTTATATGCTCAATGTCTTGGGCTATGGCGTGGACTTTACCGTCGATGCTCAAACAGGAGAAGCGGTAGAGGCCAATGCTTGGTATCAATATCAACCGGAAGCGGGCTTTAGCCGTTTATTAAAGCCACAACCCGGCGCCTATGCGGGCGCACACCTAACTGCCTTGGCGGAGTTAGATTTTAGCACCGCCGAGGTACTGCAAGCCGCCAAACACTTTAGTCGCCAAGCGTTGGCCCCCTACTTAGCGGGCCGACCTTTGCGCAGTCGTGCGCTGTTTATCAAAGGAAAGAGAGGAAGTCGCAGTGAGTGAATTATATTTAGGCGTTAATATCGATCACATTGCTACCTTGCGCAATGCGCGGGGCACCAGCTATCCGGATCCTGTGTATGCGGCCACGCTGGCTGAGCTTGCCGGTGCCGACGGTATTACCGTGCACCTGCGTGAAGACCGCCGCCATATTATTGACCGCGATGTGGAAATATTAAGTGACACTATCCAAACGCGGATGAATTTGGAAATGGCGGTCACCGACGAAATGCTCGATATCGCTTGTCGTATTAAGCCCGCCTTCGTCTGCCTTGTGCCAGAGAAGCGCGAAGAAGTGACCACCGAAGGTGGCTTAGATGTGGCCGGCCAGCTAGATAAAGTGACCGCCGCGGTGCAACGCTTGAGCAAAGCCGGCATTAAGGTGTCGCTGTTTATTGATGCCGAGCATAACCAAATTGACGCCGCCGTGGCCACCGGTGCGCCCTTTATTGAAATTCACACCGGTCATTACGCCAATGCGGTGAGCGAAGAAGAGCAAGCGGCAGATGTGCAGCGCATTGCCGCCGCCGCCACTTATGCGCACAAAGCGGGCTTAAAGGTAAATGCCGGTCACGGCCTGCATTACCACAATGTGAAACCCATTGCCGCCATCCCTGAGATGCATGAGCTGAACATTGGCCACGCCATTATCGCCCGCGCCGCCTTTGATGGCCTAGAAAAAGCCATCCGCGACATGAAGCGTTTAATGCAAGAAGCAAGACAGGGGATTTAATCTCCAAGCGCCCAGCACCAAGCTAAAAAATCTTAAACCACATATGTAAGCTTGAATCCGTACGATAAAAAAACCCGAGCATTGGCTCGGGTTTTTTGTTTTAGCCCAGCGCTTGGTGCTGGGCGCTATCTATTACAAATAAGCCTTAGCTTCGTCTCGCACTTGGCTGAGTCGCTCTTCAAGTTCCAGTAGCTCTGGCTCTAATTCGCTAAGAGGTTGTTTGGCCAATAAGGCGTGCTCTAGCTCGGCCACTAACGACTGTAACTCGGGCACGCCACAGTAGGCGGTGCCGCCATGCAGCTTGTGTAACGAGGTATACAATTGTTGCTCGCCTAATTCACCTGATAACGCCGCATTGAGCAGGGGATCAAACTCATCAAAGCTCTCTAGCAACAGCCTCAGCATGTCTTTGGCAAGCTCGGGTTTATTGCCCGCTTGTTTTAGGGCCAGTTGCCAATTAATTTGGCTGTGCTCTTTATGGTGTGCGGTTGGCTGAGCGAAGCGCTGGATCAGCTGAGCCAGCATGTTTTCATCGAGGGGCTTAGCCAGATAATCATCTATGCCTTGCAGTATTAAGCGCTCGCGCTCACCGGCGATGGCATGAGCGGTTACCGCCACTATCGGCGTTGTCGCATTAGGGCCCTGACCAGCGCGGATTTCTTGGGTGGCCTGTATGCCATCAAGCAAAGGCATTTGAATATCCATAAAGATCACGTCGTAGTGATTCACGGTCGCCAAATTCAGCGCTTCTTGGCCATTAGAGCAAGTATCAACTTGGCTGACTTGCTCACGCAGCAGGGCGCTAATCAGTTTAAGGTTGGCGGGATTATCATCCACGGCTAACACGCGCATCTGCTGCTTTTGACTGGCGGGCAGTAACGGAATTTGCAGTAAGGTAGCCGGCTCGGTTTGGCCTTCAATATCTTGCTCCAAATCGGCTTGTTGATAACTGATTTGCTTGGGCCGGCTGGGTTTTTGATTGAGCAGGGCTTGCGCTAAGCGTTGATAATTAACCGGCTTAGTCAGGCACAGGTGGGCACCGTGGCGCACTAAAGCGTCGGCTAACACCGGATCTGTAGAGCTGAGTAACACCACCACCTTTCGGCCTTGTGCCTTGTGTTGCTCAATGCTCTGCTCCATTTGGCTGGGCAAGGCGTTGGGGCCAAAACCGAGTAGTACGCAATCCAGGTGCGTATTCTCACTGTGCTCATGTAATAGCTGCACGCCCCATTCACGTAGTAAGGCGTTGGTGGCGCGGCGGCTAAAATTATCTTCTTCGATATAGAGCACGGTTTTTCGGCTGAGTCTGGCCAGTGGCAGCGGCTCAGCCAAGGGCAAGGTGGCCCGATTGAGCTCTAGGGTAAAACTAAACACGGAGCCGGCACCTAATTCCGAGTGCAGCTCAATGTTACCCGCCATCTGATGCACCAATTTTTGGGTGATGACCAGCCCTAAACCGGTGCCGCCATAGCGGCGAGAAATACTGGAGTCTGCTTGATTAAAGGCTTGAAACAACTGGCGCCGTTGTACGTCTGAAATACCAATCCCGGTATCTTGTACATGAATACGCAGTGCCGCGCGATCAGGCTGTCTGGCTGGGCAAGCATCAACGCGCACATCCACGTTGCCTTGTTCGGTAAATTTAATGGCGTTACCAACCAGGTTGGTCAGCACTTGCTGCATGCGCAGCGAATCGCCCATTAGACTGTCTTGTACCGCCGCATCTACCCGTAACGAGAGCTCCAGCCCTTTGTCATGGGCGCTAGGAGCCAGCAGCGTCATTACTTCTTGTAAGGCATCACGCAGTGAAAAAGGCAGTTGCTCCATCTTTAGCTTGCCAGCTTCAAGCTTAGAGAAGTCGAGAATATCATTAATAATACTGAGTAGATTTTGTGCAGATTTTTCGATGGTAGTCAGGTAATCGAGCTGATTGGCGGTGAGGCGAGTTTTTTGTAATTGCCGAGCAAAACCGATCACACCATTGAGCGGGGTGCGCAGCTCATGGGACATATTGGCCAAGAACTCGGTTTTGACGCGCGCCGCTTCTTGAGCACGTTTTTTCGCCATGTCCAATTCGATATTCTGAATCTCAATTTGCTCTAACGTTTCGCGTAAGTCTGAGGTAGCTTGGTCGACGTTTTGCTGCATTTCATCGTGATATTCAGACAAGGATTTGGCCATGGCGTTAATACCACTTTTTAGCATGTCCATTTCGCCGGTAAACTCACCGTGCACTCGGGTGTCGAGCCGTCCTTCACGAATTTTATAGATAGCAGTGATCATATCGGTGACCGGCTTCGATACGCCCTTAATTAAGCGCAAGCCAAAGAGCATGCTCACCAGCACGCCTAACAGCACTATCAGACTGGCAAAAAAAGTATCTTTATAATGCACCAGCATGGCCGAGTCGTTAGTCAGCTGCATGGCGATGTAACCGATGGGAATGGTCGAGACGTCTTCCCAAGCCGAGTCGGTTTGAATATTGTCGCTAAGCACTGGTGTGCGCAAAATAATGCCCCCCTCGCCACTTTCTACCTCGGTGGCGTACGGAATCGGTTCGTCTTGTGCTAGGCGCAGTTGCGTGAAATCTCGATGATAATTCGAGGTGACTAACAAATGGCCTTGCTCATCAAACAAGGCGATGGCTTTAACCAGCGGGCTATTATTACGATGAATATTACTGAGTAGCCGATTCAGTGACTCGCGATTGCGGCTGGTTAAGGCCAGCTCGCTGGCCAGCGCCATGGGTTCGATCACATTGACCCCTTGGCGGATCAGCGACTCCTCTAATTGCTGATAGCGGCTCACAGAAAAGTAGCCGGCTAAAAATATACCAATTAGCAGGGTAGGAATTATGGTGTAGGCGAGTATTCTGGCTCGCAGGCCGTATTTGGTCATAGTGGGCTAATGTGGGACAATACGCGCATCAAATCAACAGATGCTTATGATGACATAGCCGGTTCGAGGCCTCCACGTTTATGGTTCAGTTCTTCAAGCAAAGCAAACCCAAGCTCGCCACTCAAGCGCCGTTAGACGTGACCATCGCAGAAGTGAATAGCCATGGGATAGGTGTGACTCGTCATCAAGGGAAGCCGCTGTTTGTACCGGCCGCTCTTAAAGGCGAGCAAGTGCGGGTGCGCATCGAGCAACAAAATGCCAAATATCAAACCGCGCGGTTACTAAAAGTGCTTAAACCTGCCCCCACCCGAGAGCAGCCTTTTTGCCCTTATATTAATGACTGCGGCGGCTGCTCTTTGCAGCATATGGCGGTGAACGAGCAGCGCGCACTTAAAGCGCGCACCTTGGCGCAGCTTTTTTCTCGCCAAGGCATCACAGACTTGCCCGAGCCTGAATGGTTAACGGACTCCGCCACCCAAGGCTATCGCCGCGTGGCGCGCCTTTCTATTCGCCTGCAAGGCAAAGGTGTAGCGTTAGGCTTTCGACGCAGTCAGTCGCACCAATTGGTGGAAATTGAACATTGCGGTGTGTTGCGCCCGCAATTATCTGCGTTAATTGCGCCGCTGCGTACCTTATTAAATGCGCTTAAGGCCACCAAGCAATTGGGCCATATCGAGCTTTATGATGCGAGTGAGGGCGTGGCAATATTGTTGCGCCACACCGGCAGCTTGTCGGCTCACGATTTGGAATTGCTGGTGTCTTTCGCACAAAGTCGTGATCTGGCGTTATTTTTACAAGACGATAATAGTCGTCGGCCTTTACATGTACCTTTTTCACTTTATTATCAGATAGATAATATAAAGTTCTCTTTCACTCCCGGTGATTTTATTCAGATCAATGGGCCGCTTAATGGCCAATTGGTGGCCAAAGCTCAAGACTGGCTTGCGCCCACCCCTAATCATGCGGTATTGGATTTGTTTTGTGGGGTGGGCAACTTCTCTTTGCCGCTAGCGGCCGCCGGGCATGCCGTGATTGGCGTAGAGGGAGTGATGGAAATGGTGGAGCAAGCGCGCGGCAATGCAGAAGACAATGGCTTAGACCAAGCGCAGTTTTATCGGGCAGATTTAGCCGCCGACTTCACCCAAGAACCCTGGGCTCAGCAAGGATTTGAGCGGGTGTTGTTGGATCCCGGTCGCGCGGGTGCCGAGCAGGTGATGCCTTATTTGTGCGAGTTAGCACCTGAGCGCTTGCTGTATGTGTCTTGTAATCCGGTGACCTTGTCACGCGACAGCTTGCCATTGTTGGCGGCGGGTTATCGTCTAACACGCTTGTGTTTAATTGATATGTTTCCCCATACGGTGCATTGCGAAGCAATGGCCTTGTTCGAATTGAGTTAAGTTAAGGGATAACTATGGTTGCAGTACGCAATACTCATCTTACCGTCATCTTCAATTTAGAAGAATGGGCGGCGAGCTTGCCGTTCGCGGCAGAAGAACAAGAGCAGTTAAAAGCGCTGTATGAGTGTTGTTTAAGCTTAAAGGCGCCGCTGCCGGATTTATTACAATTGCAGGCCCAAGGGGTGGAAATGGTGGGCATATTGCTCACCTTGAGTATGGATATCGAAACCGTCAAGGCGGCGATGCTGTACCCCTTTGTGGAAGCAGGCCACCTAACCTTGGCGGAAATTGAGTCCAAGTTTGGCGCTACCATACCGCGCTTATTGCAGGGCGTGCTCGACATGGAAGCCATCCGCTCCTTGCAGCATCTGCAAAATGAGAAAAACTCAGAAGTACAAGTTGATCGCGTGCGGCGCATGTTGATGGCCATGGTCGAAGACGTGCGCGCCGTGGTGATCAAGCTTGCGGAGCGCATCACCTGCCTGCGCGAAGTAAAAGGTGCCGATGAAGAAACCCGCGTCTTGGTGGCCAAAGAAATTGCCAGTATCTACGCCCCCTTGGCCAACCGTCTGGGTATCGGCCAGCTAAAGTGGGAGCTAGAAGATTTATCGTTTCGCTATTTACACCCTGAAACTTATAAGCGCATCGCCTCTTTATTACATGAAAAACGGCTGGCGCGTGAAGCCTACATTCAAGATTTTGTCAGTGGCCTAAAAGACGCGTTAGCCGAGGCGGGAGTGGCCGCAGAGGTTTATGGCCGACCTAAACACATCTACAGTATTTGGCGCAAGATGCAGAAGAAGCATCTGGATTTTGACGAACTGTTCGATGTGCGCGCAGTGAGAGTGGTCACCCCCCATTTACAAGACTGCTACGGCGCACTTGGCGTGGTGCATACCCAATTTCGGCATATTCCTCGCGAGTTTGATGACTATGTGGCCAACCCTAAGCCCAACGGTTATCAGTCGATTCATACAGTAGTGTTAGGTCCTGAGGGTAAAACCGTTGAAATACAAATCCGCACCAGTGACATGCATCAAGATGCAGAGCTGGGCGTGGCCGCGCACTGGAAATACAAAGAAGGTGGCGGTAATACCAAACAAAGCGGTTTTGAGGATAAAATTACTTGGCTGAGAAAGCTGCTGGCCTGGCAAGAAGACTTGGCTGAAAGTGGCTCTTTAGTCGACGAGCTGCGCAGCCAAGTATTTGAAGACCGCGTTTATGTCTTTACACCCAAAGGCGAGGTGGTGGACATGCCGCTTGGGGCCACGCCGCTGGATTTTGCTTATTACATTCACAGCCAAATTGGCCATCGTTGCATTGGCGCTAAAATTGATGGGCGCATCGTGCCCTTTACCTACGCGTTGCAAACCGGCGATCAGGTAGAGATCATTACCCAAAAACAGCCTAATCCAAGCCGTGATTGGATGAACCCAAATCAGGGGTTTCTGCGTACCAGTCGTGCCCGGGCTAAAGTCAGCACTTGGTTTAAGAAACAAGACCGCGATAAGAATATCGTGGCCGGCCGAGAGCTGTTGGATAAAGAGCTGGACCGTTTAGGCCTACAATTCTCGCTAATTAATAAAACAGTATTAGAGCGTTATAACGTCACTCATCTCGATGATCTACTAGCGGGGATCGGTGGCGGTGACTTGCGTATTAACCAGCTGCTTAACTACCTGCAAGGGCTGCATAAAAAGCCCACCAGCGCCGAAGAAGACGAAGCGGTACTGCGCCAATTAGCCTTAAATGCCGCGAAACAGCCCACCACAACTAACTCGAAAGGCCACATAGTAGTGGAGGGGGTGGGCAATCTATTGACTAATATTGCCCGTTGCTGCCAACCGATACCGGGAGATGAAATCACCGGCTTTATTACCCAAGGTCGGGGGATTTCTATTCACCGTGACGATTGCGAGCAATTAAAAGAATTACAAAGCCAGCATCCCGAGCGCTTGGTAGAAGCGGTATGGGGCGAAAATAATGCCGGTGGTTATAAAATTACCTTACGCGTGGTGGCCACCGACAGATCTGGCTTATTGCGTGATATCACCACTATTTTGGCCAATGAAAAAATTAATGTGGTGGAGTTCAGCAGTCACGCCAGTCGTAAGCAACAAACTGCCACCATGGACATGGTGCTGCGCATTTACAACATAGATAGCTTAAGTCGCGCCTTAGCCAAAATCAGCCAGTTACCGGATATTATTGAAGCGAAACGGCTTTAAGAAAAGCTGAAAGCCGTAAGCTATAAGTTTTAAAAAAAGCGCAGCAGGTTGTGATGCCGCTGTCCATCCAGAGCGCTACACCTTTAGGTGGGTTGTCGCGCAGCGAGTTCTAGGCATAACAGGCACGAGTTTATGAGCATAGTTTTCTATGTGATTAAACGAGTGAGTGTTATAACGCCGAAATCGCCAGCAGCAGCACACCTATTTAAGGAGTAGCATGAAACAATATTCTCTCGACGACTTACTCGGCATTATGGCGGCGCTGCGCGATCCGGTATCTGGTTGCCCTTGGGATCAAAAACAAGACTTTGTAAGTCTTGTGCCGCACACCTTAGAAGAAGCCTATGAAGTGGCGGACACCATTACGCGCAATGCGCTGGATGAGTTGCCCAATGAGCTAGGTGACTTGTTATTTCAAGTGGTGTTTTATGCGCAACTTGGCAAAGAGCAGGCGCTGTTTGATTTTAATTATGTGGTACAAGCGGTCAGCGAAAAGCTGATTCGCCGTCATCCTCATGTCTTTACGAGCAATGAGCCGAACCATGAGCTTGGTGAACGCCGCTTTACCAGTGAAGATGAGATCAAGGCCAACTGGGAGGCCATAAAAGCCCAAGAGCGTCGTCAGCAAGATGCCAATGCCACCAGCGCCTTAGATGATATTCCGCGTAATTTACCGGCTCTTACGCGCGCCAATAAAATACAGAAGCGCTGCTCGGCGGTAGGCTTTGACTGGCAAGCGTTACCACCGGTGCTAGAAAAAATATATGAAGAGCTGGATGAAGTGATGGCCGAGCTCAAGCAGCCGGAGCAAAACTCGGCCCGCATCGCCGATGAACTGGGCGATGTGTTGTTTGCCTGTGTAAATTTAGTGCGCCACTTAAAACAAGATCCAGAAGCTGTGCTGCGCGGCGCCAATGATAAGTTTGAACGCCGCTTTCGCGGGGTTGAGCAAGCGTTACAGGCGGATAATAAACGCAGTCAAGACTGCAGCGAAGCAGAGCTCGACGGCTATTGGCGACAACAGAAACTAAAAGAACGTTAAGAGCACGTTAGCCATGTCTGACGTTATACGCCGAACGTAAACACCCGTGAGTGTGAGGGGGGGTGGTCCTTTATCGTATAGCGTGCGGCGCGAAACGTGCAGCGGCCGAAGGTTGAGTTTCACTTTTCGGGCGCCGAGCCGATAGCCAATGTAGGCCAGAGGAAATTCATGATGATAATAAGACTAGGGTTATTGCTGCTGTGCACCACTGTTGGTGTGAGCGTAACTTTTGCCCAAGCCCAAGCCCAAGCCCAAGCCCAAGCCCAGAGCCAGCCCCAAAAAGAAACGGCTAGCACAGGCGAGGTGACCGCGAGCAGCAAAACCATGGCGGAGCGTATTACCACGGCGGCCACGGCCGCTAAGCTTACGACTGCTACTCAAAGCCCTGATGCAGACGATATACAGCGCAATGATGCCACCGAGGCCAGAGCGGCAGCAGACTCAGCGGTGGCGGCTTTGGCAGATGGCGAGCTGCGTGCCGTGCCCTTATATGAAGAATATGAGCTGATTGAATGGATCAATGCCAACCGTCATTTACAGCAAGTGCGAGACAAAGATAACTGCCAGCTAACACAAGACATAGAAGCCAGAGCCGAAGTGTTGCGCCTGCCGGCCTATCAATTTTTATGGGGGGATATGTTGGCGTGGGGAGTCTGTGTACCGCAACAATCCCGCCGCGGCTTGACCATGCTCTGGAAAGCCGCCGAGCAAGGCTTGCCGGCAGCGTTAGAGCAGTTAGGGCGTTATTATTACGACGGCACTTTAGTGCAACAAAACCGCGAGCGCGCCGCGCCTTTGATGCAGGAAGCAGCCAGTTTAGGCTTTGAAAAAGCCCAGTTTACTTGGGCTAAATGGCTGTTAAGTGGTAGCGGTAGCCCGCTGGATTATCCGCAAGCGTATTTGTGGCTCAAAGAAATGGTGCTGAACGATAAAAAGCAGCATCAAGAGGCACAGCGCCTCAGTGCCGCCTTGGCCGCCAGAATGCCCGCGCCTAAGGTCAAAGAGTTGAATCATCGCTTAATGTTTTAAGCCCTTAGCAGGGCGGTAAGCATATACTTGCTGCCAATGTGGGTATTTAATGCCACACTGCTACACTAATCTGTATTATATATGTACCTTTTTACTCACTCAGGAACTGCCCATGAAGTTGACCACCTACACGGACTTTGGTCTAAGAACGCTAATGTACTTGGCGACCTTGCCTGAGGGAGAGCTGAGCTCAGTGGGGCACGTTTCCAAACTGTATGACGTGTCGCGCAATCATCTGGTAAAGGTGGTGAACCAGCTGGCGCGCGAAGGTTATATTAAAGCGGTGCGCGGTAAAAATGGCGGTATACGTTTAGCCAAACCGGCCAGTGATATCAATGTAGGCCAAGTGATCCGCTCTCTAGAGAACAACCTCAATGGCATTGATTGCGGCAGTCCAGCTTGTTATTTGGTACGGATATGCTTGTTAAAAGACGCGCTGAAAGAAGCCATGGAAGCCTTTTTAGCGGTGATGGAAAGCTATACGCTAGCAGATTTGATCAGTAACCGAGATGAGCTAATGAGCGTATTCAGCGAGTTAGAGCCCGCGGTAAACATCGAAGTGAAATAAACGCGATACGCTATCAGCTGCTAAGACTAGCAATGATTCATTATTGACGGCGTAAGGCGCCAAGAGCTATTTTTACGCCTCACGCCTCACGCCTCACGCCTCACGCCTCACGCGCTACTTAAAGTAATACGGCAGCACGCGCACTAGCTTGATCATATTGTTTTCGACTTCCAAGATTTCCAGCGGATAGCCCGATAAGCGCAGGCCAATGTTTGCCTCTGGGATTTCTTCTAAATATTCCAAGATTAAGCCATTCAGCGAGCGGGGGCCGTCACAAGGCAGCTGCCAACCCAACTCTTTATTAATGTCTCGTATGCTGGCGGACCCTTCAATCAGGTAAGAGCCATCGTCGAGGGGCTTAATTTCATCGCTTAAAGTGGGGCTAATGGTAGTGGTAAAATCACCCACAATTTCTTCCAAAATATCATCCAATGTCACCAAGCCTTGAATATCCCCGTATTCATCGACGATAAGCCCAATACGCTCTTTGTTGCGCTGAAACTTCACCAGCTGCACATTAAGGGGCGTGGCTTCTGGGATGTAATACAGCTCACGCAGCGCGCGCATTAAGTTGGACTTACAAAGCTCATCTTTAGCTAATAAGCGCAGCGCATCGCGGGCGTGAATAAAGCCTAGGGCATCATCAATGCTGTCACGATAAAGCAGCACTTTAGTGTGCGGGCTTTGCATCAAACGTCGACTCATGTTCTTCCAATCTTGCGTGATGTCGATACCGTAAATTTCATTACGCGGCACCATAATGTCATCCACGGTGACCTTCTCAAGATCGAGGATAGACAACAGCATATCTTGGTGGCGACGGGGGATCAGCGCCCCAGCTTCATTGACTATGGTGCGTAACTCTTCTGAGCTAATGGCATTATCTTCTTGGTTGCGCGGGTTAATGCGAAACAACATAAGTAAGCCATTAGAGATGGCATTAATCATCCATACCGCCGGATACAGCAGCCACATCAAGGGTTTAAGTATGATGGATGCCGGAAACGCCACTCGCTCAGGGTAGAGGGCGGCGAGAGTTTTTGGGGTCACCTCAGAAAAAATCAGCACCACTATGGTTAGCCCCACGGTGGCGACCGCGACCCCTAAATCGCCGAACAGACGAATCGCAATCAAGGTGGCAATGGCCGAGGCCATAATATTAACCAAGTTATTGCCAATTAAGATCAGGCCGATTAAGCGGTCTGGGCGCGCCAATAATTTTTCAACGCGAATCGCGGATTTATTGTTGTTTTGCGCAAGGTGGCGTAACCGATAGCGGTTGAGCGACATCATGCCGGTTTCTGAGCTCGAAAAAAAAGCAGAAAGAAAGAGTAAGGCTATCAGGACACCCGTAAGGGTGCCCGTGGAGATTTCGTCCAAGCAGACCATCCTGTGTCATAAAACTAATCAATTATTAAAATGTGAGCTGTATTTTTGAGTCTTTCCGTAAGGTTTGACCACGGGTAGTTAAATCGTTCAGCCCAATACTACCTCGCGTACAAATCGGCTGCCAAAATAAGCCAGCGTCAGTAATAAGCTGCCGATCACACTGGCCCAAATCACTTTTCGGCCCCGCCAACCCAAACGATGATGTCCCCAGAGTAAACCCACATAGACACACCATGCAATGATAGTGAGAATCGCTTTGTGGGCTTTACCTGGGCTAAACATATCTTGTAAGAAAAACAAACCGCTGGAGATAGACAGCGTCAGCACCACCACGCCGATAAAAATTAATCGTATTAAGTAGCGCTCCAGCGTCATTAAAGGCGGCATAGAGGGCAGGTTAGTCAACTTATGGGACTTGAGGCGGTGCGTTAAAAAGCCCAGTAAAATCGCCAATAAGGAGGCAATCGCTAACAGTGAATAGGACATCAAGCCTAAGCCGATGTGCAATAGCACTTCAGGGCGTGTTTCTAAGTACATGCTGTAATGACTAGGAATAAGCCAGTCGGCGGCTAACAATAATGCGGCAAAACCATAGACCAAAGGCATTAATAGCCACACTTTAAAGCGCGCGACCAGCACCGTCATCAAGGCGGCAATAATCAGGCTGATCAGAGAAGCGACATTGAGCATGCTCAGGTTTTGCCCTGGCACTAACACTATGATGTCGAACAGCCACAGGCCGTGCAACGCCATGGCGCACAGCGCGGCCAGCACACTGGCGCGGCCGTTACGCTGCTTGGGGTTGAGTATATTATGCACACAGGCAAAGGCTGTTAATAAGTAAAAAGCCATCGCCAAAATAGCAAGCAATTCCATAATGAATTTAAGCCATTAATTGGTGAAATAAGAAGAATTATCAGTATACCCTTAACCCAAAGCATATCGCTACCCAAGGTGACTTAAGTTACGCGGATAACTTGGGTATACTAGAGGTAATTTTCGCCAACTGCGGGCTATATCATGTTTGAAAATCTTACCGAAAGGCTGTCGCACACCCTGAAAAATATCAGTGGTCGTGGTCGTCTGACTGAAGACAATATCAAAGAGACCCTGCGTGAAGTGCGCATGGCATTACTCGAAGCAGACGTGGCGCTGCCAGTGGTGCGGGATTTTGTTAATCGCGTTAAAGAGCGGGCGGTGGGCACCGAAGTGTCCAAGTCATTAAGCCCAGGTCAGGCCTTCATTAAAATAGTGAACGCTGAGCTGGTGTCGGTAATGGGTGAGGCCAACGAAGACCTTAACTTGTCTACCACGCCGCCGGCGGTGATCTTAATGGCGGGTTTGCAGGGGGCGGGTAAAACCACTTCTGTGGCCAAGCTGGCTAAGCATTTAAAAGAGCGCCATAAGAAAAAAGTATTAGTAGTGAGTGCCGACGTTTATCGTCCGGCCGCCATTAAACAGCTGGAAACCTTGGCCGCCGACTTAGGCGTTGAGTGCTTCCCCAGTAATATCGAGCAAAAGCCGGTAGAGATTGGGCGCAACGCGCTGGACTATGGTCGTAAGCAGTTTTTTGATGTGTTGATCGTCGATACCGCCGGTCGTTTGCACGTTGATGAAGCCATGATGGATGAAATCCAACAGCTGCATCAGGCCATCAAGCCCATTGAAACCCTGTTTGTGGTGGACGCCATGACCGGCCAAGATGCGGCCAATACCGCCAAGGCCTTTAATGATGCGCTGCCGCTGACCGGTGTGATCTTGACCAAGGCCGACGGTGATGCCCGTGGTGGTGCCGCGCTTTCTGTGCGCCACATTACCGGTAAGCCGATTAAATTTATCGGTATGGGCGAAAAAATAGAGGCCCTAGAGCCTTTCCATCCGGATCGCATTGCCTCGCGTATTTTGGGCATGGGCGACATGTTGTCTTTAATCGACCAAATGGAACGCTCGGTTGATAAAGACAAAGCCGCCGAAATGGCGCAGAAGCTGAAAAAAGGTAAAGGCTTTGATCTAGAAGACT
Organism: Oceanisphaera profunda; assembly: GCF_002157895.1. Taxonomy (GTDB): domain Bacteria; phylum Pseudomonadota; class Gammaproteobacteria; order Enterobacterales; family Aeromonadaceae; genus Oceanimonas; species Oceanimonas profunda. The sequence continues at coordinate 2,332,062 of NZ_CP021377.1, forward strand.
TTCGTGACCAGTTGGCGCAAATGCGCAGCATGGGCGGCATGATGAGCTTGATGGATAAGTTGCCGGGCATGAGCCAGTTGCCGGATAACGTAAAAGATCAGGTGAACGATAAAATGAGCGTGCGCATGGAAGCCATTATCGGCTCCATGACCCCGCGCGAACGTCGCCATCCGGATTTAATTAAAGGCTCACGCAAGCGCCGTATCGCCTTGGGCTCGGGCACTGAAGTACAAGAAGTGAATAAATTGCTTAAGCAATTTACCCAGATGCAAAAGATGATGAAGAAGATGTCCGGCAAAGGCGGCATCCGCAAGATGATGGGCCAAATGAAAGGCATGATGGGCCCCGGCGGTATGGGTGGCATGGGCGGTGGTGGTCGTCCGTTTTAAGCGCCGAGTCTAATTTTTAGCGTGCTGCGCGGGGCTTTAATAGCACGGCGGTATGTTTTGAAATGAGCACGACGAAAATTTAACCGCGTAAGGCGAACAGGCTGCGACCAATTTTGTTGCAATGACAGCCTATTGGAGTACAATTACGCGGCTTATTTTAAGCCAAGGTTCGCACTGTTTGCGAACCTTGTTTGTTCCGTTATATAGAGGACGATATGGTAACCATTCGTTTACAACGTGGTGGCGCTAAGAAGCGTCCGTTTTACCAAGTAGTAGTGGCAGACAGCCGTTACGCACGTGACAGCCGTTTCATCGAGAAAGTAGGCTTCTTCAACCCATTGGCTGCTGGCCAAGCTGAAAAGCTGCGCATCGATCTTGAGCGCGTTAATCACTGGGTTGGTCAAGGCGCGACTTTATCTGAGCGTGTTGCCAAGTTAGTAAAAGACGCAACTAAAGCTGCGGCTTAAGTCTGAATCAAGGTAGGAAATTAAAGTGAGCGAACCTGTAGTAGTAGGCCAACTGGGCGCCGTTTATGGCATTAAAGGTTGGTTGAAGGTCAACTCCTTTACCGACCAACCCGATGGTATTTTCGATTATCAGCCTTGGCTGATGAGAGTAGGTACTGGCTGGCGTGAAATTAAGGTTTCGGCCTGGAAACGCCATAATAACGGTCTTATTTGTAAGCTCGACCATGTTGAGCAACGCGAAGAAGCCCAGCTGTTAACCGGCTCCGATATCGGCGTCAGTGCAGAGTTATTTAAGCCCTTGCCCGCCGACGAATTCTACTGGCGTGACTTGATCGGTTGTCGAGTGCAGAACACCAAAGGCTATGATTTTGGCCAAGTTTCGCAGTTGATGGAAACCGGTTCTAACGACGTATTAGTAGTCAAAGCGAATGCCAAAGACGCTTTTGGTCAGCGTGAACGGTTAATCCCGTTTATCGAGGATCAAGTGATAAAGTCTGTAGATCTTGCAGAGCGCATCATAGAAATTGATTGGGAACCGGATTTTTAACTTAAGTCATCTAGCACGGAGAAAATCATCATGTGGATAGGGGTGGTTAGCCTCTTCCCGGAGATGTTCCGGGCTGTGTCTGACTTTGGTGTAACCGGGCGGGCCGTTAAAGATGGTCTGTTGACATTTGAATGCTGGAATCCACGAGATTTCGCTCAGGATAAACACCGCACTGTCGATGACAGACCTTACGGGGGCGGACCTGGGATGCTAATGATGGTGCAACCCTTGCGTGATGCGATAGCCGCAGCACGAGAGGCAGCAGGCCCTGGAGCTAAGGTCATTTACCTTTCTCCTCAAGGCCGCAAGTTGGATCAGCAAGGCGTTAGCGAATTGGCCCAACAGCAAAAGCTGATTTTGGTCGCCGGTCGTTACGAAGGAGTGGACGAGCGCATCATCCAAGCCGATGTCGACGAAGAGTGGTCGGTGGGTGATTATGTGCTCAGTGGCGGCGAATTGCCGGCCATGGTGCTAGTAGACGCGGTGGCTCGTTTGGTGCCGGGTGTATTAGGCGACATGGCCAGTGCGGAACAAGACTCCTTCAGTGAAGGGCTCTTGGATCACCCGCATTACACGCGCCCTGAACAACTGGCGGGAATGGCCGTTCCTAAAGTGTTGTTGAGTGGTAAACACGCCGAGGTAGCCAGTTGGAGAATGCAGCAGTCGTTAGGTCGTACCTGGTTAAGAAGACCGGAACTATTAAACAACCTAGCTCTGACTGACACGCAAGAACACCTTCTTGCCCAATTTATTCGTGAACATCACGAATCGAAACAGTAGAGTTTTCAGTTTACCCTAGGTAAAGGAAGTATCATGAGCAAAATTATTAAGCAGCTGGAAGACGAACAATTACGTACCGACCATCCTGAATTTGGTCCTGGTGATACCGTACGCGTATTAGTACGCGTGGCCGAGGGCGGTAAAGAACGTCTTCAGGCATACGAAGGCGTTGTTATTGCCATGCGTAATCGTGGTCTGCACTCTGCGTTCACCGTGCGTAAAATTTCTAACGGTGAAGGCGTAGAACGTGCTTTCCAGACCCACAGCCCGTTGATCGGCAGCATTGAGCTGAAGCGCCGTGGCCTTGTACGTCGCGCTAAATTGTACTATCTGCGTGACCGTACCGGTAAGGCTGCTCGTATTAAAGAGCGTCTTGTTGCACGTGGCGCTGCACCTCGTAGCGCTAAGAAGTAACAGCCGACCGGTTGTGATAAAAGGCCCGCATCTGCGGGCCTTTTTGTTTGCTAAAAGCGAAGCGCCTAGCTCCAAGCGCCCTGCGCCCAGCTAAGTATAGACATCTGTATTTAGCTGGGTTCAGTGCTTAAGGCGTCTTCTTGACGCAGGTCAGGAAGACGCCCTATTGTTTTCTATTTAGCTTGGTGCTGGGCGCTCGGCGCTTTTGACGTAAGGAAATCTCAATGCCGATTACCGTGTGGGGCTTAACACTGGCGCAAGCTTTGTTAATGTCGGGCAATATTTTGCTGGTGTCGATCTCCGCCTTGGTGGGCAAAGAGTTAGCGGCACATCCCGCCTTGATGACGCTGCCGATTGCTTGCCAGTTTATCGGTGTTATTTGTGCCACCTTGCCCGCCGCACACTTAATGCAGCGCTTGGGTAGAAAAACCGGCTTCGTAGTCGGCAATCTTATCGGTCTGTTAGGTACTTGGGTGTCGTTGCAGGGGTTATTGCTGACCAGCTTAAGCCTGTTTGCGCTGGGCACTTTTTTAATCGGTATTGCTATCGGTGTCGGGCAGCAATATCGGTTTGCGGCCTTGGAAGCCTGTGCCCAGCCGCTGCATGCGCGCGCCATTAGCATGGTGATGGCGGGTGGCGTATTAGCGGCCATTATCGGGCCAAACTTGGCCATACTGTCTCAAGATTGGCATAGCGCCAGCCCTTACGCGGGCGCGTTTTACGGTTTATTCGGCCTCTATGTGTTGGCCTTATGTTTGATCATGATGCTGCCTTTACCTAAGCCTGCGGTGATCAATGCCCAGGCTCAAATAAGAAGTTATGGTCAGTTATTTGCTCAACCCTTGCTGCTGGCGGCGGTAGCGTCGGGCATGATAGGTTACGGCATTATGGTGTTGATCATGACCGCTACCCCCTTGGCCATGAACCATGATCAGCATGACTTTAGTGCCACGGCCTATGTGATCCAATGGCATGTACTGGGTATGTTTGTGCCGTCTTTTTTTACCGGCGCGCTGATCCGACGTTTCAGCACGCGGCGGGTGATCCTCTGGGGCTGTGGTGCCTTATTAGCCAGCGTGCTGGTGAACCTCACGGGGCAAGGTTTTTGGAATTACTGGTGGGGCTTGTTGTTATTAGGCGTGGGCTGGAATTTCACTTTTATTGGCGCCACCCATTTATTGACCTTTAGCTACCAGCCGGCAGAAAAAGCCAAAGTGCAGGGCATCAACGAGTTTATGGTGTTTAGCGCCGCCGCCGTGGGCAGCTTATTCGCCGGCCAAGGCTTAGTACTATTGGGTTGGGCGTGGTTAAACCTATTCGCCATTCCGTGGATCTTGCTGGTGGCCTGGTTGATCTGGCGACTGAAAGAGCAGCCAGAAGAGCAGCGCCTAGCGCCCGGCACCAAGCACCAAGCTAAAGAATAAAGATCCTTTGCCACGCTTATTTGTCACGAGAGGCACGCCTCTTTATTTACGAGAAGCACGGAAAAATAGTGATGTTTACAGCAGCGCCGAGCACCAAGCGGCCGGCACCAAGCTAAACAAAAGAGGGTGTCTGTGTTTTAGCTAGGCGCTTGGTGCTGGGCGCTCGGCGCTGTGAGTTAAATCATAAAATGCCGGGCTAAGAGTGCGGCGGTAAAGCCGGTTTTAAGATAGAAGCCGCGCGGTAGCGTCATGATGGGTTGACCCTGTGCGCCCACCGCTTCGGTTAGCGCCTTACTGTTGGCCGCTTTGGGGCGCAATTGCAGCACTTGGCCATGGCGCGCACTTAAGGTCTGAATTTGCCCTAGGCTTATCAGCTCCATGATCTCTTCCCAATCTTGGCGCAATAGCTGTTCTTCTTCTGCCGTGGGTTGCCACCATAAAGGAGGCCCGACGATCCGCTCGCCGGGCGGCGTTTGGCGGGTGCCGATAATGGGGATCCACAGCACGCAAGAGAGTTTGTTGCGCACGTTTGAATCTTGCCAGCGCAAACCACTGATGCCGGTGAGCGGTGCCACACTGACGAAGGTGGTTTCTAGCGGCTTACCGCGCTCATCTACCGGTATGGTTTTGAGCTCCACGCCTAGCTCTGGAAAGTCTTGCTCTGGCTTGGAACCCGCACTGGCACCTAAGGCTAACTCCAATAATTGACCTATCCAACCCTTATCGCGGCGCAGGTTTTCCGGCACCGAGAGCCCTAACTGCTGGGCAATTTCCGCTAACGATAAGCCAGTTAATTGTTCGGCACTGTGCAGCAAGGCGGCGCGGTCCAGAGGGCGCATTCCTAAATTGTGCAAAATATCATCAACCCTAATATAAAAGATGAATACTGACTGACAAGACAGCAATCGATGCAAGCTAATGATTTAAAAAACATTATAGCTAACGACTGATCCGTCTCACTGATTAGCGTCATCATATACGTTTTTTCGCTCACAAAAACAGCCAGCTACACAGGCTTATCCACAGAAATTCTGGATAAGTCAGGTGAATGCTGATTTTAGCATTTTTTGGGCGAAAATTTGCCGAGCACGGCGGTTGTTTTGTTTTGTTAACACGAATTTTACCTTAATGCTGTGGATAACTTGGGTGTGGTTGTTTTTTGTACAGTGCAACTTGCTCACAATCAAATAAGGTTTAAATTGCCTGTGCAAAGATCCAGTTCGATCCTTTTTTTTGTTTTTAATGCTTTGATTATATTGGTTTATTATTGTTGTGTTTTAGGATCAGGCTCAGGCTTCTCTATTGGCGTACTGCAGACTTGTGCAAGCTATACAGCCTTTATCACAAGCTTATCCACACAATATGGGGGCAAGTGATCCTTGATGGATCCTTTTTTGTTCATAACTATTGACAAAAACACAAGTTATTCAAGATTGGCTATTTCAGCTATGTGACCAGCATCATTTGCCGCGAATAGGGGAATATGGAACAATCCTCGGTATGTTATTTTTTTAGTCTGGTGATTGCGTGATAGATGGCGACGGTTTTCGTCCCAATGTAGGCATAGTGATCTGCAATCGCAAAGGCCAGGTGCTGTGGGCGAGGCGCTACGGCCAGCATTCTTGGCAGTTTCCGCAAGGTGGTATGGATGACGGTGAAAGTCCGGAACAATCCATGTATCGGGAGCTGTACGAAGAAATTGGGCTTAGACCTGAGCATGTAACTTTGCTTGCGGTCACGCGCCACTGGCTTAAGTACAAGCTGCCTAAGCGCTTGGTTCGATGGGACAGTAATCCGGTTTGCATTGGTCAAAAGCAGAAGTGGTTTCTGTTGCGATTGGAATCAGAACAAGAGCCACATATTGAGTTTGGCTGTCATGGCCAACCGGAATTTGATGATTGGCGCTGGGTCAGCTATTGGTACCCGGTGCGCCAAGTGGTGTCTTTTAAACGAGAAGTCTATCGACGGGTATTAAAGGAATTTGCGCCTATCGTGATGGCGGAGCAAGGTCGGCGCGAATTGCGTAAACGGCCGCGCTAAGCAGCGCCTTACGCTGTACGTTATACGCTGTAAGTGATTGAGGCGTCGGCGTTTTGGCTTGAAGTTCGTGTGCTTCGAGTATGAGAAATCGTAAAATTAAACGTAAGTTGCTTTACGTATAACGTAAGGCGTTAAACGTGCGGCGCAACTTAAGGAGTAGGCGGCAGTGTTAAAGGAATTGCGGGAAATCGTCCAGCAGGTCACGGCCAGCTCTGACCTTAATGAGGCCATGAATGAGCTAGTGCGCCAAACCCGTTCTGCCATGAACGTTGACTGCTGCTCTATTTACTTACGCCAAACCCATCAGCAAAACTACCTGCTGGCCGCCACCGATGGTTTAGCGGCCAGTGCGGTGGGGCGCGCTAAAATCCCGCTGGGTGAGGGCATAGTCGGCTTAATTGGCGACAAAGAAGAGCTGATTAACTTGGCCGATGCCCGCTCTCATCCCAAATTCAAATACTTGCCGGAAGCCCGCGAAGACGCCTTTATCTCCTTTTTAGGCGCGCCCATTATCCACCAGCGTAAAACCTTGGGCGTGCTGGTGGTGCAGCAAAAGCAGGAGCGCTTGTTTGAAGAGGGCGAAGAATCTTTCTTAGTCACCTTGGCCTCCCAGCTGGCCACCGTAATTGCTCATGCCGAAGCCAAGGGTAACTTACGCTCACCTAACTGGCATGGCATGCTAAAGGGCTTAGCGGGCTCGCCTGGGGTGGCCATTGGTCGTGCTTGGGTATGGCGACCACGCATTGTTTTGGCCCAAGTCACCGAGCGTAAGGCAGACGATCCACAGCTGCAACATCAGCGGCTGGATAAAGTTTTGATCCAAGTGGAAGATGAACTGAACGGCATGGCGCTGCGGCTGCAAGAGTCACAGGCCAGTGAGTCGGTCGCCGTGCTGGAGGTGTATCAATACCTGCTGAAAGATCCGATATTTATTGCTTTGATCCGCCAGCAAATCGATCAAGGCTGGATTGCCGGCAGTGCGGTAAAGCGCATCTGTGAACAACAAATTGCCCAATTTGGTCATATGCTGGATCCGTATTTACGTGAGCGAGCGGCAGATATTCGCGATCTCGGCCAGCGACTACTGACGCGCTTGATCCACGAAGATGAAGGCATGCACAGCTTGTCGCTCGATGAGCCTGTGATTTTGGTGGCAGATGAAATTAGTGCCACCTTAATCGCTGAGATTCCGCCCAATAAACTCAAAGGTATTGTCTCCGCTAAAGGCTCGGTGAATTCACACGCGGCCATTTTAGCGCGCTCCATGGGCGTACCTGCGGTGATGGGCATTGAGCATAACTTTGAGTTGCTTGAAGACCGTTTATTGATTGTGGATGGCTATAACGGTGAGCTCTTGGTTGAGCCGGTGGCGTCTGTGCTGCGCGAATATAAACGCCTGATCAAGCAAGAACAGCAAATGGATGCGCTGTTTGCCAGTGTGGGCAATGATAAGGCGCACACCCTAGACGAGGTGCCCGTCACCTTGTTATTGAATGCAGGCCTGAGTGCAGACACCACCATCAGTGCCAATGATACCGTGGATGGCATTGGCTTATTTCGTACCGAAATTCCCTTTATGCTGCGCGATCGCTTTCCTTCTGAGCAAGAGCAAATTACCACCTATCGGCGGGTAATGGCCAATTACGCGGGCAAACCCGTGTGCATGCGTACCTTGGATGTGGGCGGCGATAAGCAGTTGCCGTATTTCCCGATTGTTGAAGAAAACCCCTTTTTAGGTTGGCGGGGCATTCGGTTAACGCTGGATCATCCGGAAATCTTTTTAGTGCAATTAAAAGCCATGCTGCGCGCCAGTCATGGCTTAGATAATCTGTCGATTATGTTGCCCATGGTCACTAACCTCGATGAAGTACGAGTGGCCAGGCGCATGTTAGACAGAGCCTGGCGAGAGGTGTCGGCTGAAACACCCGAGCATCAAATTATTCGCTACCCCAGTCTGGGCGTGATGATCGAAGTGCCGTCTCTATTATATCTATTGCCAGAACTGGCACCCTTGGTGGATTTTTGGTCGGTGGGCACCAATGATCTCACCCAATATTTACTGGCGGTGGATCGCAACAATGGTCGGGTGGCTAATATTTATGATGCGCTGCATCCGGCAGTATTACGCGCCTTGCAGCAGATTATTGATGCCGGTGAGCGTTTTGGTAAGCCGGTATCTATTTGCGGTGAACTGGCGGGGGATCCGATTGGCGTGTTGATCCTACTCGCTATGGGTTATCGGCGCTTTAGTATGAACAGCAGTAATATTCTGCGCATTAAATACATAGTGCGCCAATCCCGCTGCGACGAGCTAAAGAAACTGCTAGCCGAAACCGAAGGCCAGCAGCAATTGGGTTCGATCAAACAGGTCTTTGGTCGCTACCTCGAAGAACGGGGCTTAAGCGGCTTGCTGCGCGGGCCGCGTTGATTACTGAAGAGTGAGGCGTAAAGCGGGAAGAGGAGATAACCTCAGATTCCGCGTCTTCTGTTGCAAATAATATTTAGGTTGATTCATTTCAAAGCATCCTGCTGCGCAGGACCGTCGAACAAGTTGACGGCGACAAGGGCTCTTGCCATTAAGATCTCTTTATTCCGTGGCAAAAAGAAAGCTTTAATTTTTAACTTTGCGCCTAGCTCGCCAAAGGGCTCGTTTTTCTGGCAATTATCCCTGTGCGATCGCACAATACCCCCTTTTTGTTGTTTCTGGAGAAAGGCATGTCTGAAGGCCACTGGGTGTTCCCCGGTTTCGATCCCATTGCTATCCAAATAGGCCCGCTGGCGGTGCATTGGTATGGTTTGATGTATTTACTGGGCTTTATTTTTGCTTGGTTAGTCGCGAATTGGCGCGCCGCTCAGCCCGGCTCCCAATGGACCAAAGAGCAGGTGTCGGATGTGCTTTTCTATGGCTTCTTGGGCGTGATCATCGGTGGCCGTCTGGGGTATGTATTTTTCTACCAGTTTGATGCCTTCTTGGACGATCCTCTGTATTTGGTTAAGATCTGGACCGGCGGCATGTCGTTTCATGGCGGCTTAATTGGTGTGATCACCGCCCTGTGGTTATTTGCCCGCAAACAGAAAAAAACCTTTTTTGCCGTGGCTGATTTTATCGCGCCCTTGATCCCCTTTGGTTTAGGCGCAGGCCGCATCGGTAACTTTATTAATGGCGAGCTTTGGGGCCGAGTGACTGACGCACCGTGGGGCATTATTTTCCCTGCCGCCGGCATGCTGCCTCGTCATGCTTCCCAGTTGTATCAATTTGCGCTGGAAGGCGTGGTGTTATTGATTATCTTAAACTTAGCTTGGCGACTGCGTGCGCCCCGTGGTGCTATCTCAGGCTTGTTCCTCGCCTGTTATGGTCTATTCCGCTTTATGGTGGAGTTTGTGCGCGAGCCAGACGTGCAGTTGGGCTTGTACCTCGACTTGTTCAGCATGGGGCAGTTGCTATCCATGCCCATGATGCTGGCCGGCGGCATTATGCTGTGGGCCGCTTTCGCTCGCCCCCAATGGTACACCCGCAATGATTTACTAACGGAGAACAAATAGCGTGAAAGCCTATCTTGATTTAATGCAGCATATTTTAGACAAAGGTGCGGTGAAAGAAGACCGCACCGGCACCGGTACCTTATCCGTATTCGGCCATCAGATGCGCTTTGATTTGGCTGAGGGTTTTCCGTTGGTCACCACTAAAAAGTGCCATCTCAAGTCGATCATTCATGAGTTACTGTGGTTTTTAAACGGTGATACTAATACCGGCTATCTCAAAGAGCACGGCGTGCGCATCTGGGATGAGTGGGCCGATGAGAATGGAGATTTAGGCCCAGTTTATGGCCATCAGTGGCGCAGCTGGCAAGGGGCTAATGGTCAAGTGACTGACCAAATCAGCGAGGCGCTGCACACCATTAAGACCAATCCTGATAGTCGACGCATTATTGTCTCGGCTTGGAATGTGGGTGAGCTGGATCAAATGGCGCTCGCACCTTGTCATGCGCTATTTCAGTTTTATGTGGTGAACGGCAAGTTGTCTTGTCAGCTTTACCAGCGCAGTTGTGACGTGTTCTTAGGTTTACCCTTTAATATCGCCAGTTACGCGCTGTTAACGCACATGATGGCGCAACAGGCGGGCTTAGAAGTGGGAGATTTTGTCTGGACCGGTGGCGATGTGCATTTGTATCGTAATCATCTGGAGCAAACGGCGTTGCAGTTAACGCGCCAGCCTTTCGCCTTGCCTCGGTTAACCTTGGCCAGAAAACCGGACTCATTATTCGATTATGCTTTTGAAGACTTCGTACTCGAAGGCTATGAAGCACACCCGCATATTAAGGGCGCAGTAGCCATTTAACGCAAGATCCAATATGTTATGGGGGCGTTGCTAGGGACTGTTGACCTTTCGCGGTTAAATTTTGTTCGAGTTAAACGCGTTTTTATCGCGGCGAGTGGGGTGTAGCCTAGTCATTCTAAGCAAACTCCCACTCAACAAAGAGAAAAACGCGTTTAGCCGAACCCTACGGGCAGCATTTGTGGCGCCTTTCTACGGCGTTATCGCTTATTTATGGAGAATGACTCCATGGCACAAGCGATGTCTTGTATAAAGACCCCACAAACTGCTGCAAAAATCATCTCGAAAGGTCAACAGCCCCTAAGGTGTTTGCTTTTTTTTTAATGTAAAAACTATAATTAACGGCACAGGTAATGCCGTCTGAGTTAGGTAACGCAAGGGAATGCCCGTTAGGGATGAGCCGAGTTTATTCGGTAGCGGATCGTAGATGAGAAGGAGTCTCTATCATATGGCCTATGTACTAAAACGATTTTTGGCAATGGAATCTTCTGGCGGTATTTTGTTAATTATTGCCGCCATTATTGCCATGCTGATGGCCAATACGGGCTTATCTGATATCTATCAGAACGTACTTAATACTCAAATTCAGCTGCGCATTAGTAGCTTGGATTTAGATAAAACCCTCGCGCATTGGGTAAATGATGGCCTCATGGCGATCTTTTTCTTGGTGATCGGCCTCGAAGTGAAACGCGAGCTGGTCTCGGGCGCGCTCTCTAGCCGAGAAAAAGCCATGTTTCCGGCGCTGGCTGCGATAGGCGGCATGCTGTTTCCCGCCTTGTGGTTTTTGGTGTTTAACCTTGGCGAAGGCGCGAGCCAAGATGGTTGGGCCATTCCGACCGCCACCGATATTGCGTTTGCTTTGGGCGTGATAGCCCTGCTGGGCAAACGAGTGCCGCTGAGTCTTAAAGTGTTTTTACTGGCGCTAGCCATTATTGATGACTTGGGCGCTATTATCATTATTGCGCTGTTTTATAATCATGGTATTTCGATCCCCGCGCTGTCGGTAGCGGCATTAGGTATTGGCGGCTTGTACTGGCTTAACCGCGCGCAGGTGAAGAATCTGGTGCCCTATCTGATCTTGGGCTGGGTAGTCTGGGTGGCGGTACTGCAGTCTGGGGTGCATGCCACCATAGCCGGCGTTATCTTGGGCTTTTTGATCCCCCTGCACGGTATTAAGTTTTCACCGTCTCAAGAGCTAGAGAAATTTTTGCATCCTTGGTGTGCCTTTTTTATTCTGCCGCTGTTTGCCTTTGTAAATGCGGGCGTCTCACTTAAAGGCTTATCATTATCTGATCTGGCAGCTCCGCTGCCGCTGGGTATTATGGCCGGCTTACTGCTAGGCAAGCCGATGGGCATCTTTTTAAGTGCTTGGCTGGCGGTACGCTTAGGTTGGGCACAGTTGCCTGCTGGAGTCTGTATGAGGCAGATATTTGCCGTGTCTGTGCTCTGTGGTATCGGCTTTACTATGTCTATTTTTATTGCCTCTTTGGCTTTCGCACAAACCCCCGAGTTGGCGAACTTATCGCGCTTAGGCATCTTATTGGGCTCTACTTTGGCGGCCAGCTTGGGCTACACACTCTTGTATGTCATTTTGCCTCGGCATCAGTTAAAGCCGGTAGGGGAAGTAGAAACGCAAAACTAACTCGCGTGTAAGCCTAGCTGGTGTTGCTAAACGGCTATTGCGACCGTGACCAAGAATAGAGCGGCTGGGTATTCAAACCCAGCCGCTTTTATTATGATGGGGCACATGTCGTGGAGATTTCCTTTGTCACACCTTAATTATAATCATCTGTATTACTTTTGGATGACGCAAAAGAAGGGCTCGGTGACCAAAGCTGCCGAGGCCTTATTCTTAACGCCGCAAACCGTCACCGGACAGGTCCGCCAGCTTGAGCAACGCTTGGGCGGTAAGCTATTCAAACGCAAAGGCCGGCAATTGGAAGCCAGTGAGCTGGGCCAACTGGTGTTTAAGTATGCGGATCGCATGTTTAGCTTGTCTTATGAAATGCTGGATATCGTCCATTATCGTAAAGAAGATCATCTGATTTTTGATGTGGGTATTGCGGATGCGCTGTCTAAACGCTTGGCGAGTCGAGTGTTAATGTCGGTGATCCCTAACGACGGCTCGATTCACCTGCGCTGTTATGAGTCGACCCACGAGATGCTGCTCGAGCAATTGAGCGAACACAAGCTGGATATGATCTTATCAGATTGTCCCGTGGACTCAGCTCAGCATGCCGGCTTGCTATCGAAGAAGCTCGGCGAGTGTGAAATGGGTTTTTATTGTCGTGAACCGCTGCCCACTAAACCTTTTCCTGAGTGCTTAGAAGAGCGTCGCTTGCTGATCCCGGGCCGTCGTACCGCCATGGGCCGACAATTACGCCATTGGTTGGAAGTGCAGGGTTTAAAGCCGCAAATTCTCGGTGAGTTTGATGATGCAGCGCTGATGAAGGCGTTTGGCTTTTTTAACCAAGGTATCTTCGTGGCACCCGCCATTTATCGAGACGCGATTTTGCAATATCAGCCGGTGGTTGAGATTGGCCGAGTGGAGGAGCTAAAAGAAGAATATTACGTTATTTTCGCCGAACGTATGATACAACACCCAGCGGTGAAGCGATTATGCGAAAGTGATTTTAGTATGTTGTTTTCTGGTTTAGACGATTTTTCTACAGGTATCGCGCCCGTCAGCTTTGACGGCGAATTTAGTTAAACATCTTAACGTGGGCATAATGATGGATATGGATGCAATGCGAGCGGGCGCGGGCAATGCCGTTAAGCTGCTTAAGGCGCTGGCGAATGAGCGCAGATTATTTATTTTGTGTCATTTACTCGACAAAGAATTGTCGGTAGGGGAAATGAACCAACACTTAGGTTTAAGCCAGTCGGCGCTTTCCCAGCACTTGGCCTTGCTCCGTAACGACGGTTTCGTTCGCACCCGTAAAGAAGCGCAAACCGTGTATTACTCGCTAAAAAGTGAAGAAGTACGAGAAGTGATCAGCCTACTGCACAAGCTGTATTGCAGTGAGAAATCATTGTGAGGAGTGAGGGGTAAAAAGTGAGGGGTGGTTAGGCGTGAAACTTGTTTGCCCGCCACGTTTACGCCTCACACTGAAAATCAGACAATAAAAAACCGGCGTGAGCCGGTTTTTTTTACGCGCTAATAAAGTCTGTAACTTACAGGGCTTTAATTTTTGCGTTCAGGCGGCTCTTATGACGAGCTGCTTTATTCTTGTGGATCAGACCTTTAGTGGCCATACGATCCAACAATGGTTGTGCAGTGTCAAACGCCTGTTGAGCGTTTGCTTTATCGCCAGTCGCGATAGCTGCAAGTACTTTTTTCATGTAAGTGCGAACCATAGAACGACGGCTGGCATTGTGCTTACGGCGTTTCTCAGATTGAAGCGCGCGTTTCTTAGCAGACTTGATATTAGCCAAGGTAAAACTCCTAAAACTGTCTTAGCGAGTGAGAATAAAAGGCCGAGGAATATGCCTTTTTCACTACGGATTGTCAATTGGTTTGTGCAAATAAACATCGCCCTGTGGTCAGATACAGAGCCGAAGGTTAAACTGTCGGCCGAATTCTACCAGCATTACCCCACCTTCAGCAATTTTCTTACTACGAGGTTTTCATTTTGAGTAAGGTGCTTTTACGATCAGGCCTAATTGTATCGGCCATGACCCTGATTTCTCGGGTGTTAGGCTTGGTGCGAGATGTAGTGATCGCTAACTTGTTAGGCGCTGGTGCGTCTGCAGATGTGTTCTTTTTTGCCAACCGTATACCTAATTTTTTACGTCGTCTATTCGCCGAAGGAGCCTTCAATCAGGCTTTTATTCCGGTGATGACAGAATACAAACAAACTCGCAGTTTTAAGGATACGCAGGACCTAATTGCCGCCGTTTCCGGCACCCTTGGCATGATAGTGACGGTGGTGACCTTAATTGGCATGGTCGGTTCTGGCATTGTGACCGCCATATTTGGCATTGGTTGGTTTTTAGAGTGGTATAACGATGGACCCGAAGCCTATAAATTTGAGCTGGCTTCTGTACTGCTAAAAGTGACCTTTCCCTACCTGTGGTTTATCTGCTTTACCGCCATGTCGGGAGCGATTTTAAATACCTTTGGCAAGTTTGCAGTGTCGTCTTTTACGCCGGTGTTTCTGAATCTGGCCATGATAGGAGCCGCACTCTGGATCTCCCCCCGCATGGCGGAGCCAGAAATGGGCTTGGCCATAGGGGTATTTCTCGGTGGCTTAATCCAATTTTTGTTCCAGTTTCCGTTTTTGCGTCGCTTGCACATGCTGGTGCGTCCGCGCTGGGCTTGGCATCACCCGGGCGTGGTAAAAATCCGCACCCTGATGATCCCCGCCTTGTTTGGGGTGTCGGTCAGCCAAGTAAACCTATTGTTTGATACCATGCTGGCGTCCTTTCTCGCCACCGGCTCCATCAGTTATCTGTATTACTCGGATCGCTTATTGGAATTTCCGCTTGGTTTATTTGGCATTGCCATCGCCACCGTGATTTTACCGGCCTTATCCAGCCGCCATGTAGAACAATCGAAAGAGGGCTTTGCCGCCACCATGGACTGGGGGGTGCGCATGGTGTTGCTGATGGGCTTTCCAGCCATGTTAGGCCTGATTGTATTAAGCGAGCCCATGCTGCGCGTGCTGTTTATGCGCGGCGAGTTTGGGGTAACGGAAGTGACGGCGGCCAGCAAAAGCTTGATTGCCTATGGCGTGGGCCTGCAAGCCTTTATGCTGATCAAGGTGTTGGCACCGGGTTATTATGCCCGCCAAGACACCAAGACGCCGGTGCGCTTTGGTATTATCGCCATGGTGGCCAATATGGTGATGAACGCCATTTTGATTTTCCCTCTGGGCTACGTGGGCTTAGCCTTGGCCACCGCACTGTCTGGTATCTTGAATGCGGGCTTGCTGGCGTGGGGCTTGAGTAAGCGCGGTATTTACCATCCGAGTCGTAAAACTCTGTGGTTTGCCGGTAAAGTTGCGCTAGCTAGTCTGACCATGGCCGCGTTATTAGTCTGGTTATCGCCGCCGCTGAGCACCTGGGCCCAGTGGGGCATGCTGAGCAGTGCGGGGCATCTGCTGGCCTATATTGGAGCCGGTGCTGTGTGTTACGGTGTGTTACTGGTGCTGACTGGCGTGCGTTTGTCGCATTTTAAAAGCCTATAGAGCTGATCCTAGCGGCGGCCTGAGGTATAATCCGTCGCTTTACAATTTAAGGTCGGCCTTGGAGTCTATGGAGCTTATACGCGGCATTCCCAACATCAAACCCTGGCACAAGGGATGTGTGCTCACCATAGGTAACTTTGATGGGGTGCACTTAGGGCATCAAGCCGTGCTGCGAGGCTTAATTGAGCAAGCGCGCCGCTTACAAGTGCCGGCGTGTGTGATGGTGTTTGAGCCTCAACCCAGAGAGTTATTTAGTGGTGGTCAGGCACCGGCCCGACTTACCCGCTTGCGTGAAAAATATCAGCAACTGGCGCGTCTGGGTATCGACCGTTTATTGTGCGTGCGCTTTAACGCGGACTTTGCCGCCCAAAGCCCAGATCATTTTATTCGCGACTTATTAGTGGATAAGCTGGGGGTGCGGTTTTTAGTAGTGGGTGACGATTTTCGCTTTGGCCAAGACCGCAACGGCGACTTTGAATTACTCACCCGCGCCGGTGCCGCCTTTAATTTTGACGTGGTCAGCACCCAAAGTTGGCGCAGAAACAGTCAACGCGTGAGCAGCACGCTAATCCGTGAGGCGCTGGGTAATGACCAACTCGCAGATGCCACCGAGATGCTAGGCCGGCCTTATAGTTTATGTGGTCGGGTGGCACACGGTGCCAAGTTGGGCCGCACTATTGGTTTTCCGACCGCCAACGTGGCATTAAAACGTCAAGTTAGCCCAGTGTCCGGCGTGTATGCGGTTGAGCTGTGGTTAGAGGGTAAGCCCCACGCGGGCGTGGCCAATATTGGTAATAAGCCAACTGTAAATGGCAGCCAAGCTTTATTAGAAGTTCATCTGTTTGATTTTTCCGGTGATATTTACGGTAAACAGGTGGAAGTAGAGCTGTGCAAAAAATTGCGCAGTGAACAAAAATTCGCTTCCTTTGCGTTGTTAAAGGAGCAAATTCAACGCGATGCCGTTGCAGCCCGCCATTGGTTTGGGTTGACGGCATCAGAACCGAATGGAATGTAGGACTCATGAGCGACTATAAAAACACCCTGAATTTGCCCGAAACAGAATTTCCGATGCGCGGTAATCTTGCCCAACGTGAGCCTGTGATGCTGGCGCGCTGGATTGAGCAGGATCTCTACGGCGCCGTGCGTCAGGCTAAAGCCGGCAAAAAGCCGTTTATTTTGCATGACGGCCCTCCGTACGCCAATGGCAGCATTCATATTGGTCACTCGGTAAACAAAATTCTGAAAGACATTATCGTCAAGTCTAAAGGCTTGCAGGGCTTCGACTCACCCTACATTCCCGGCTGGGACTGCCACGGTCTGCCGATTGAGCTCAAAGTAGAAGAAAAAATTGGTAAGCCCGGCGTGAAAGTGACGCCCGCTGAGTTTCGTGAAGCCTGTCGTGCTTATGCGAAAACCCAAATTGCCGCGCAAAAAGCCGATTTTATTCGTTTAGGCGTACTGGGCGATTGGGAAAATCCGTATCTGACCATGGACTTTGGCACCGAAGCCAACATCATTCGCTCACTGGGCAAGATCATCGATAACGGCCATTTGCACAAAGGCTCAAAGCCGGTGCACTGGTGTACCGATTGCGGCTCCGCATTAGCGGAAGCAGAAGTTGAGTACGAAGACCGTCGCTCTCCGGCCATTGACGTACGCTTTAAAGCCGTAGATCAAGACGCCGTAGCGGCACTGTTTGATTGCCCCGTGGGCCACACCGGTCAAGGCGCTATCTCTGTGGTCATTTGGACCACCACGCCTTGGACGTTGCCCGCTAACCGCGCCGTGGCCTTGAGCTCAGAGCTCAGCTACGCGCTAGTACAAGTAGAAGGCGAGCAACCAGAGCGCTTGATCTTGGCCGCCGACTTAGTGACTGAAGTGATGGACCGCGCCGGCATCAGCCAGTATCACAACTTAGGCTTTTGCCAAGGCAGTGCCCTTGAGCTGAGCCGTTTTCAGCATCCTTTCTATGACTTCTCGGTGCCCGCTATCTTAGGCGATCACGTGACCCTAGACGCAGGTACCGGTGCCGTACATACCGCACCGGGCCACGGTCAAGAAGACTTCGTGGTTGGCCAGCAATACGGCTTAGAAATTGCCAACCCCGTGGGCGGCAACGGTGTCTACTTGCCAGACACTGAACTGTTTGCCGGTCAGCATGTGTTTAAAGCTAACGATTCAGTAGTAGAAGTGCTCAAAGAGCGCGGCGCACTCTTGCATCATCAAGCCTACATGCACTCGTATCCGCATTGCTGGCGCCATAAGACGCCCATTATCTTCCGTGCTACGCCCCAGTGGTTTATCAGCATGGAGCAGGGCGGCTTGCGTGAAAAAGCGCTGGCTGAGATCAAAAAAGTACAATGGGTGCCAGAGTGGGGTCAAAACCGTATTCAAGCCATGGTTGAGAATCGCCCGGATTGGTGTATCTCGCGCCAGCGTACTTGGGGTGTACCGATTGCCTTGTTTGTGCATAAAGAAACTCAAGCGTTGCACCCGCGAGCCACTGAACTAATGGAAGAAGTGGCCAAGCGCGTGGAGCTGGCCGGTATTCAAGCCTGGTGGGATCTGGATCCGACCGAGCTGTTAGGCGAAGAAGCGAGCCAATACGAAAAAGTATTGGATACGCTGGATGTGTGGTTTGACTCAGGATCCACTCACTCTACTGTGGTTGATCCGCGTCCCGAGTTTGGCGGCCACAGTGCCGACCTGTATCTGGAAGGCTCGGATCAGCATCGCGGCTGGTTTATGTCATCCCTGATGATCTCCACCGCCATGAAAGGCCATGCGCCTTACAACCAAGTGCTGACCCACGGTTTCACCGTAGACGGCGACGGTCGTAAGATGTCTAAGTCAATTGGCAACGTGGTTAGCCCACAGCAGGTAATGAACAAGCTGGGCGCGGATATCTTGCGCTTATGGGTGGCGGGCACGGATTATTCCGGTGAAATGACGGTGTCTGATGAGATCTTAAATCGCAGTGCCGATGCTTATCGTCGTATTCGTAACACGGCGCGCTTCTTGTTAGCTAACTTGAATGGCTTTGATCCGGCCACCGACATGGTGGCACCGGATGATATGGTGTTGATTGACCGTTGGGCCGTGGGCCGTGCGCAGGCTATTCAGCAAGAAATCGTCACCGCCTATGATGAATATAACTTCCATTTGGTTACCCAAAAGCTGATGCAGTTCTGCTCGGTAGAAATGGGTTCTTTCTATCTCGACGTGATCAAAGACCGCCAGTACACGGCGAAAGCCGATGGTTTGGCCCGTCGCTCTTGTCAGACGGCGCTGTTCCATATAGTGGAAGCGCTGGTGCGCTGGATGGCACCTATCATGAGCTTTACCGCTGATGAAATCTGGAACTTGTTACCCGGCGAGCGCAGCCAATTTGTGTTTACCGAAGAGTTCTACGAGGGACTATTTGGTCTGGCCGCCGATGAAACACTGAATGATGAGTTCTGGGCGGAATTGCTTACCGTGCGTCAAGCGGTCAATAAAGCCTTAGAAGCTGCACGTAAAGAGAAAGTGATTGGCGGTGCGCTTGAATCCGATATCACGCTGTTTGTGGATGAGTCATTGGCGACCACGCTGGGCCGTTTGGGGAATGAGCTGCGCTTTGTGCTGTTGACCTCAAGTGTAACGGTTAAGCCGTTACCAGAAGCCGTTAACGCCCAAGACACCGAACTTGCAGGCTTAAAGATCACTGTGGCGAAGAGCGCAGCGCAGAAGTGCGGTCGTTGCTGGCACCATGTGGCTGACGTAAGTGAAGAGCACGACCATATGTGTGGTCGCTGTGTGTCTAACGTCTCTGGGGACGGCGAAACTCGCCGGTTTGCTTAATGACGAACGTGCGAGGCTCACAGCTAAGCTCACCGTTAGGCTCACTGTTAAATAGTGGTCTGCGTTGGTGGTGGCTGGCCCTAGTGGCCATAGTGCTCGACCAAGTGACCAAGTGGTTCACCGTGACTTATTTGGAGTTTGGTTATCCAGGGGTGCAAATCACCCCCTTCTTTAACTTAGTGCACGTCTATAACCCGGGTGCTGCCTTTAGCTTTTTGGCGGATCAAGGCGGCTGGCAACGCTGGTTTTTTGCCGGCCTCGCCACCGCCGTTACTGTGTTATTAAGCGTGTGGATGGCTAAAATGCCCAAAGCCGCCCGATGGTTGCCCGCCGCTTATGCATTAGTGATTGGTGGCGCCATCGGTAACGTGATTGACCGACTCTTGCTGGGCCACGTGGTCGACTTTCTCGACTTTTACGTGAATGCTTGGCATTGGCCGGCCTTTAACTTGGCGGACAGCTTTATCTTTATTGGTGCCGCCATGATCATCATCGACAGCCTGAAGAAGGACAAAGTAGATGAGTAACCAGATAGCAGCTCAGAGTGAAGTGTTATTTCACTTCACGCTCACCTTGGCCGACGGCTCAGTGGCCGACAGCACCAAGTTACAAGGTAAACCGGCCAAGTTGAAGATGGGCGATGGCAGCCTAACGGCTAACTTTGAAGCCTGCTTACTGGGCTTAAAAGCCGGCGAACAGCACAGCTTTGAGCTGGGCCCTGATGATGCCTTTGGGCCGGTTAATCCCAATAACATTCATTATATGGAACGCCGCCAATTTGCCGCGGAGTTGGACTTGAGTGAAGGCTCGATTGTGGCCTTTACTCAGCCCAATGGTGCCGAAATTCCCGGCATTATTCGCGACGTGGCCGGCGATTCGGTGACCGTTGACTTCAACCATCCACTGGCGGGTCAACGCGTTACCTTCGACGTAGAAATACTGACCGTTGCATAAACGGTTTGTTTAGATATTAAGGAGTCTGGCATGGATATTCTACTGGCCAACCCGCGCGGCTTTTGTGCCGGCGTGGATCGCGCCATCAGCATAGTGGAAAGTGCGCTAGAGAAATTTTCCGCACCCATTTATGTGCGCCATGAAGTGGTGCATAACCGCTATGTGGTCAATAAGCTGAAAAATGCGGGCGCCGTGTTTGTGGAAGAGCTAGATCAGGTGCCAGACGATAATATCGTGATTTTTTCGGCCCATGGTGTATCCAAAGCGGTGCGCGAAGAAGCCAAGCGCCGCGGCTTAAAAGTGTTTGATGCCACTTGCCCCTTGGTGACCAAGGTGCACATGGAAGTGCACAGAGCCAGTAAAAAAGGCATAGAAACCATACTGATTGGCCATGCGGGCCACCCAGAAGTGGAAGGCACCATGGGCCAGTATGAAAGTGTTGAGGGGGGCATCTACTTAGTAGAAAACCCAGCCGACGTAGAAACACTGGCGGTTAAACACCCGGATAACCTGACTTTCGTGACCCAAACTACGCTTAGTGTGGATGAAACTTCGGACGTAATCGATGCGCTGCGCGCGCGCTTTCCGACCATTCAAGGGCCGCGTAAAGATGACATTTGTTATGCCACGCAAAACCGTCAAGATGCGGTACGCGAGTTAGCCGCCAAGGCGGACGTGATGTTAGTGGTAGGTTCTAAAAACTCCTCTAATTCCAACCGTTTGCGCGAGCTGTCAGAAAAAATCGGCACCCGCGCTTATTTAATCGATTGTGTCGAAATGATTGATGCCAGCTGGTTGGCGGGTGTGGAGCGAGTAGCGGTGACCGCCGGCGCCTCAGCACCGGAGATCTTAGTGCAAGAGGTGATTAATCATCTAAAAACCTTAGGCGGCAATACGGTTACCGAGCACCCAGGACGCGAAGAAAATATCGTGTTTGAAGTGCCCGCCGAGCTTAAAATTAAAAACGTAAGCTAAACAGCGCTAAGCCAAAAAATAAAAAAGCCGAACTTTATAGTTCGGCTTTTTGTTGTTTGTGATCCGGCAGAATGGGGCAATTGAGCTGCCAGCTTGCTAAAAAGGCTATTCCCAACACTCGACGGGTGTTTTTTCATGACTGCGATTGAGAGTTAGCGTTTGGCAAGACTGAGCACCTTGGCGGTCTTGCGCTTGGGCTAAGCCGGCTTTGACGGTGGCGGTTAATTGATAGTGGCTGCTGCTGGCTTGGGTGATGCTAAAGCTGTAGTGGGTGTGATCTGCAAGTCTTGGGTCTAAATCGCTGATGTCGGTTGCGTATTGCGCATGGCTGATCCGCCATTCTTCTTGTTGTAGCTGCAGAGCATATAAGGATTTTTGGGCTGCCAGGCGTTGATTTTTTAATAAGTACGCCGAGAAGCTGGGGTAGGCGAGGGCACCCAAGATAGCGATTATGGTGGCCACAATCAGTAGCTCAACTAACGAAAACCCTGATTGTTCAGCTGTCTGCGATGCATACTCAATGCGACTCATGTGCTTGCCTTGTTGAAAAGAAGGTCCTGAGCCAAGCTTAGTCTTAACCTTGTAAACAGGGTGCGTATGGTAAAGGCGTGTGCTGCAAGGAGGCAGTATGCAAGTGAGTCAGGCAGGACTAACGCTGATCGAGCTGTTACTGAGCTTAATGATAATCGCCATCTTAGGCATGCTGGCGGTGCCTAGTTTTCAGAGCCTTGCTCAGCAGTATCGTGTGCGTGGCGCTGGCAGCTTAGTGTATGCGCACTTGCAGCAAGCCCGCAGTGAAGCCATTAAGCGCAACACCAATATTACCGTATGCTTTAGCGGCTCGGGTACGGCTGCTTGGCAATATCAAGTGCTAGAGCTAAGCCAAGCGGGGGACTGCGATAGCCAAGTTATTGACCAAATTGAACAGGTGAGCGGCCAGCAGTTTCTTGGCGTGATCCTCACCGCTGCGTATCCCACTCCCCACCTTATTTTTAAACCCAGAAGAAGTGCTTTACTGTCGGGCAACCTCACCCTTAAACAAGGGGAACATGATCTTAAGGTGACCACTTGGAATAACAGCATTATTCGCACCTGCTCTGACAGTCAGCTGCCCGGCGTGCCGCCATGTTAAAAGCGGCGTTGGGCTTTTCATTATTAGAAATCTTAGTGGCCATGGCATCGGGCTTGGTGGTGTTGGCGACTGTGCTGTCTTTGTTTATCAGCTTATTGAGCACAGCCAATACCACCTTGCAGTTATCGCGATTGAATCAAGAGGTACAAAGCATCAGTGACTTGCTGAGCCGAGATATTCAGCGGGCCGGTTATCATCCTGCGGCCGTAACTGAGGTGGCATTGAACTCGGTAGCCTCCACCGCCAAGCACTTGGTATTTTCTCCGAGCGAAGACTTATATCCTGCCGCTAATGCGGCTCACTGTATCCGCGTTAAATTTTGGGACGCCGATGCCCCTTCAGGTGAACAAGCAGTGGTGCGGGTTTATCATTTTCAGGCCAGCACGGGTGTGCTGCGGGTACATCGTCATCATGATGTGCAAAGTGTAGAGCCGCTCAATCTTCTATGTGGATCAGGCAACCAGCTTATCTCCAGTAAAGAAATTCGCGTACAGCAGTTATCTTTTCGTTTAACGCCTAACAGCTCCGCTCAAGGTGCGCGCAGTATTGAGTTAGTGATGCATGCCGCTTATGTGGCGCGGCCGGACTTAGCGCAAACCTTACACAAACAGGTGCTGTTAAGAAATCAAGGTGGCGGGTAATGACGCCGCAAGCGGGATTTACCACCTTGGCTATTAGCCTGTTATTGCTGGCAATTTTAA
The DNA here is from genome assembly GCF_002157895.1 of Oceanisphaera profunda. Classification (GTDB taxonomy): domain Bacteria; phylum Pseudomonadota; class Gammaproteobacteria; order Enterobacterales; family Aeromonadaceae; genus Oceanimonas; species Oceanimonas profunda. The sequence goes on from NZ_CP021377.1 coordinate 2,355,250, forward strand.
GCTCATTAACGCTATTTATGGGCCAAGCGTTGGTCTCTGAGCGGCGCCTGACGCTCAATGAAATAGAGTATCGGTTAACCCATGCCGCTGCTGAGCAAGGTTTGGCGGAGGCCATAGCGCAGCTCAAAGTTGAGCCCAACATCCACAGCTTGGCGCGCAGTGTGACTCATGATTTAGGTGAGGTCAGTTATGAGGTTAACATAGCGCCCCATGGCTCTTTAGCCGGAGTACGACAATTAACGGCAACTGCGAGCATGAATAGTGGTGCGCGCAGTCGTGTCAGCCTAGCCTTGGCCGAGCGTACAGTATTGAACCCGCAGCACGCAGGGCCTACCTCTCCACTCATGTTAGGTGGCGCTAATACCGTCGTTAATGGTCAATTGCAGATAGTGGCACAGCAAGATAATGCCGATATGTCCTCGGTGTGGTCTGCCGGAAACTTAAACGTGCATGGCGAGCTGCACACCTGTGCTTTGGCCGATTATGACACTCAGGCGCGCCACTGCTCGGTGAGCTTGAGTCAAGTGGACGCGCATGAACAACGCCTTGAGCAGGATGTACGGCTGGCAGATGCGAGCTTTCCTGCTGAGCTATTAGATTATGTGTTTGGTTATGATGCCAGCCAATGGCCACACCTAGCACGCCTTGCTACAGCTGTGGTGCAAGATTGCAGCCAAATTCAGCGGGCAGGGTTTTATATAGTCAGCAATGGGGTGAGCTGCCAGTTAGATCAAGTGGTGAGCTCATACGCCGCTCCCGTGATCTTGCTGGTCAAAGACATGGCAGTAACGGCCAATACGCCCACCCAGTTACATGGCCTGCTGGTATTGTACGGCACAGATAGCACCGCTCGTTCGCTGAGCTTAGCCAATGGCAGTGAGCTTATCGGTGGTCTTATCATGGGGGCGGGCAACGCTGAACTGAATGGTGATTTTGTACTGCGCTATGATGCGAGCCTGCTGTGCACGATGAGCGCTTGTCAACCCGCTGCGGGCGCCAGTCCTTTTCGGTTGCTCAGTGTGATTGCTGGCAGTTGGCATGACGACTAACGGGAGGCTTAATGAGGAGCGCGCGAGGCTTTGGCTTGATTGAGGTAATGGTAGCATTGGTGCTTATCGCCGTGATGGCTGCGGCTTTGCTGCCACTCAGTCAGCGTTATTTAAACATCAGCCGAGACGGCAGGCAGCGTGAAGTGGCGCTGCGTTTGGCAGAGTCAAAGCTGGATGAGCTACGACACTTTGCTCAGCAAAATCAGCCGCAGCTAGTCGTGAGTGGCGAAGGTAGTCAACTTATTATGCACACCGAATTTAGCCTCGATTGGGCTGTGCATGCGTTTAATTGGAGCTCGTCGCAGCAAGCGTGGCAGCCGGCGGTTACCAATGCACAATTTGGCGGTAAGCAAGACGTTTCAGTCACGGTGGCCTGGCATAATACTCAGGGTGAACCACAGACTTTTACCCTACAAACGGCTTTGGTCGCCTTACCCACCCTTACCGCAGGTCCCTTTGGCAGTCGGCCTTGATGCCCCTTAAGTGTTGAAATTACATGGCTTTGGTAGCTAGCTTGGGCTTTTAAACTGACAAGCAAGGCTAGTTTTATTACTATGCGACTATCGCAGAATATAAGTGGAAGGATTCATGCCGTCACACCTGACTCTGGCACTGGCGCAGTTAAATTTTACTGTGGGTGCCATCGAAGCTAATACCCAAGCCATGCTCGGCGCTATCACAGATGCCCAAGCTCAAGGCGCCGACTTAGTGTTATTTTCTGAATTAGCCATCAGTGGCTCTCCGCCTGAAGACTTATTGCTGCGCGACGACTTATATGAGCGGGTGAACGCTGCTTTGGCACAATTGGCCGCGGCCAGCAGTAACATTGCCATACTGGTGGGCCACCCGTGGCGCCAAGGCGGGCATTGCTATAATGCGGCCTCATTTTATGTGCAGGGCCAGCTACAAGAGCGTTACTTTAAGCAATGTTTACCAAATATCGGTCTCTGTGATGAACAGCGCTACTTTAGTGCAGGGGAACAAGCCGGGGTAGTGAGTTTTAAAGGTCACCGCTTTGGTATCTTGCTGGGCGAAGATATTTGGGGCACTAAGCCGGTTGAACATGCCAGAGCGGCCGGTGCGGAAATCTTACTCAGCCTAAATGCGTCGGCTTTTCATGGCCAGCAGCCGCAGCTGCGCCATGAAAAATTGGCCAAGCGCAGCCGTGAGGCGGCCATGCCTTTGGTGTACGTTAATCAAGTGGGTGGCCAAGACGATCTGGTGTTTGATGGTCACTCGCAAGTCTTTAATGCCACCGGTGAGCTCACCCAGCGCTTAGCGGCCTTTGAGCATGAGTTAGCTTTGGTGCGCTTTGAGCAAAAATCGCCGCAGCCGGCGGCCATTAGCCCAGAGCAGGAGCCCTTAGCCGAGTTGTATCAGGCGTTGGTATTGGCCACCCGCGATTATGTGCAAAAAAATGGCTTCGCGGGCGCCGTGCTAGGTTTGTCGGGCGGCATTGACTCGGCACTCACCTTGGCTATCGCCGTGGATGCGCTAGGCAAAGATCAGGTGCAGGCGGTGATGATGCCGTTTCGTTATACGGCTGCCATCAGCGTAGATGATGCACAAGAGCAAGCTAAACTATTAGACATTGAATATGATAGCGTGCCGATTGAGCCTATTTTCGAAGCCTTCGTGCAGCAGCTGACTCCGCTGTTTGCCGGTGAAGAAAAGACGGCTGGTGATACTACAGAAGAAAACTTGCAGGCGCGGGCGCGCGGCATGTTATTAATGGCGCTGTCGAATAAAAAGCGTCGTTTGGTGCTCTCTACCGGTAATAAGAGCGAGCTGGCCGTGGGTTACTGCACCCTGTATGGCGACATGGTAGGCGGATTTGCGCCCCTAAGAGACGTGGCAAAAACCCTGGTGTTTGCCTTATCGCGCTATCGTAATACCTTAGGCTATGTGATCCCGCAGCGAGTGATTGACCGCCCGCCGTCCGCCGAATTAGCGCCCGGTCAGCTAGATGAAGACAATCTGCCCCCTTATGAGGTGCTGGATGCCTTGCTTGAAGCCTATGTGGAGCAAGATAAATCCTTAAATGATTTATTAGCGGCGGGCTTTAGCGAAGCGGATGTGCGCCGAGTGATAAAGTTGGTCGATATTAACGAACATAAACGCCGCCAAGGTGCAGTGGGGCCGAGTATCAGCCCGCGTAGCTTTGGCAAAGGCAGACGCTATCCCATTACCTCAGGGTTTGGCCGTATAAATTGGTAAAGAGCAGCGCCCCGCACCAAACTGTGTAGGGTTTTGTAGGCGAACGCTTGCTCTCGCATTTCGCCAAAGGCGGAACTCTCATTATCTATATTAAGGAATCCACCGTGAAGAAAATTGAAGCCATTATTAAACCCTTCAAATTGGATGATGTGCGTGAAGCCTTGGCCGAGCGCGGCATTACCGGCATGACGGTATCGGAAGTTAAAGGCTTTGGCCGCCAGAAAGGTCACACCGAGTTGTATCGTGGTGCTGAATATATGGTGGATTTTTTGCCTAAAGTGAAAATCGAGCTGGTGGTACAAGATGACTTATTAGAGTCCTGTATTGAAGCCATTGAAGCGACCGCACGTACCGGTAAAATTGGTGACGGCAAAATATTCGTCTTTGATGTGGGCCAAGTGATCCGTATTCGCACCGGTGAACAAAATGAAGACGCAGTGTAACGGACGCAGCATAACCGGCGCTGTTTAGCGTCAAAATGTGGAAAAGTAACGTATAACTCAAGGCGCGCAAGGCGTTATCTGTTGAATTACCTTGGCCATTGCCCTTTTCTTTGTCACAATCTCTGTGACATCTAAATAGAGGAATAACCTAATGCCACTGCTGGACAGTTTTACCGTTGATCATACCCGTATGGAAGCACCGGCGGTGCGAGTAGCCAAAACCATGGCCACGCCGAACAAAGACACCATTACCGTGTTTGATTTGCGCTTCTGTCTGCCTAACCAAGAGATCTTGTCCGAGAAAGGCATACATACTCTGGAGCATTTGTTCGCCGGCTTTATGCGTGATCACTTAAACAGTGAACAGGTAGAGATCATTGACCTGTCGCCCATGGGCTGTCGTACCGGCTTTTACATGAGCTTGGTGGGCGCTCCCAGTGAGCAAACAGTGGCCGATGCCTGGCAAGCGGCGATGCGAGATGTACTCAAGGTCGCCAATCAGTCAGAGATCCCTGAGCTCAATGAATACCAGTGTGGCACCTATGTAATGCACTCACTGGATGAAGCTAAAGCAATTGCTAGCAACATCATTGAGCGTGGCATCGGCGTTAACAGCAACCAAGTGCTGGCATTGCCCGAAGAGATGCTGAAGTCTCTGTAATGCAAAGCGATTGCTGTCAGTAACGAAGCGCCCGGTTTAAGCAAGCACTGGCTTAACCGGGCGCTTTGTCACTTGTTATTCTTATCTTTATTTTTAGATATACTTTCCTTATTTCAGTGCTCAAATGGACAACTTTATGTCAGAACAACAAGATCCTTTCCTTAAGCGGGAATCCGAAAAATATGAAAACCCCATTCCCAGCCGCGAATTTATTATCGAGCTGATCAAAGCTAAGCAAAGCCCAATCTCCCGTGACGAGATTTTTACTGAGTTAGATTTAGCCGGTGAAGAGCAAACCGAAGCCTTGCGTCGTCGACTGCGCGCCATGGAGCGTGACGGCCAATTAGTGTTCACTCGCAATAAATGCTACGCCTTGCCAGAGAAAATGAACCTGATCAAAGGTCGCGTTATTGGCCATCGTGAAGGCTTTGGCTTTTTACGTCCCGAAGAGGGCGGCGACGATTTGTTTTTATCCCAGCGCGAAATGGATGCCTTAATGCATGGCGACCAAGTATTGGTACAGCCGCTGCGTTTTGACTCCAAAGGCCGACGCGAAGCCCGCGTAGTGCGCTTGTTGGAATCACGGGACCTAGAAATAGTTGGCCGTTACTTTATTGAAAACGGTGTTAGCTATGTAGTACCCGACGACAGCCGTGTGGCGCAAGATATCTTGATCCCTCAAGGCGAAACCCAAGGCGCACGCATGGGCCAAGTGGTGGTGGTCACCATCACTCAAAGACCGACTAAGCGCATGACCGGTGTCGGTAAGGTGAAAGAGGTACTGGGTGAGACCATGGATCCGGGCATGGAAATCGAGATTGCGCTGCGCACTCACGGTATTCCACATATCTGGCCAGAAGAAGTTCTCCAAGAAACCGCGAGCTTGTCTGAAGAAGTACCAGAAGAAGCCAAGGTTGGCCGCAAAGACTTACGCGACTTACCCTTAGTGACCATTGATGGCGAAGATGCCCGCGACTTCGATGACGCCGTATATTGCGAGCCTAAGGCTTCTGGCGGCTGGCGCTTATGGGTGGCCATTGCCGACGTGTCTTACTATGTGCGCCCCGGTACTGCGTTAGATAATGAAGCGTACTTGCGCGGTAACTCTGTGTACTTCCCGGCACAAGTGATCCCTATGTTGCCAGAGGTGTTGTCGAACGGCTTATGTTCGCTAAACCCACAAGTAGACCGCTTGTGCATGGTGGCGGAAATGAGCATTTCTGCCAGTGGCAAGTTATCGGATTCTAAATTCTATGAAGCCGTGATGAATTCTCACGCGCGTTTAACCTACACCAAGGTTGCCGCTATCGTTGACGGTGATGAAGACTTGCGCGAGCGTTATGCCGCTGTAGTGCCGCATCTTGAAGCGCTGAACGCCATGTATCACGCGATGAAGCATGCCCGCCATCAGCGCGGTGCGGTGGAATTTGAAAGCGAAGAAACCAAGTTCGTGTTCAACGCCCAACGCAAGATTGAAAGCATAGTGCCGGTAATACGTAACGACGCCCATAAGATCATCGAAGAATGTATGATTGCGGCCAACGTGGCGACGGCGCGCTTTATTGAACAGCAAGATGCCCATGCCTTGTTCCGTGTGCACGAAAAGCCAGGCGACGACAAGCTGATTAACTTCCGCAGCTTCTTGGCCGAAGTTGGTTTAGAGCTTAAAGGTGGTAATGAGCCAGAGCCGGCAGATTACGCCCTTTTAGCCGAACAAATCAAAGACAGACCCGACGCGCAGCTTATTCAAACCATGCTGTTACGCTCCATGAAGCAAGCCGTGTATCAGGCGGAAAATAATGGTCACTTTGGTTTAGCGCTCGATTCGTATGCGCACTTTACCTCGCCTATTCGTCGTTATCCGGATCTTATTTTGCACCGTGCCATTAAGGCGCAGCTGAGCAAGATGCAGGGCGAAGGCAGCAATAAAACCGGCGGCGTACCTTATCAGCACGATGAAGTGGCGCCGATGGGCGAGCATTGCTCCGTGACTGAGCGCCGCGCCGATGATGCGACCCGTGATGTGTCCGATTGGCTCAAGTGTGAATACATGCTGGACCATGTCGGCAGCGAGTTTATGGGTACCATCGCTAACGTCACCGGTTTTGGTTTCTTTGTGCGCTTAGATGAAGTTCACATTGACGGCTTAGTGCATATCTCTAGCCTGCAAAACGATTACTATCAGTTTGATGCAGCGCGCCAAATCTTGATCGGCGAGAACTTCCGTCGCAGTTATCGCTTGGGCGATAAGATCAAGGTGAAGGTGATGGCGGTGAACTTAGACGACAGTAAAATCGACTTTCAAACCGTGGAAGAGCCACTGCCTGCCGGCGCTAAAAGCGGCAAAGGGGCGAAAAACTTAAAATCGCGCCAGCGCGCCAAGCCGAAAAGAAGCAACAAGCCGAAAGGTGAGGGTAAAGCACCCGAGCCAAAAGGTGAGGCTAAGGCCAAAGGCAGCAGAAAGCGCCACTAAGATACTGCACTAAATAGGGGGTAATCAGCCAGCGGCAACGTTGCGCGGGTTGCCCCCGTTTTTAATTAAACGCTGAGTAAATTTTATGAGCAAAGAACTGATTTTTGGCTTTCATGCCCTCGATGCACTGTTAGACGTTCATCCAGAAACCATTTTAGAAGTATGGATGCTAAAAGGCCGTGATGATGAACGCCTCAATGGCTTACAAGCCCGCTTATTAGAAGTGGGGGTGAAAACCCAATTGGCTAACCGCACCGCACTGGATAACAAAGCCAAAGGCGGCCAGCACCAAGGTGTGGTGGCTAAGGTACAAGCGGCGCCCATTCTTAACGAAACCGATCTAGAGCAGTTATTGGCGGGCCAAGATACGCCGTTTTTGCTGGTATTAGACGGCGTCACCGACCCCCATAACTTAGGCGCTTGTTTGCGTACCGCCGATGCGGCGGGCGTACATGGCGTTATTGTGCCTAAAGATAATTCAGCAAGCCTTACGCCAGTGGTGCGTAAAGTGGCCTGTGGTGCCGCCGAAGTGGTGCCCTTATTTCAAGTGACCAACTTGGCGCGAACCTTGCGCATGTTGCAAGATAAAGGTATTTGGATTGTGGGCACCGCAGGCGAAGCAGATCACAGCGTGTATCAGTCCACCTTCAAGGGTGCGCTGGCGCTAGTGATGGGTGCCGAAGAGAAAGGCATGCGCCGCTTAACTCGCGAGCATTGCGATGAGCTAGTGAGCATCCCAATGGCCGGCTCGGTATCCAGCCTCAACGTGTCCGTCGCCACCGGCGTGTGCTTGTTTGAAATGGTCCGCCAGCGCGGTTAGTTCTGGTAAAGAGTGAGGCGTAATGGGTAAAGCGGACAAGCAACCATTAAGCGCCGAGACTCAGGTTTCTTCGCTACGGAATATACAGAAAAGAGATGTTTAATGGTGAGGGCCAAAACTAGATACAAACAAAAAAGACAGAAGAAGAAAACCTGAATGCGTTGATGAGATGGGGCTATGTTTCTGTAGTCCCACGCTTCAGCTGTGGGTTCTGCGAAGCAGAAGGTTAGGGCTAGGGTTAGGCTAGTTTTTCACTTCACCCTTTGCCCATCACTCTTCATCGCTAGTGATCAACATCCCGCTGAGGCGGGACTAGCAGCTAAAGCGCTAGCCTACAAATGTTAAACCCAAAAAACAGCACGGGTTTGGTTTTCTTGGCGCTGTATTCCCCGTCACTAACAACTAAGAGAATAACCATGCAACAGCTTATGGCGCGCATGACGGCTGATCGGCAAATACTGGCCATTTTATTGCTAATCCTCGGCAATTTAACCATCTCCTTTGGCGATGTGGTGGTGAAGCTGCTGGGCCAAACCCAAGTCACGCCTTATCAATATATAGCGCTGCGCTTCTTGATGACTTCACTGTTGCTGCTGCCGTTTTGGCTGCGTCTGTCGCCTGAGAAAAAAGGCTGGGGCCAATGGAAAGTGCACCTGATCCGCGGTCATTTATTATTGTTCGGCTCTATTTGCGTGTTTATCAGCTTAATGTATTTACCCTTGGCCACCGCCAATGCGGTGTTTTATGCGGCGCCCTTAATGACACTGCCGCTGGCGGCGTTGCTCAGTAAAGAGAAGGTGCGACCCGCCGCCTATGGCGTGAGTTTGCTGGGCTTTGGCGGCATTTTATTGGTGCTTAATCCCGGCCAGTGGCATTGGGCTGGCTGGTTGGCGTTATTTACGGCATTCTCGATGGCGGCCAGTAATGTGTTAGTACGCCGTTTGCCTCAAGGGCGTTCGGTACTGGCGACTTTATTTTTAACCCAAGCCTTAGCAATACCCGTGGGCTTTGCCTTGGCCATTCCCGGGTGGCAGCCGTTAAACGGTGAGATTTGGTTGCTGCTAATCGGCATCAGCTTAATTGGTATTGTCTATCAAGGGGCCTGCATCTTGGCGTACAGCATGGCGGATGCCAGCAAAATTGCCGCCAGTGAATATTCAGGCCTGCTGTTTGTCACCATCATGGGCATGCTGATGTTTAACGAATTTCCCGCACTGCACGTTTACCTAGGTGCAGCTGTGGTGATCATTGCTATTGGACTGCAAAGAAAATTGAAATAAATATAGCGCCGAGCGCCCGGCGCCCCACTTTAAGAAAAATACTGTCTTTTGTTGGTTTTAGCGGTCTTTCTGACGAAGGTCAGGATCTTGCTCTAGCTAGGCGTTGGGCGCTTAATGCTCGGCGCTGTCTTTTTAAGCTTTCCTTTAGCATCTTTATCCTTTACACTCCGCCTCCTTAAAATCAGTCGTTTCTACTATAAGTTCCTTGCCTCCGATGGTGTGACTGAGCCCGCGAAGAGGCTATACCCGTAAGGAGCAATCCATGCGTCACTACGAAATCGTATTTATGGTTCACCCTGATCAGAGTGAACAAGTTCCAGGCATGATTGAGCGTTATACCGCTGCAATCACTACTTCAGGCGGTCAAGTTCACCGCATGGAAGACTGGGGCCGTCGCCAGTTAGCTTACCCAATCAACAAGCTGCACAAAGCACACTATGTTCTGATGAACGTAGAAGCTGACCAAGCTGTGATTGATGAGCTGGAAACTAACTTCCGCTTCAACGATGCGGTACTGCGTAACATGGTTATGCGTACTAAGAATGCCGTTACTGAGCCTTCTGAAATGGCGAAAGCCAGAGAAGAACGCCCACGTCGCGACGACGCTCGTGCAGAAGCATCTGCTGAGTAATTCACGTTTAAGCTGAGGAATTAGAATCATGGCAAGTTTTTTCCGTCGTCGTAAGTTCTGTCGTTTCACCGCTGACGGTGTTACTGAGATAGATTACAAAGACATCGCAACTTTGAAGAACTATGTTACCGAGTCCGGTAAAATTGTACCGAGCCGTATCACTGGTACCCGCGCTAAGTTTCAGCGTCAGTTGGCTCGCGCAATCAAACGCGCTCGTTACCTGGCCCTGCTGCCTTACACCGATCTGCACAAGTAAGCAGCGGCCTAACTCTTTTATTTTTTTGAGGAAAGGTAATGCAAGTTATTCTTCTTGATAAAATCGCCAGACTTGGCGGCCTGGGCGACCAGGTAACCGTTAAATCCGGTTATGCTCGTAACTTTTTGCTGCCACAAGGCAAAGCTGTATTAGCCACCAAAGACAACGTAGCGACCTTCGAAACTCGCCGCGCTGAATTGGAAGCGAAATTAGCTGAGCAATTGGCTGCTGCACAAGCCCGTGCCGACCAGTTATCTGGTTTGGAAAACGTGGTAATTGCATCTAAGTCAGGTGACGAAGGCAAATTGTTTGGTTCTATCGGTGCTCGTGATGTGGCTGATGCCATCACGGCTGCTGGTATTGAAGTGAACAAGAGCCAAGTACGTCTGTCTGACGGCGTACTGCGCAACACTGGTGAATTTGAAGTGGGTGTGCAGCTGCACGCCGACGTTAAAGCTACCGTGAAAATTCAGGTAGTTGCTGCCTAAGTTTTGCCGCACGTTAAAAAAGCCCGCGCTTGTCGCGGGTTTTTTATTGCCTGCAATAAGGCTAGAGTAGGGGCAGGCCTTTAGGGAGAGACTACATGGCAGACTGGACAACCGGTATTGTTAAAGCACGCACGCAATGGACCGACACCTTATTCTCAATCGTGGTAGAAGCGGACGTAGCGCCCTTTCAAGCAGGGCAATTTACCAAATTAGCTTGGCACAGCGCCGATAAAAAAGTCGCGCGCGCTTATTCTTACGTTAATGCCCCCGGCCAAGATTGCGAATTTTATGTGATCACCATTCCCGATGGACAGTTAACCCCCTATTTAGCCGATCTTCAGGTGGGTGACGAGTTATTAGTCGAGCACTCGGCGGCCGGCTTTTTAACGCTGGATGAAGTACCTGAAGGCCGAGACTTGTGGCTGATGGCGACCGGCACCGGCGTGGGGCCTTTTGTGTCCATGCTAGCGGAGGGCAGTTGCTGGCAGCGCTTTGCTAACATAGTGCTGGTGCATGGTGTACGCTTGGGCGACGAGCTGGGTTATCGAGAGCGCATTCTGGAGCTCACTCAAGATCAGCCCAATTTCCATTATGTGCCTTTCGTTTCTCGCGAGCAGATCAGCGATGCGGAGCCTGGCCGTATTACCACGGGCATTAACAGTGGCCGCTTAGAGCAAAGAGTGGGGCTAGAATTTAGTGCTGAGCACAGTCGAGTATTGATCTGCGGTAATCCGCAAATGGTGCGCGACACCCTAACTGAGCTAAAACTTAAAGGCCTACAAAAGCACTTGCGACGCAAACCCGGCCAAGTGCTGATGGAAAATTATTGGTAAGTTTGAAGTGACCGTAAGATGTGAGGGGCAAATGATGAGGCGTTAGGTCTGAGACAACGCCTCACTCCTCACGTTTTACGCCTCACACATTAACGCGTTACATAGATCATTAGACTCATAAAGGCGGCTAAGCCCCAGCCTAAGCCGATAATCCAATAAAAGCCCCGCGCGCCCTGTTTCAGAGGAATGTGGTTATAGAATAAAAACAAGGACCACAATAAAGCGGGCAACAGCGGTAATAAAAAGAGTCGAGCCATGGCAGAGTCCTTCTTTGAGCGTGAACGCAGTGAGATGATAACAGTCTTATTTGAGCACTGTAGCTTATGTACTCTACCTTATGCACCCGCATAAGGGGTGCCTTACTCTTGGCGCTGAACAAGTAAACTTATCTCTTATCAAATCACGCTTATCAAATAGACAAGTATGCGTCACAATCGGCTCCATAGGCCGTGGCGCTGCAGTGATATATTAGGTTGCGAGCCAAATCTCGCGGATGGTGAATAGACAAGGAATAGCACATGAAGCAGTTGATGATTAAGGCGTTTGGTGATGCTAGCCAGCTAGGTTTAGTGGAGCGCGAACCCGCGCCGCTGGCCACCAATGAAATTCGCGTGAAAATGCACTTTGCTGGTGTAAACCCTGTGGACGCTAAAACCCGTGCCGGTCTGGGGTGGGGGGCCGAGGCCATTAAAGACCAGCTGCCGTGGGCGCCGGGCTTAGAGATGATGGGTACTGTGATGGAGCTGGGTGCCGAAGTCAGTATTTATCATCTTGGCGACCGGGTATTTGGCTTGCTGGGCGGTGGCGGCTATAGCGAACAGTTAGTGGTGCCGGCCAATGCCTTGCTGCGTGTACCCAGAGCCGTGAGTGATGAAACGGCCGCGGGTTTATCGTTAGCGGGCATTACCGCCTGGCAAGGCCTCACCGAGCACGGTGCTCTTAAAGCCGGTGAGCGAGTCTTGATTTCGGCTGCTGCCGGCGGGGTGGGGCATTTGGCGGTGCAGTTAGCCAAAGACTTAGGCGCCACCGTTATCGCACTGGCTTCTCCTCATAACCATGAATTTTTACGCAGCCTAGGTGCGGATCAGGTGTTGGATTATCGCGAGGCTGGGCAATTGGCGGCACTGGCACCGGTCGATTTATTATTGGATTTGGTGGGTGGCGAGTCTGGCCTTAGCTTGTTATCTCAGGTTAAGAAAGAGGGGCGAGTGGTCACCGTGCCCACCAATACCGCCGAGCAAGTGATTGCTGCAGCTCAACCCCTAGGCTTAAACGCCACCGGCATGCTCAAGCATAATGACAACCAACAACTGGCCAAATTAATGCAGATGGTCGTCGAGCAGCGGCTGCGTGTGGAAATCAGTCATGTCTATCCGCTAGCAGAGGGAGAATTAGCGCATCGTCAGATTGAAACGGGCCATACACGCGGTAAAATTTTACTAAAAGGCTGATGTTTTTCAATTTTTAATCTTTTGCATTCAGTCTATTGGCGTTCAACATAAGGACACTCCATGAAGTTTTGGTCTCTGTTATTGCTCTTAAGCCCCATGTTGGTCTCGGCGGTGCCCACATTAGTGCAGCAAGTCGATACATCAAAAGACGGCTTAGTGATCCCCTACCAAATGTATCGCTTGGATAATGGGCTCACCTTGCTGCTCAATACCGATAAGTCGGATCCCTTGGTACATGTGGAAATGACCTATCACGTGGGCTCGGCGCGGGAAGAGCCAGAGCAAACCGGCTTTGCGCACTTTTTTGAGCATATGATGTTTCAAGGATCCAAGCATGTGGGTGATCAAGAGCACTTTCGCTTGATCAACGAAGCCGGTGGCAGCATGAATGGCAGCACCAACCAAGACAGAACCAATTACTATGAAACGGTTCCCGCCAATCACTTAGAAAAAGTGTTGTGGCTAGAAGCGGATCGCATGGGGTTTTTACTCGAAGCCGTCAGTCAGCATAAGTTTGAAATCCAGCGAGATACGGTTAAAAACGAACGCGCCCAGCGTATCGATAACCAGCCTTATGGCTTGGTGGGTGAGCGTATGGGCGAGTTACTGTATCCCCGCGACCATCCTTATAGCTGGCAGCCGATTGGCTATGTGGAAGATTTAGACCGCGTTAATGTAGATCATCTTAAGGCGTTTTTCAGCCGCTGGTATGGCCCTAATAATGCCACCTTAGTGATCAGCGGTGATTTTGATACCGAACAAACCCTTGCTTGGGTTGATAAATATTTTAGCAGTATTCCCCAAGGCCCCAAGGTGAGCTCTGCTAAACCACAACCGGCCAAGCTTGAGAGCAACCGCTATCAAACATTGGTGGATACGCGTATTCGCATGCCGATGCTGTATTTGTCTTATCCCACCGTATGGTTAGGCCACGAGGACGAAGCGGCGCTGGATGTGCTGGCCAATGTGTTGGGTGGCGGCAAAAGCTCGCTGTTATACCAAGAGCTGGTTGAGACCGGCAAAGCAGTCAGTGCCGGTGCCAGTCATTATTGTGGCGAGTTAGCCTGTACCTTAAGCGTGTGGGCATACAGCAATCCGTCAAAAAACGGCTCTTTAGTACCTCTTAAAGCAGACATTGAACGGATCATTGCTCAAGTAAGCGAGCGGGGCATTAAAAAATCTGACGTAGATAAAGCGGTTACCGAACTGCGCGCCAATCTGATTTTAGGACTCGACAGCACTCGAGGTAAGTCTCGACAACTGGCGAGCGGTCAGGTGTTAAAAAATGATCCTTTGTTTGCTATTAATGCGTGGCGTCAGTTAGCTAGCACCACGCCAGAGCAGGTGAGCGCGGTTTATGAGCAGTACTTACACAGTAAGCCGCAGGCGGCCTTGAGCGTGGTGCCCAAAGAGCACCTTGATTGGCAAGCCGCCGAGCCAAACTATGAAACACCTCAGCGTGAGTTACCTAATGCAGACCAGCCACCTCAGACGGAGCTGGTGGCGCGCGCAGTGAAAGACGATTTTGATCGCAGTAAAATGCCCGCCGCCGGCGAGCCTGTGACCATTAAAGTGCCGGAGTTATGGCAAGCTAAGCTTGGCAATAATATTCAGCTGCAAGGTACTGTGAATAACGAGATCCCAGCGGTGTCGATTATCATGGCCTTTCCCGGTGGCCAGCGCACAGAAAGCCCTGAGCAAGTTGGCGTGGCCAGCTTAACGGCCAGTTTGATGAACCAAGGCACCAAGCAGCTCAGTTCAGGTGAATTCAGTGAAGCGCTGGAGCGACTGGGCGCCAGCGTCAGTGTCAGCCACGGCTTTTATACCAATCTCATTAACATCACCACCATGACCGAAACTTTGCCGCAAACGCTGGCCTTAGTTGAGGAGCTGCTATTTAATCCTGGGATGCGCGAACAAGACTTTGAAAAAGTGAAAACCCGCACCTTAGAGTCCATGGCACAAAGCCGTCATCAACCTTCTTGGTTGGCGCAACAAGCCTTTCGCCAACTGATGTACGGTGAAACCCGCATGGGCCTACCCGATGAAGGTCAGGCCGAGTTGGTCGCCGATATCACGCTCGAACAAGTGCGTGCTTATTATCAGCGTTATTACAATCCCGCTAACGGCCATGTGTTAATTGCTGGCGACTTGTCAAAAAGCCAAGCCGAACAAGACTTTGCCTTTTTAACCCAGTGGCAAGGCGAGGTGCCCGAGATTAGCGCCGTTGAGGTGCAGCCCCAACCGGCCAAACCGGGTATCTATATCGTCGATGTACCCGGTGCGGTGCAATCGGTGTTAAGAGTAGGCCGCCGCGCCTTGGCGCAAGACGCCACCGGCCCCTTCTTTCATGCCAGCTTAATGAACTTTAACTTGGGCGGTAATTTTAATAGCCGCATCAACTTAAACCTGCGCGAAGATAAAGGCTTCACCTATGGTGCCAACTCCTACTTTACCGGTAATCGAGATGCGGGCGTGTTCTTGGTGGCCAGTGATGTGCGCGGTGATGTCACGGCGGACGCCATTAAAAATATCTTGCAAGAGTTTGAGCAGTTTAAGAAAGCAGGCCCCAGTGATGCGGAGTTGGCGTATTTACGCAGCAGCTATTCGCAACAAGATGCGTTGTCTTACGAAACCTTAGGCGATAAAGCCGGTTTCTTATTACAACTGGCGATGATGAAACTGTTACCGGACTACTTGGCCAAGCAACAACAGATAGTGGCTAAGGTGGATAAGTCACAGCTTACAGAGCTGGCCGCACAGTGGCTCGACCCCGCAGAAATGGTAATAGTCGTGGTCGGTGATAAGGCTAAGCTTGAAAAGTCACTTAAAGGACTCCATTTACCCTTATACGACTTTACCATTGAGTAACGAGGCCAGACCTCTCACGGCCTTATCCATCTTTGGTTGAGGCCGTGCTAAAGAGTAACTAATTATGACTAAATCAAATATAACACTGGCCGAACGAATTCAAGCTTGGTATCAGCCCCAAAGTTTGCCCACCATAAAAGGCATTCGTCGCGGCATTGAGCGCGAAAGCTTGCGTATTAATCCCGACGGTAACTTAGCCCAGAGCCCGCATCCTCAGTCTTTGGGCTCCGCTCTTACTCATAGCTACATTACCACCGATTTTTCAGAGTCACAGATGGAGTTTATCACCCCGGTTTCTGACTCGGTTGAGGTGTTACTGGCACAACTGGGTGATGTTCACGGCTATGTGATGCGCCACTTAGGTAATGAACAACTGTGGCCGTTAAGCATGCCGTGCCTGCTAAAAGGCGGCGATGAACAAATCCCCTTGGCCCAATACGGCAGCTCTAATACCGGTCAGATGAAAACTTTATACCGCCAAGGCTTGCACCACAGATACGGCAGTCGTATGCAGGTGATCTCGGGCGTGCACTTTAATTTTTCTATGCCGGATAGTTTTTGGAGTGAATGGCACAATCAAGAGGGCAACCACGACTTCTTGCAAGATTTTGTGTCAGATAAGTACTTAGGCCTAGTGCGTAACGTTTATCGTTTTGGCTGGTTAATCCCTTATCTGTTTGGTGCATCACCAGCCTTGTGCGGTTCGTTTTTAACCGGCACCGAGCATAAGCTGCCCTTTGAGCGCTTAGGTAAAGGCACCTTGTATTTACCCTATGCCACTTCGTTGCGCTTATCGGACTTGGGCTACACCAATAATAGCCAAGCTGATCTTAATATCTCCGTCGACAGCTTGGATCAATACGTCTCCTCGCTGCGCCGCGCCATTAATACCCATGCGCCGGAATTTGCCAAGATTGGCGTTAAGGTGGACGGCGAATACCGTCAACTTAATGACAACGTACTACAAATTGAAAACGAGCTGTATGCGCCGATCCGCCCCAAACGCACCGCAGACAGCGGCGAAAAGCCCTCAGATGCGCTTAACACGCGCGGTATTGAATACATAGAGCTGCGCTCTGTGGATGTAAATCCGTATGCTGCTGTGGGCATAGATGCGGCGCAAGTGCGCTTTCTCGATACTTTCTTACTGTGGTGTTTACTAACGCCATCGGCACCCTTAGAGCAAGATGAAATTGCTCTGAACCGCCGTAACTTTAATAAAGTGGTGCTAGAAGGGCGTAAGCCTAGTTTGGAATTAGAGCAGTGGGGCGGCGAGTCTTTAAGCTTAACCGCCTTGGGCGAGCAGTATTTTGCTGAGCTGAAAGACGTGGCCGACTTGCTGGATGCCTGTTGTGGCAAAGGCTGTTATGGTAAGGCTTATCAATCGCACTTGGCCATGATTCAAAACCCCGAGCTTACGCTGTCGGCACGATTATTGGGCGAGCTTAAAGCAAGTCAGCAAGATATTTTGCCTTTTGGTTTGTCGTTATCGAAAAGCTATCACAATCAGCTACAGCAACGTCGCCCCCATTATTGGGAAGACAGCTTCTTCGATGAAGAAGGCGCCCGCTCTCTGGCGCGCCAGCGCAAAGCTGAGCAATCAGATCTCGTCGACTTTGATACCTTCTTAAAAGACTACTTTGCTAAGCCTTGAGGGCAGGTGAAGAGTAAAGGGTGAAGGGAAAAGAGGCAGAGCTAACACCCTGCGCCGTTATCACAGGCGCAGGGTTTCTCTTTTGTAGGCGAACGCTGGCTCTCGCATTGCGTCGCAGACGAAACCTGTTACTACATCACACCAACATCTATTATTGCCACGCATCTTTGTGGCAATAAGCGTTTAATTTTTATATGTTCAGCTGAGACCCTAATGAATCAAGAATCCCCACCCGAGCCCACACCTTTGCGAGAACACGAAGATTATTATATTGAAGACGGCTTTTGGATATTTACCGCCGCCTTTCATTTAAAACGCGGCCATTGCTGTGGCAACGGCTGCCGACACTGCCCTTACCCGATAGGTAAAGAGTGAAGGGTAAAGGGTGAAGAGGAAGGGATAAAACAAAGCTTTAAGCCGTCAGCTGTAAGCGAATAGCTAAAGATAGACACCTGCCTTGGTCTTACCATCAAGACTTCTTTCAGATTTTATCTCTATTTTACCGTGTTCTTCCGTGACTCTCGTAACAAAGAGGTGTGGCAAGAAAGTCTTTAATCTTTAAGGTTTTCCCCCTCACAAACAGAGGATATTAAATGCGCGTAGTTTGTATGGTGCCGTCTTGGACCGAAACCCTGCTGGCTTGTGGCGTTAACGTAGTAGGGCGTACTCGTTACTGCATTCATCCAGCCGACGAAGTAGCCGATATTGCCATAGTTGGCGGAACTAAAGATGTGCAATGGGACAAGGTGGCCGCATTGGCGCCAGACTTAGTGATTTTCGATAAAGAAGAAAACACCAAGCCCATGGCAGACCGCTGCCCGTATCCGTACTTCGCCACCCATGTGGAGTCGGTGCAAGATATGCCACGGGCACTGCGCTTATTAGCGCAACAACTGAACAATTACGGCTTAATCGAACTGGCGGCCCGTTTTCAATTACTGCTCAATCATCCCATAGCCATTCAGCCAGCTGCTTTGCCACTGCTGGCACACAAAGACGCAGCAGCTAATTCAGTGTTAACAGACGAGCGGCCTTGGCTGTATCTGATTTGGCGCAAGCCCTACATGAGTATTGGCCGCCATACTTTTATCTATTCGGTCTTTGCGCACTTGGGGCTTGGCCATAAACTGTTGGCCTTTGAGTCTAATTACCCAGAGCTGAGCCTTGAAGACATCGCCGCGCTTAATCCAATACTGTTGTGCTCCACCGAGCCTTATCCCTTCGCTAAACAATTAACCACCACCCAACAAGAGCTACAGCAACCCGCCGTACTCATCGACGGCGAACCACTGTGCTGGTACGGCATTCGCTGCCTGCGCTTTCTCGAATCAAGAATGGAGTCTTTATGAAAACCAGCTTTAGCCTTGTGGCTATCTTGCTTGCCACCTTAATACTGACCGCTTGCAGCTCTCAATCCGCAGCACAGCGTAATTTACAAACCGAGCAGCTAGCCCAACGAGGCAATTTGACCGCGTTGGCGGTCGAGACGAACTTGCCGATTAAAGCCTGGGGGCGCATAGCAACCGGCGAGCCCATACATGTCTATATAGAAGGTGATGGCCGCGCTTGGCGTAATGGCCATCTGCCATCCCTTGATCCCACGCCTCACGATCCGGTAGGCCTTAAATTAGCCGCTGCAGATACACACAGCTCAGTGTTATATCTAGGGCGCCCTTGCCAGTATTTAATGGATACCACGCGCGGTTGCCACTTTAGCGTGTGGACAGATCGCCGTTTTGCGGAAACCGCCGATATTAAAGCGGCACTGCAACAGTTGACTGGCGAGCAGGAAGTCATACTCATCGGCTTTTCTGGCGGCGCTAATATTGCCATTCAGTTAGCGGCCCAGTTCCTGCAGGTGAAAGAGCCGCATATGAAAGGGCCACAAGTAACAGGCTTAGTCACGGTGGCCGGTAACCTAGACGCGGAGAGCTTCAATCGCTTTCATCGTACCGCACAAGAAAAGTATGGCCATAACCAAGCTCTACTAGCAGCGTTAGCAGACTTACCACAACTGCATTACACCGGCCGCAAAGATAGAATAATTCGGCCTGAATTAACGCACCAGCAGTTAGCCGACATACAAAGCAGCCACTGCGTACAAATAAATGAGGTCACCAACGCCAACCACAATGGCCCTTGGCAGATAGACTGGTCGGCATTCTCCGCATTGCAAAAAGCCTGCGGCGCTAAGTAAATAGTGTTGAGATTTTAGTGTTGGATGTTGAGTGAAAACCAACAAACAAGCGCCCAGTTAACAACCCCCCCCGCGTTTTCTGTAGCCCCAAGCTTCAGGTGTGGAACTTGTAGCTTCGCGCTTTAGCTGCGAATTCTGCGCAGCAGAACGGTTAGGTCTTCCCTGCATTCAGCAAACAAAAAAGCGAACCCTAGGGTTCGCTTTTATTTATATCACAGCGTTAGTGTTTAACTTTTTCTTAGTCTAGCTTTTCAGCTTAACTGGGCGCTTGGCGCCGGGCGCTGCTTTAACTTAGAAGTCCCAACGGAATTTCAGTGCGCCTGAGTTAGCGTCAAAGCCATCGGTATTCCAGTTGTAGTTATACTCGGCGCTCACAGTTAGCACTTCATTGCTAACAATGTCCAAGCCCACGCCGGCTACATAACGGGTTTTCTCTGGCTTAGTACCGGTAACATTAAAGGTTTCAGCCGGTGCAGCAGCAAAGGCCACTGTGCTGTTTTGCGCTTCGCCTTCAAAGTCGTGGAACACGCCTAAATTAACGCTTGGCGTTAGCATGGCATTACGTAACTGATAGTCTTTGCTCAATTCTGTGTTTAAGCCCAGCTCTAAGCGGTTAAAATTTTGGCTATCAACCTTCAAGCCGGCAAGACCTGTTTCCGTGTAACCGTCTACGGATAAGCGAGATGCTTCCAGTGACAGCGTCGGTATCAGGTGAGTAGCTGGAGCCACGTCATACTGATAACCGGCACCCACGCGTGCACCGTACAGGCTGCTGTCGTAGTTAGCCGTGGTGCCAATGTTACGACTACTGTCGTTATCACCCCAAGCGTAGTAAGCCTGACCGTCTAACAATATCTTATCCATGGCTTGCGACGCATATGCGGTGGCCATGTGATAGTCAGAGTCGGTATTGCTGTTTTGGGTAGTGCTATCTGTGTTAATGAAGCTATAAGCCGCACCTACAACTAAACCGGTATTGAGTTTAGTATCAGCACCCATCACAAAACCGTTGCTCTTCGTGTCGTATGCTGCGCCATTACGGTTGTCTTGATCACCTTTAGACACTAAACCTTGCACCCACATGCCGCCGTTATCCAGCATGTCACCTGATGCTAAGCTGGTCGCGCGCACAGAAACCAGTGAGCCGGATTGGCTAACCGCACTCATGGCACCGGCTACGCTGGCGCCAGACACGTCTGGTAGTAAGGAGGTAAAGCTTTCAGGGCTTCCATCTAGGCTATTTAACAGTTTAGCTATAGCTGGATTACTTTGGGCTAGGGCATCAAGTCTTTGTAATACAATGGCCATCCTGGATACGTTATTAGCTAGCTGACCACTGAATTTACCAGCTTTAACTGCATCAGCTACCTGTTCAGTAAACGAAGTGCGGTCAAAAGTTAACACCAGCTTGCCATCTTTTGTGTTAGTGGTCGCTACGGTAACTAAGTTTGTGCCTGTCACTTCATAAGTTACGCCGTCTGTTGTGAGCACGCCGTCTTTATTCACTTTCAATAACGCTACTTCTTGACCATTTTGGATGTAAAAATTACCTTGAGAGAGATCTATCAATATCTTACTAGTTGCTGCTAAATCAATATTATTAGCAGTCAGACTCGCTTCTTTATGTAGACCCATGGCTAAGGTTGAGCCTGAAGTTTGAACGTAATCACCAGCAATGTTGCGATTGCCCTCTACATAGAAAGTACCGCCATTGTTGCTTACATCACCTTTAATTTTACCGCCAGTGTAGTTAGTGCGAGTGACCTTGTTCATACGTAGGGCGGTGGTACCGTTCAGCTCGCCTGCCAACTGGTTGATGGTGAGGTTGCCGGTTACATCGTCCTCGATATTAATACCGGTTTCCGTACCACGGATGATACCGCGGTTGGTGATACTGGCATTGGCGCTGAGGTTGGACAGATCGATACCTATACCTTGGCTCTGAATGTCACCGTTGTTAGTGATACTGCCGTTAAAAACGGAAGCCAACGCGATTTTTTCTAGCTGGCCGCGGTCTTCTTCCGATACATTACTACCTTCACCTTCCCAAATGTGCTGGCTAATATAAGAGCCGTTCTTATGGTAGCCACCAGCTAAGGTAACTCCGCTTTCTTCACCCTGAATAGTACCGTTATTTATAATGCTTCCATCAAGAACGGCGCTTTCATTAATGATAATTCCGTGTTTACTAGACTGAATATCACCGCTGTTAAAAATATTACCTTTCAAAGTGCTGGTTTGAGTTTTCCATTCGCCTTCAATAGCCGCAGTTTGGCTGCCAGAAGAGTTATTCCAAATAATTTTTTGAGTGAAATCACGTCCACCAGTAATTTCTATACCATTACCATTTGCAGTTATTTGACCATGGTTTACTATGTCGCCATCCATATCCACGTAATTTAAGCGAATAGCAGTACTGCCTTCTGTATAGAAGTTCGATGAGATACTATTGATATGGCCAGTTTCTGTATTTAGGATGTTGCCTACGATCTTGGATACAATGCTGCGGTGAGTAGCAATCTCGCCGTAAGCACCCTTCGTATCAGGAAGTTCATTTTTATCCAAACTAATCGTCGTTTGGTCATGCCCTCCATGAATAGCAATGCCGCTTCCATAATCGCTATTAATATTACCGGCGTTTTCTATATTTCCAGTAAAATTAATGGAGTCAAGAAGTATGCCATCACCGTTACTGTTAATGCTCGCATGCTCTGTATTAATAATATTGGCAGTTGCGATACCTATTCCCATAGTTGAAGCACTTTCATGATGAGAGTTATCATGCTGGCTTGTACCTGTACCTACAAACTTACCCGTTATAGCAACGCCCGTTCCCATTGAGTTGATACTACCTTCGTTGACAATGTTGCCTTCGAAGTCCGCACCCTCTATATCTATAGCGCTAGAAGTATACCCAGCCTGAATATTTCCGGTGTTGATAATGTTGCCTTTCATTGAACCGTGTCCGGCAGTATTTTTCCAAGAAGACTGATTTAGCTCATCTAAATCTGTCCACTCTTGTTTCCTGCCATCGACGACAATGGCACCCTGAATCTGACCAGTGTTGATAATATTGCCGATGACTTGGCTACGCTCAACCACAATGGCAGCTTTGCCACTGTTAGAACCAAACTCGTCTTCATTGCTTATTTCTCCACTGTTGACGATATCGCCTTCAAAACGAGTCTCGCTCAGTACGATGGCACCCTCACTGGCATCTTCCTCGTAGTAACCGTAATCATTGCCTACGAGCAGCAGGCCGCTGTTGTCGATGTTGCCTTTGAAGCTGCCACCAGAAACCAAGATGGCGCGCTTATCACCAGCAATCACTGGTCGGTTTTCCGCTGAAGTACCCAAAGCCTCATTGATAATGGCGCCGACAAATTTGGTGTTGATCATCTCAATGCCGTTAGTGCCGCCGCTGATGGTGGAAACCGCATTGCGTGAACTATTGATAACGCCACCATGCCATTCGCTATCTCGTACCGAAATACCTGCGCCTTCCATTGAGGCAATGTCGCCACCTTTCATGGGAGCCTCAGAGCCACTCCAGTCTTCATTAATAATTAGACCATTGATATTACTACCGCTGATATCAATGGCGTTACCACCACTAGGGTAAAGATCTGGGTCTATACCGTCAGTATTATCAGAAACGATATCGCCACCGTTGTTGACCAGTAACTCTTTGTGTCCCTTGTATATATCTGGAATAGGCTCATCATCTTCCTGAATATCAAAATCATATCCAGTTAACGTACTATTTTTTATTTCAATCGCGGCTGAATTTCCATCATGACCAATGAGGGCACCGTTGGTTTCAATAAAAGCTTCTGTGGCCGTAACATTATTGAGTACAAAAGTACTTTTTGTTCCTTCACTCAGAAATTCTTCATGTGGGGATCCACTATCACGTTTGTTGGCATCACGTAGATCAAAGTCCATCTTGCTCAAATTAGCGTCTTTAAGCTCGATTAGGCTACTGTCTTTACTGAAATAAAGAGCATTTCCGGAGTGAACGCCGGAATTGCTCTCACTAGGGCGCTGGTTTTTCAGTAAATTACTGATAGATATTACTTCTTTTGTACTACCGTCGTCCTCTTTAGCAGTTGTGCGAGTAATATCTTTAAGGTATTGTACTTTTCCTGAACCTATGGTAATGGAGCCTGTGCCTTGTGCAGTAATTTCACCGGCATTAACATTTAGAATTGGATATGAATAATCTGGATACCACTGTGAAGAATCAGAAGGGTCAAAAGCTGAAAACGCAGGTGATGAAATGGCGACCGTAACCGCAGCTGCCAAAACAGATTTATTAAACGTCATTAATTGTGCTTCCTGTTTTTATTATTGGTGCTTACCAATTTTCTGCGCTTAGCTAGTGTTAGCTGCACACAGTGTTTTTGTGTTTTCTAAAAGACGAAAAATCCAACTTTCTGACTTTAAAGCTATATATTTATTGCATATTTAAAAGAAAAATAAATATATGGCTTACTTAATTTTTGGGCAATTTAAGCATGTCAAGCGAGTCCTTACAAGCGTTTTGAATCCATTGCAATGCGTTTTGCGATGGGCGCGCCAGCGGTTGGCGCTAATAGAAAGCGACCTAAAGAAGACTAACGACTAGGAGGGAGATATAAAAAACCCCGCTAATGCGGGGTTGTTGGTTATTGCTTAATGCTTGGCTAAATCAGTTAATTTCCGGCGAAGTTAGCGCGTTGCACCGCTTTGGCGTTGTTGGCCATTTCGGTTAAACCTAGAGTGTTATAAGCGTCAGCCATTATGGTTAATGCTGGCTGCAAGGTGTCGGTATCTGGGTAAGACTCGACTACTTGCTTGGCGCGGTTGGCGGCGGCTAACCAAGCGCCGCGTTTCATATAAAACTGCGCCACCGCTAAATCGTATTGAGCTAAGCGATTTTTAAGGCTGATCATGCGGGCGCGCGAGTCTGCCGCATAGGCGCTGTCGGGGTATTGGCGTAGCAATTGGCGAAAATCTGCAAAGGCTTGGCGAGCGTAGGCCGGATCACGGTCGGTACGGTCGATATTAAGCAGCTCTTGGAAGAAGTTATGATCGGTGGCCATGTTAGTAAGGCCGCGCATATATTGTGCGTAATCCACACTCGGATGGTTAGGATTTAAGCGAATAAAGCGGTCAATGTTAGCCAAGGCGCGGGCCGAGTCATCTTGCTTGTAATAGGCATAGATTAAATCCAGCTGTACTTGATTAGAGTAAGCCCCAAACGGATAACGGGAGTCCATGGCTTCGAGTAACTCAGCGGCACGAATGTAATTGGCCGACTGTAAGCGAGCTTGTGCGTCTTGATACAGTACTTCTGGTGGCTCATCTGGCACCGAATCTTTTTTGGTGCTCGAGCAGCCAGTGGCCGCTAAAGCCAAGGCAAGGGTCAAAGTGAGCCATACGCGTCGTTGTTTAGCCATGTAAAGAGTCCATTTTTGCGATTTAAGCGTCAAGTTTGCGGAAACTGATTAACTCAGCGTCAAGAAACGCTAGAATACCCAATTAAACATCATTTGGTAACCAGTGTCGCTATGAGCCAGCAAATCGAATTAAACGGCACCGTCGCCGAACACCAACATGGTCAACGTTTAGATCAGACCTTGGCGGAAATGTTTACAGATTATTCTCGTACTCGGATCAAGACGTGGATTCAGTTAGATCAAGTAACAGTGGATGGCGAAGTCGCTAATACGCCCCGCGCTAAAGTGACCCTCGGTCAGCAAGTTCAGATCAATGCCGAACTTGAAGACGATGTGCGCTTTGACCCGGAAGATATCCCGTTAGACATCGTCTATGAAGACGATGACATCATGGTCATTAACAAACCTGCGGGTTTAGTGGTGCATCCTGGTGCGGGTACGCCCGGTGGCACCATGCTCAATGCGTTGTTGCATTATTGCCCAAGCATTGCCGAAGTGCCGCGCGCCGGCATAGTGCACCGCCTAGACAAAGACACCACCGGATTGATGGTGGTGGCAAAAACCATACCCGCGCAAACCCATCTGGTGACGGCGCTGCAGGGCCGAGAAATCACCCGTGAGTATGAGGCGGTTGCCATCGGCCACATGACCTCGGGCGGTACGGTAGACGCCAATATTGGTCGTCATCCTACGCAACGTATCCTAATGGCGGTGGTGCCGTCCGGTAAACCGGCCCGCACCCACTATCGAGTGATGGAAAAATTTCGTGCCCATACTCGTCTGCGCCTGCGCCTAGAAAGTGGCCGCACGCACCAAATTCGCGTGCACATGGCGCACTTACAGCATCCGTTAGTTGGTGACCCTACATACGGTGGTCGTATGAAGCCGCCACGTAGCGCCGAGCCTGAGTTGTTGGCTTTTTTGCGTGAGTTTAAACGCCAAGCCTTGCATGCGGTGTTATTGCGCTTAGAGCACCCCATTACCGGCGAAATGATGGAGTGGCAATCGCCATTACCCGATGATTTCGTGGAGCTGATTAGACTGTTAAAAGCCGACACTGCCGCTCATCCGGATGAGTTGGTGTGGACCTAAGGACTAAAGCAGCGCCCAGCGCCCGGCTCCAAGCGCCGAGTTAACAAAAACCGCGTGTTTTGTAGCCCCACGCTTCAGCTGTGGGTCCTGCGAAGCAGGATAGAATTAGATCTAAAACCAAAATCCCGCTGAGGCGGGAGTGCCAGCTAAAGCAGCACCCTATAAACGCTAAACCTAAACCAAGGGAGTGTTTTGTAGTTTCGCGCGACCGCTGCGAATTCTGCGCAGCAGAAGATTTAGGGTTTAGCTTAGCCGGGCGCTTGTTTTCAATCTTAACGTCATGGAGCTAACGTGATGAACGTGATCCAACCACATTGGCCGGCACCGGACAATGTGCGCAGTGCGCAAACTACGCGCAGTGGTGGCGTTAGTGCGCCACCTTATACCAGCTTAAATTTGGGTACCCACGTCGGCGATAGCCTTGCCGACGTGCAGCGTAATAGAGCGCAGTTAGCGACTCACTTAGACTTATCTAATACGCCAGTGTGGTTAGAGCAAGTACACGGCACGGGCGTGGTTACTTTGCCCTTGCCTTTGAATGCCACAGCCACGCCCGTCGCTGATGCCGTACTGAGCCGCACGCCAGGGCAGGTGTGCGCTATTATGACTGCCGATTGCTTACCGGTATTATTTTGTGATACCGCTGGCACGGTAGTGGCGGCAGCTCACGCGGGCTGGCGTGGCTTAGCAAATGGCGTATTAGAAGCCACCTTGCAGGCTATGAATGTTGATCCTGCAAATGTGCAGGCTTGGCTAGGGCCAGCTATTGGCCCGAGTGCTTTTGAAGTAGGCGGCGAAGTGCGTGCCGCTTTTATCGCGCACTCGCCACTGGCCGCTGCAGCTTTTGTGGCGCACGGTGATAAAGAGAGTGATATAAGTAGTGATAAGTGGCTGGCAGATATTTATCAGCTGGCGCGCTTACGCTTGGCCGCCGCGGGTGTAACCCAGTGTTATGGCGGTGACTATTGCACTTATACTGACTCTGAGCGTTTTTTCTCGTATCGACGCGAGCCAAAAACCGGCCGCCAAGCCAGCTTGATTTGGTTGGGGTGACTCTTCGCTGCGCGAAAATGTTGAATTTTCAATGCTAAATGTTGAGTGAAAGACGATTTCTTTTCATTCAACATTAAAAATTACCTGATTACCCACAAAGCTCAGCCATGTTTCAGAGATTTAAGTAGTAATTAATTCAATAGGTTACAGGTAGGTGTCGCCTCTTTGGTAAAGAATATGAGGCTCATTTTGGTATTTTGACCTTGTAGGGGCCAATTTATTCGGCCCGGTTTGGTGTTTTGGCTTAAATCTAAACCTCAGTAACAGCCAGCAGAGCTGGCCTGCCGAATAAATTGGGCAGCTACAAAGAACAAACCGAAACAGGGTGCATTATGGCTGAGGTTCATACGTAATCAGGAGAAATTAAGCATTCAGCATTTTGTGTAGCAAGTAAGTTCGACGCTGTAATTCATTTCCCCCCAAAGCTTGAAATTTCACCAATCCCCCCATCTTTAATATCAGTAAACACTTATCTTTTCCCGCTGTGAGCGGATTGTTGGAGGAAGGCTCTGATGCGACTCGATCGTCTTACCAGTAAATTTCAACTTGCCCTGCAAGATGCTCAGTCGATGGCGGTGGGGCGAGATCATGCCTATATAGAACCCGCGCATTTGCTGATTGCCATGCTCAATCAAGAAGGCGGTTCTTTGCGGCCCTTGCTAACCAATGCGGGCGTGGACGGCAACACCTTACGGGTAGAGCTGGATAAGTCGGTAGAGCGCTTGCCCAAGGTAAGTGGCTCGGGCGTTGATGTACAGGTGTCGCCGGTATTGGCGAGATTGCTAAATCAGTGCGATAAATTAGCGCAGCAGCGTAAAGACACTTACATCTCATCAGAATTGTTCTTGTTGGCTGCCGTAGATGAACAAGGCGAGCTGGGTGAGCTGCTTAAACGCTCGGGCTTAAGTAAAGAGAATTTAAGTAAGGCCATCGAAGAAGTGCGCGGTGGGCAAAAGGTTGACGATCCGAATGCGGAAGAAAATCGCCAAGCGTTAGAAAAGTACACTATTGATCTCACCGAACGCGCCGAGCAGGGCAAATTAGATCCTGTGATTGGCCGTGATGATGAAATTCGCCGTACCATTCAAGTGCTACAACGCCGCACTAAGAATAACCCTGTGTTGATTGGCGCACCGGGCGTGGGTAAAACCGCCATTGCCGAAGGGCTGGCCCAGCGCATCATCAATAATGAAGTGCCCGAAGGCCTAAAAGGTAAGCGAGTATTGTCCCTCGATATGGGGGCACTGATTGCGGGCGCTAAATATCGCGGTGAATTCGAAGAGCGCCTTAAGTCACTGCTCAACGAGCTGGCTAAAGAAGAAGGCCAAGTGATCCTGTTTATCGATGAGCTGCACACCATGGTCGGCGCCGGTAAAGGCGAGGGCGCCATGGATGCGGGTAATATGCTAAAACCCGCACTTGCTCGTGGCGAGCTACATTGCGTGGGTGCCACTACGCTGGATGAGTATCGTCAATATATTGAAAAAGATGCAGCGTTAGAGCGCCGCTTCCAAAAAGTGCTGATTAATGAGCCAACCGTAGAAGACACCATTGCCATCTTGCGCGGCCTAAAAGAGCGGTATGAGTTACATCACCATGTGCAAATTACCGATCCGGCCATAGTGGCGGCGGCGGTGTTGTCTCATCGCTATATTGCCGACCGTCAATTGCCGGATAAAGCCATTGATCTTATTGATGAAGCGGCTTCCAGCATTCGTTTACAAATTGACTCCAAACCTGAGCCGCTTGATAAACTCGACCGCCGTATCATTCAGCTGAAGTTAGAAGAGCAGGCGTTATTAAAAGAAGATGACGAAGGCAGTATCAAGCGCTTGCAGATCATTCGTGATGAGCTGACCACCAAAGAAGCCGAATACGCGGATCTTGAAGAAATTTGGCTGTCAGAAAAAGCCGCTATGGCTGGCACCCAACATATTAAAGCCGAACTCGAACAAGTGCGTCGTGAACTTGAAGTTGCCCGCCGTGCCGGTGATTTAGGCCGTATGTCGGAATTGCAGTATGGACGCATTCCTGAGCTAGAAAAACAGCTAGATTTAGCCGGCCAAGCCGAGATGCAAGAGCAGCATCTGTTAAAAAACCGCGTCACTGAAGAAGAAATTGCCGACGTGCTGGCGCGCTGGACCGGGATTCCGGTGGCGAAAATGCTGGAAGGCGAAAAAGACAAGCTGCTGCGCATGGAAGATAGCCTGCACGCTCAGGTGATCGGCCAAAACGAAGCCGTGGATGCGGTCTCTAATGCGATTCGTCGTAGCCGCGCCGGTTTATCTGATCCTAATCGCCCAGTGGGCTCCTTCTTATTTATGGGGCCAACAGGGGTGGGTAAAACTGAGCTCTGTAAGGCGCTGGCAGATTTTCTGTTCGACAGTCGCGATGCCATGGTGCGCATTGATATGTCAGAATTTATGGAAAAACATTCAGTGTCGCGTTTAGTAGGCGCACCTCCAGGCTATGTGGGCTACGAAGAGGGCGGTTACTTAACTGAGGCGGTGCGCCGCAAACCTTATTCGGTGATCTTGCTCGATGAAGTCGAGAAGGCCCACCCGGATGTATTCAATATCTTATTGCAGGTATTGGATGATGGTCGCCTTACCGATGGCCAAGGCCGCACCGTGGATTTTCGTAATACAGTAGTGATCATGACTTCGAATATTGGTTCAGAGCTTATTCAGGAGCATAACGACGATACCGGTTATGAAGACATGAAAGCGATGTTGATGGGCGTCCTCAGTCAGCAATTTAGACCCGAGTTCATCAACCGTATCGACGATATAGTGGTGTTTCATCCCTTGGCTAAGGATCAACTCAAATCCATTGCACGTATTCAGCTGCAAAGTTTAATCGGGCGCTTAGAAGACAAGGGCTTCGAGGTGACAATTACTGAAGCGTTGTTAGACCAGCTGACCGAAGCCGGTTTTGATCCGCTGTTTGGTGCACGGCCCTTAAAACGAGCCATTCAGCAAAAAATTGAAAACCCGCTGGCCCAAGCCATCCTGTCTGGCAAAGTCGCACCCGGCAACCCGCTGGCGCTGGATGCAGATGATAAAGGCTTGGTATTTAGTCAGTAACTCAGCCCCCAGCTAAATTGAAATCAAAGGCCTAAAACTAAAAAGCACCGAACCCAAAGGTTCGGTGCTTTTCTTTTAGCTATGCCGTGTGTTTTTTATTCAACATTAAGCATTTAACACTCAACATTCCCGCGCAGCGGGTTACCCCGGATGCCCATCTGCTCTCGGCTGAGTCAATATTGGCCAATACACCCAGCAGAAAAGTCCGTAGGCAATAATCCAGCAAACCGCACTGCTGTGATACGCCTGCATAGTCAAACTGGGCGAGATCATGGGTAACAGAGAGCGCAATACACCGGCCAGCAACATAAAGAAGAAAGCTATCACTATTATGCGAGTGATTGCCAATGGTCGGCCGGAATGTCCTAGGGAGACGCGGGCAATCATGCCTAAGATCACCGCACCCAAGGCACCGGCAGTTAACCAATGGCTAGCCAAGGAAACGGTAATGCCCATGTTTAGTAACGCCGCCGCTAAAGCCAATAAGCCAAGTGGAATAAATAAATAACCTAAATAGAGGATCCACAGCAAAGGCACCTTAGCCGTAACCTTATAGTTCCAACGACTTAAGCGAATGAGATGTGCGATAGCGGCAACTGATAATAGTAGGGCGAGCAACGCATTGGCGAGGGGAGTGCGTGGCAAGAGTAGCCAAGCCAATACTGACAACCAAATTGAGACTAAGCTCAGCTTCTCTAACCAGACTATGGGCTCAATTTTAGGCGTTTGAGTCGCGCGAGCGGTAAAGAAGGGGAACACTCGGCCACCCATCACGGTAATCAAGGCACTTAGTGCTAGCACCGCTGTAATGAATACTCGCTCGCTCAATAGCCAATTGCCACTCACGGCGGCGTAATAGCTGAGCGCATTTAGCAGAGAGAAGAACACAAACAAAGGCACGAAGAATAAATTACGCCATTGTTTAGTCTTCAATATAGGGCGTGCCAGCATGGCGGCTACGATAGGTAGCCAGAGTAAATCTAGCACTATCACTAAACCATTCAGCTCACCGCGCAATGGCATCAATAATCGAGGCAGTAACCAAAGAGCAGCAACTATCGCCAATGGCCAACTCTTAATACCCGGCACGCCAGTCCAATTTTGCATCGCCGTAGTGACAAAACCGGCGACGATAGCTAAAGCAAAGCCGAACAACATTTCATGGGCATGCCACCAGATAGGGTTTCTTACACCGGGCAGCACGGCGAAACCGGACAAGCTCAAGAGCCACAACAGCATAGCCCCAGCTGAGAACAAAGCGCCTCCTAAGAAGAACACCCGAAAGCCCAGCCGGAACAAAGGCCATATTTTATTTTCTTTATTGGTATCCAGTATCTGCATCAGTGCCACCTTGTATTGGTATTTAATATGCACATTATACGAGGTGTGCATAAAAACAATCGGATCTGGATCAAAAAGCGAAGAGCAGGGGGTGTAAAGATTGTAAGGGACAATAAAGCCAAACCACTTCCTTCTATTATAGGTATCACACTTTACTCTCTGGATTGTTAGGTACTAGCTCGTGAACTTCACCTTTTACTCATCACCCCTCAATGATTTATCCCACGTACTCCATTTTTTACGCATCCTCTCACCGCTTTTTTACCGCGTATAACGTAAAGCGTACCGTTGATAACTGATTTGGCGCCTTATTCGGGGCTTGTCTGCAGCATTAATAAACGATCAGTTTACTTAATCAGCAGTCAGTCATTAAAGTGTCATTTATCGTGTAAAAGCCCTTGCGCTTAAAACTGCCTTCCCTATAATGCGCACCACTGACACGGGGCAACACGCTCACGGTCACAAGGGTTTGTAAGAACGAAAAATTAGTTTGAAACAAACACTTGACGAACACTGAGGAATGCGTATAATACGCATCCCTGACCTGAGATACGGTCAACGCTCTTTAACAATTTATCAAGCAAACTGTGTGGGCACTTAGCAGCACGTTGAGAACAAAATAATATTGTTTTTCAATGTCTTGCAAAGTGTACCTAGTAATAGATATATCAGTAATTCATTGAGCATCAAGTCTTTAATTGAAGAGTTTGATCATGGCTCAGATTGAACGCTGGCGGCAGGCCTAACACATGCAAGTCGAGCGGTAACAGAGAGTAGCTTGCTACTTTGCTGACGAGCGGCGGACGGGTGAGTAATGCTTGGGGATCTGCCCAGTCGTGGGGGATAACCATTGGAAACGATGGCTAATACCGCATACGCCCTACGGGGGAAAGGAGGGGACCTTCGGGCCTTTCGCGATTGGATGAACCCAAGTGAGATTAGCTTGTTGGTGAGGTAATGGCTCACCAAGGCGACGATCTCTAACTGGTCTGAGAGGATGACCAGTCACACTGGGACTGAGACACGGCCCAGACTCCTACGGGAGGCAGCAGTGGGGAATATTGCACAATGGGGGAAACCCTGATGCAGCCATGCCGCGTGTGTGAAGAAGGCCTTCGGGTTGTAAAGCACTTTCAGTGGTGAGGAAAGGTGTGAGCTTAATACGTTTACACTGTGACGTTAACCACAGAAGAAGCACCGGCTAACTTCGTGCCAGCAGCCGCGGTAATACGAGGGGTGCAAGCGTTAATCGGAATAACTGGGCGTAAAGCGCACGCAGGCGGTTTGTTAAGCCAGATGTGAAAGCCCCGAGCTCAACTCGGGAACTGCATTTGGAACTGGCAAACTAGAGTCTTGTAGAGGGGGGTAGAATTTCCAGTGTAGCGGTGAAATGCGTAGAGATTGGAAGGAATACCAGTGGCGAAGGCGGCCCCCTGGACAAAGACTGACGCTCATGTGCGAAAGCGTGGGGAGCAAACAGGATTAGATACCCTGGTAGTCCACGCTGTAAACGATGTCAACTTGAAGTCTGTGTCCTTGTGACGTGGGTTTCGGAGCTAACGCATTAAGTTGACCGCCTGGGGAGTACGGCCGCAAGGTTAAAACTCAAATGAATTGACGGGGGCCCGCACAAGCGGTGGAGCATGTGGTTTAATTCGATGCAACGCGAAGAACCTTACCTACCCTTGACATACAGCGAACTTTCCAGAGATGGATTGGTGCCTTCGGGAACGCTGATACAGGTGCTGCATGGCTGTCGTCAGCTCGTGTCGTGAGATGTTGGGTTAAGTCCCGCAACGAGCGCAACCCTTATCCTTTGTTGCCAGCGCGTAATGGCGGGAACTCAAGGGAGACTGCCGGTGATAAACCGGAGGAAGGTGGGGACGACGTCAAGTCATCATGGCCCTTACGGGTAGGGCTACACACGTGCTACAATGGCGCGTACAGAGGGAAGCCAACCAGCGATGGTGAGCGGATCCCAGAAAGCGCGTCGTAGTCCGGATTGGAGTCTGCAACTCGACTCCATGAAGTAGGAATCGCTAGTAATCGTGGATCAGAATGCCACGGTGAATACGTTCCCGGGCCTTGTACACACCGCCCGTCACACCATGGGAGTGGGTTGCAAAAGAAGTAGGTAGCTTAACCTTCGGGAGGGCGCTTACCACTTTGTGATTCACGACTGGGGTGAAGTCGTAACAAGGTAACCCTAGGGGAACCTGGGGTTGGATCACCTCCTTACCTTAACTTAACGGCTGTTGAGTGTTCACACAGTTTGCTTGATATATGAGTAGAGCGCTTTTGATGAAGGCGTGGCGGCGGATTTGCCTATAGTCCGCCATGTAAACAGGCCTTCATCAGTAAATGTGCGATTTGGGAAAGGTTACACACCAAACATTAACAGAAGAGTTACTTCTGATAATTCGGTGTGCGCAGCCGGAGTACAGGGATATCATTATTCTTGCCGCTCGGGTTCGCGGAGCTCACCGCTCACCTTTACTAAAAATCGTTGAAGCTTGCTTCAACAAACATATTTTTAGTCCCCATCGTCTAGAGGCCTAGGACACCGCCCTTTCACGGCGGTAACAGGGGTTCGAATCCCCTTGGGGACGCCATTAAAGCCGCTCAAACACTAAGCATTACGCTGTAAAAGATTAACTTCTTTTAAAGTCTAACGCTTAGGGTTTAACTACTCTGTTCTTTAACAATCTGGAAAGCTGATAGAAATAATTTGTAGTTCTTGATACGCAAGTGTCTTAGAAATTCTTGGCGAAATATAGTTGTAAGCATCAGTCACTGATGCAAGCGACCCCGCTTAGAGAATTGTTTTTATACAGCCTGAAGTTTACTTATTATAAGTGAGCATTTAGGCAGGTCGCAGCGCAGCAAGTTCTAGGCATTACTTGAACGAGTGCTTGAGCATAGTTTTCTATGTGATAGCACGAGTAAGAGTAATAACGACGAAATTGCAAAGCCGCGACAGCATAAAACACACTTCTTGGGGTTGTATGGTTAAGTGACTAAGCGTACACGGTGGATGCCTTGGCAGTCAGAGGCGATGAAGGACGTGCTAACCTGCGTTAAGTACGGATGAGCTGGTAAGAAGCGCTTGAGTCCGTAATATCCGAATGGGGAAACCCACTCTACTTAGTAGAGTATCGTAACGTGAATACATAGCGTTACGAGGCGAACCGAGGGAACTGAAACATCTAAGTACCTCGAGGAAAAGAAATCAACCGAGATTCCCCTAGTAGCGGCGAGCGAACGGGGACCAGCCCTTAAGCTGTTTATGATGTAGTGGAATGGTCCTGGAAAGACCAGCCGTAGTGGGTGATAGCCCCGTACACCAAACGTCATTTACAGTGAAATCGAGTAGGACGGGACACGTGATATCCTGTTTGAATATGGGGGGACCATCCTCCAAGGCTAAATACTCCTGACTGACCGATAGTGAACCAGTACCGTGAGGGAAAGGCGAAAAGAACCCCTGTGAGGGGAGTGAAATAGAACCTGAAACCGTGTACGTACAAGCAGTGGAAGCCCACTTGTTGGGTGACTGCGTACCTTTTGTATAATGGGTCAGCGACTTAATTTTAGTAGCAAGGTTAACCGTATAGGGGAGCCGTAGGGAAACCGAGTCTTAACTGGGCGAATAGTTGCTAGGATTAGACCCGAAACCCGGTGATCTAGCCATGAGCAGGTTGAAGGTTGAGTAACATCAACTGGAGGACCGAACCCACTAATGTTGCAAAATTAGGGGATGACTTGTGGTTGGGGGTGAAAGGCCAATCAAACCGGGAGATAGCTGGTTCTCCCCGAAATCTATTTAGGTAGAGCCTCGGACGAATACTTGCGGGGGTAGAGCACTGTTTAGGCTAGGGGGTCATCCCGACTTACCAACCCTATGCAAACTCCGAATACCGCAAAGTACTATCCGGGAGACACACGGTGGGTGCTAACGTCCATCGTGAAGAGGGAAACAACCCAGACCGCCGGCTAAGGTCCCAAAGTCATAGTTAAGTGGGAAACGAAGTGGGAAGGCTCAGACAGCCAGGATGTTGGCTTAGAAGCAGCCATCATTTAAAGAAAGCGTAATAGCTCACTGGTCGAGTCGGCCTGCGCGGAAGATGTAACGGGGCTAAACTATGCACCGAAGCCGCGGATGCACTCTTTATTGAGTGCGTGGTAGGGGAGCGTTCTGTAAGTCTGCGAAGGTGTGTTGTGAAGCATGCTGGAGATATCAGAAGTGCGAATGCTGACATGAGTAACGATAATGGGGGTGAAAAACCTCCACGCCAAAAGACCAAGGGTTCCTGTCCAACGTTAATCGGGGCAGGGTGAGTCGACCCCTAAGGCGAGGCCGAAAGGCGTAGTCGATGGGAAACGGGTTAATATTCCCGTACTGACGTGTACTGCGATGGGGGGACGGAGAAGGCTAAGTGGGCCAGGCGTTGGTTGTCCTGGTGAAAGGGTGTAGGCAGTGTGTTTAGGTAAATCCGGACGCACAATGCTGAGGCCTGAGACGAAATCGCTACGGCGGTGAAGTCACTGATGCCCCGCTTCCAGGAAAAGCCTCTAAGCTTCAGGTACACGTGAATCGTACCCCAAACCGACACAGGTGGTCGGGTAGAGAATACTAAGGCGCTTGAGAGAACTCGGGTGAAGGAACTAGGCAAAATAGTACCGTAACTTCGGGAGAAGGTACGCTGAGGCATGTGAAATCCCTTGCGGATGGAGCGTGACTCAGCCGCAGTGACCAGGTGGCTGGAACTGTTTATCAAAAACACAGCACTGTGCAAACTCGCAAGAGGACGTATACGGTGTGACACCTGCCCGGTGCTGGAAGGTTAAATGATGGGGTTAGCCTTCGGGTGAAGCTCTTGATTGAAGCCCCAGTAAACGGCGGCCGTAACTATAACGGTCCTAAGGTAGCGAAATTCCTTGTCGGGTAAGTTCCGACCTGCACGAATGGTGTAATCATGGCCACGCTGTCTCCACCCGAGACTCAGTGAAATTGAATTTGCGGTGAAGATGCCGTATACCCGCGGCTAGACGGAAAGACCCCGTGAACCTTTACTATAGCTTGGCACTGAACATTGGCCCTACATGTGTAGGATAGGTGGGAGGCTGTGAAACGATGACGCCAGTTGTCGTGGAGCCATCCTTGAAATACCACCCTTGTATGTCTGATGTTCTAACGTAGGCCCCTTATCGGGGTTGCGGACAGTGCCTGGTGGGTAGTTTGACTGGGGCGGTCTCCTCCTAAAGAGTAACGGAGGAGCACGAAGGTTGGCTAAGTACGGTCGGACATCGTACGGTTAGTGCAATGGCATAAGCCAGCTTAACTGCGAGACGGACAGGTCGAGCAGATACGAAAGTAGGTCATAGTGATCCGGTGGTTCTGTATGGAAGGGCCATCGCTCAACGGATAAAAGGTACTCCGGGGATAACAGGCTGATACCGCCCAAGAGTTCATATCGACGGCGGTGTTTGGCACCTCGATGTCGGCTCATCACATCCTGGGGCTGAAGTCGGTCCCAAGGGTATGGCTGTTCGCCATTTAAAGTGGTACGCGAGCTGGGTTCAGAACGTCGTGAGACAGTTCGGTCCCTATCTGCCGTGGGCGTTGGATGATTGAGAGGAGCTGCTCCTAGTACGAGAGGACCGGAGTGGACGAACCCCTGGTGTTCGGGTTGTATCGCCAGATGCATTGCCCGGTAGCTACGTTCGGAATCGATAACCGCTGAAAGCATCTAAGCGGGAAGCGAGCCTCAAGATGAGTCATCCCTAGGGCTTTACGCCCTCTAAAGGGCCGTTGGAGACTACAACGTTGATAGGTTGGGTGTGTAAGTGCAGCGATGCATTGAGCTAACCAATACTAATTACCCGTGCGGCTTAACCATACAACACCCAAGAAGTGTGAGACCTTGCGGTCAAGAACAAACAAATTATTTCATAAAAGATATCAGGCAGAAAAATTGCTCCCTGCATTTTCTGCACTTCCGCCATCCATGGCGGTCGCTTTCCAGATTACAATTTATGCCTGGCGGCCATAGCGCTGTGGAACCACCTGATCCCATGCCGAACTCAGTAGTGAAACGCAGCCGCGCCGATGATAGTGTGGCAGCTGCCATGTGAAAGTAGGTCACTGCCAGGCAACCAATTTAGTACTTAACTATCCCATCTTTGCGGAGTGGTAGTTCAGTTGGTTAGAATACCGGCCTGTCACGCCGGGGGTCGCGGGTTCGAGTCCCGTCCACTCCGCCATTTTTAAAAAAGCCCTTAGCTATCAATAGCTAAGGGCTTTTTTCTTTTTCATCCCCGCTAAAACTCTTCATTCCTACTTTGTCAAACCCACCTCCGTGACCAAATCGTGACCATTTGGTAATACCAATCGTACTAAATAATACCAATTACACTAAAGATACAGTCTAATATAATTACTAGGCTTTTATCGTTATCGGTACTTAACTATGTCCGACTCTATCAAGAATACCGACTTTGTGGCGCTGGCCAAGGCAGAAACCAATGCTCGTAAACGTATGCGACTACTCGCATTAGCGCATTTCCAAGAAGGTCATTCCCGAACTGATATCGCGCGATTTCTCAAAGTTAATCGTAATAGTGTTAATCGATGGGTAGCCAATTTTCTACTTCATGGCTTAGCGGGACTCGACAGTGTTCGCCCTTCGGGCCGTCCAACTCACCTTACAACTGAACAACTATCTCAACTGAGTGACTATATCGATCAACAAAGTCGAGATACCAGTGGTGGGCGGTTACAAGGACTTGATATTCAAGCCTATATTGAGAAAGAGTTTGGTGTGTCTTATCAGATAGCCAATATATATCGCCTGGTCCACCAGCTCGGGTTTTCTTGGATAACCAGCCGTTCACGCCATCCTAAGCGGGATGAGTTAGCACAAGATCTTTTTAAAAAAAGTTCAAACTAGAGACCATTCTTAGCATTCCCGGCCACGTTGCACTCAGCAAAGTCGATGTTTGGTTTCAAGATGAAGCTCGATTTGGGCAGCAAAATACGACCACGCGTTTATGGGCTAAACGTGGCAGTCGACCAAGGGCTGTTCAGCAGCAACAATTTGAGTATGCGTATCTTTTTGGTGCTGTGTGTCCAGCAACGGGAGCGACAGAGGCGTTACTGAGCCCCGTCGTTAATCGAGAGATGATGAAAGTACATTTAGCGCTGATATCAGCCCGTACCGAGCCCGGTCGACATGCCGTGGTCATCATGGATGGCGCGGGGTGGCACACTGCTGAGTGCGCCAATGCGTTTCCCAATCTCACTATGATTAAGTTGCCCCCTTACTCTCCCGAACTGAATCCTATCGAACAAGTATGGAGCTGGCTCCGGCAACATACACTGGCCAATCGTTGCTTTAATGATTACAACGACATTATTGATGCCTGCACATCAGCATGGCAGCACTTTATTACCGACGTAGATCGGGTGAAGTCGCTTTGTCATCGAAGCTGGATAAATCTGACTTAATAATTAATGTAATTGGTATAAGTAGTCAGTTTTTACTTCCTGTAAAGGTCGGATAAACGGCCTACTCCACCGACACGCTGCAAGCACATCCCTGTGGCGCTCAAACACATGATCATCCATGTCATGTGATGGTCGGTGGAGTAGATCTCTTTATCCACCCCTATGCCACGTAGCCGCCTGTGGGTGAAGTTAGCAGACAGCTCGGTGCTTAAGAGAGGTAACAGAGATCGCCTCCCACGACCGTGACAATGCCAGGGATGGCATTTCCCGAGCCCCCATGGATGGGTTTATGGCGTGTCGAGGTAGGTGACTCTGTTTCCTCTTTTGTACTGGTTGTAATAGATCAATTATTTAGTGTGTTTGGTATAACCACATACTTGTTTTGACCGGAGTTCAAACGGCATTTAGCTTCTCTCGCATTCCAACTCGTTGCATAGAATTTTAAAAACTCGCTGATCAAATTCATCCATTCTTGAGTGCACACTTGTATCACGCGTTAGCTACCTTTGGTAAAGGTGTTCTAGGCGTCGCAGACGCTATCCACAATGCCTTCATAATTTTTGAACATAGGATTAGCCAGACAATACGGACACATCCCAGACCAAACCAGTCTGGCTCTGTAATGTAAGCGTTCTGTTCTAGATGGTGCTGCATGGTTTCTTTGCTCACTCGCCGTGTAGTCAAACGAGTTGAGTGAAGTGAGATATAAGTAGCTCTGAGTGCACTGCGGGCTGCTTATATTGGCTGGTCATTCATACAGCTTACTAATTCATTAACTAACAGATCGCACAGTTCGCATAAAACGATTAATTGCTCTGTTAGACGGGGATTTTGCCCCGCCTTATATTGCTGTATATCGGCGACCAGTTGCTGAGTCTGCTGATAAAGCTGATGTTGGTAGGCCAAGCGTGCGGGTGTAATATTAGGAGTACTGGTTAACCAGCGAGTTAAATGGCTGCTGTTTACGTCAAATAGCGGCCAATGCTCATGCTTATTTTGTAGCGTAAGCATCAGCTCTTTAATCCAAGCCTTATGTTCTAGGCCTG
Source organism: Oceanisphaera profunda (assembly GCF_002157895.1). Taxonomy (GTDB): domain Bacteria; phylum Pseudomonadota; class Gammaproteobacteria; order Enterobacterales; family Aeromonadaceae; genus Oceanimonas; species Oceanimonas profunda. The sequence continues at coordinate 2,395,140 of NZ_CP021377.1, forward strand.
CATAAAGCAGCGGCAATTCGTTTCTATTTAAACGCCGAATCTTGGCCCACTGCGGAGCGGGCTGCCAGTGGGTTATCCAGCTTGGAATATCTGCAGCAGGCATAGGGCGAGCAATGCCGTAGCCCTGCGCTAAGTCGCAGCCCATGCGCAGTAAGCTATCGCCATGAGCCAAGGTCTCTACGCCCTCGGCAATGACTTGGCGGCCAAAGGCCTTAGCCAGACTTAATACGCCGTCGAGTATGGCTAAGTCTTCGGGGTCTTCAAGAATATCGCGGATAAAACTCTGGTCTACCTTAATGATATTGGTGGGTAAGCGCTTAAGATAAGTGAGGGAAGAATAGCCGGTGCCAAAGTCATCTAATGATAAGGCGACCCCCAAAACACGACACTCTTCGAGAGTTTTTGATACTTGGGCCAAATCGCCTAGGGTGCTGGTTTCTAACACTTCCAGCTCGAGCATGGCAGGCGCAACGCTTGGGTATTTTGCTAATAGTTTTGCTAACTGAGTGGCAAAGTCAGGTTGACGTAAATGACGGGCGGCAATATTGACACTGACGGGCAGTGTTAGCCCCGATTGCTGCCAATCCAATATTTGTATTAATGCGCTTTCAATTACCCAATTACCTAGTTCAATGGCGAGTCGATGCTCTTCAATAATGGGTAAAAAATTTGCGGGTGCCAGTAAACCTTGCTCTGGGTGTTGCCAGCGGATCAGCGCTTCTACTCCTATGACGTCACCGGTGCGCATATTGACCTTCGGCTGGTAATGCAGCACAAACTCATCACCGTCTAAAGCGACGCGAATATGCTCCACGCTCTGGTGGTGCTCTCGCATATAACGGGCTTGTGCAGTATCAAATAAAAAGTAACGATTTTTGCCTGCGAGTTTGGCTTGATACATGGCCTGATCTGCTTGGCGTATCAGCTGTTCAGGCTCCTGAGTTTCGGGCTGAGGATAAAAGGTCACGCCTAAGCTTGCTGAGACTTGCAAGCGATGATGGCCTAGCTGAACGGGGCGTGCAGCGGCTTGTAGCAGACGTTCAAGCAAGGGCATGCTGACGTCTAGGCTGGCGATATCGAGCAAGATTGCCACAAATTCGTCCCCGCCCAGCCTAGCCAAGGTATCTCCTTCGCGGATCGCCGCTTTCATGCGCGCAGCAACGGTCGTTAGTAGGTGATCGCCTGCAGTATGACCATAGCGGTCGTTAACTTGTTTAAACCCGTCAAGATCTAGATAAATGATGGTTAAAGATTGTTGATGACGATCGGCTTGGAGCATGGCTTGATGTAAACGGTCAGCCAGCATTAAGCGGTTAGGTAGCTTGGTGAGCGGATCGTAATGGGCCAGATGTTCGAGTTTTTGTTCGTTGGCTTTAAGGGCGGTAATATCGGTGGCGATACCCAGCATGCCGACTATGATGCGGTTGTCAGCTTCATCATAGATGGGCGTTTTGATATCTAAAAAATTCACGGCTCTGCCAGTAGGACTGGTAAAGGTAAATTCGGCCTGAGATTGCTCACCGCGCAGTGCTTCCCGGTCAGCTTGGCGCAATTGGGCAGACATAGTTGGCCCCAAAAGCTGTATGCCGTCACTGCCGAGCAAGGTCGCGGCATTACAGCCTAATAATTCTAAGGTGGCACGATTGGCGTAGGTGTAGCGTAAGTCGGTGTCCTTCATAAAGATACAAGAGGGCACATGATCGAGGGCCTGGCGAAAGCGCTGTGTTTGTTGGTTAGCGACCTTTAACGCCAGCTCGACTTGTTTACGCTCGGTAATATCCGTCATCATGCCATACCAGCTGATAGAGCCGTCCTCGGCTCGATGTGGTTGAGAGTCGCCAAATACCCAACGCACAGTGCCATCTTCTAACATAATGCGAAACTCATGGCGCCACAGCGCCATGGTATCTGCAGAGAGTTGCACACTGCGCTCTACTTCAGCTAAATCATCGGGATGCATGGTCGTAAATACAAAGGCGGCATCCTCTTGTACTTGCTCTGGCGTCACACTATAAATTTGTTTAATACCTGCACTTGCATAAGGAAAGCAGCCGCGACCATCCGGATAAAGACGGTACTCAAACACCATGCCAGGCACGCGGCTGGCGATAGTTTGCAAGCGGTGTAATACCGTTTTTAGCTCTTGTTCTCGCTGGTGCACTGTTTCGGTGAGTTGCTGGGCTAATTCCCAAGTACGAGTACGTCGGTTGGCAAGGGTGCGCATTAAGAAAAATAATAAACTGGTTAACAGCAAGCCCATGAGCAGCGTCAACCAAGTGCTGGTGTAATTAATAACTTGGTCGGGGTGGATATAATCAAAGGTCAATAACCAGGGGCGGCCATTAAAACTGAGAAAGTGCTCTTGAAAAAACTGACTGGGGCTAGCTGTACGATTTTCTGCATGACTTGAATATAATAATGTTTCGTCGAGTACTTGTGTGCCATCGAAAATACGTAAGTTAATCGGTTGTTGCTGTTGTGCTTGCCAATCGCCCAAAATACCTTCCATAAAATCATCCATGCGATACGCACCGTGCACCCAACCGATTAGGGCGGCTCGTCGCTGCGCGATGGACTCAAGTGCGCGGTCGGCTTGATAGACAGGGGCAAACATCAGGGTGCCCGCTTGGCGATGCTCTGCGTCTTCTATTACTAAGTCTACTTTGCCACTTAAACTGACTCGCCCTGTATCACGGGCTTGAATCATGGCTTGGTGGCGTATCGGATCGGTAAACATGTCATAACCTAAGGCTTTTTGATTACGAGCATGAAAAGGGCTGAGAAAGAGAATAGAAGTATAAAGGTCACGGGGCCCTGATGGCCAAATATGATAATCAGCTAACCCTGTCGTGCGCACCTGAGCTATGTGTTGCTCTAACTCGGCGGGGGATATTTGAAGAGTAAAGTTCACCCCAGAGATACCCGACATTGCTTGTGAAAGCTGTAGCTTGCTGACGTATTGATCCCATTCTTGACGGGTAACCTCTGCTGAAGCGTCAAATAAGCCAGCCCCACCGCGTAACATCAAGGCATAGGTGGTTAAGCGCTCTTTTACGGTGGTGGTGATATGGTCTGTGACAAAAGAAAAGTCTTTAACGGCGCGCGCTTCGCTGGTTGTTTTCACTTCCCACGCCGCTAAGCCAGTACATAGCAAACCCAATAGTAGTGCGACCCAAGAGAGGCGGGATAAGATGGTAGGGTGCTGATGTGTCATTGAAGAGCCTTCCTTAGCCCATGCTGATAGCTGCTATGCCATATTTTGAAAATGCAGATAATGAAAAGCCGTGCATAAATAATGATGCAAATTTAGACACATAAACAGTGTACTGAGTTGAGTCTAGCAATGCTGAAGCGACACTTAAACACAGCAAGTATGAGAAGCATAATAAAACGATAGAAAAGATATGAAAATCAGTAAGGTGAACCAGTCCAGCAGAATAAGATTATGATGGCCTAGAGCATGATTATTTAGAAGAAAGCTATCTAGCAAAGGTTATGTAGGGGAAGGCTAAAGCGGGGGCAGTTAATAGGGGATATTACTGAAGCTGTTAATAATACGCTGAGTATATAAAAACGGGCATGACGCCCGTTATTATATTGCCTAGTGCGCGCTTTTTTTAACCTTGAGATAGCGCTTTTGCTTGAGCTGTCATGCGCATAGCACCATCGGCGGCGTGGGCGAGTTCTTGGCCCTTGAGCACAAAGTGACGGCTGTAGTACTGCTTATGCTCATCGTGCTCATGAAAGTGATGCGGCGTTAAAATCGCGGTTAATACCGGCACTTCGGTTTCTAACTGCACTTGCATTAAGGCTGTGCACACGGTCTGCGCCACAAAGTCATGACGATAAATACCACCATCCACCACTAAACCACTGCAGGCAATGGCTGCATACTGGCCAGTTTTGGCGAGTAGCTTGGCTTGCAGCGGGATTTCATAGGCACCGGGTGCGGCAATCACATCTATGTTGTCTACGTCATAACCGAGCTCTGCTAATTGGCTGCGAAAGCCTTCTAAGCAGTTCAGTACTATCTCCGCATGCCAAGAGGCGTGAATAAAGGCAATGCGTTGGTTGCGAACGTTAAATTCGTTTGTTTTCGTTAAGCTCTGATCCATGGTAAATCCTGTTATAAAAATTACTGAATCAGGGCGAACGTACAGGCAAGCACGGCACCGAGCAAAGTGAGACTTTGCTACTGGCCATGATCTTTGGTTAGCAGAGGGCACAGCACTAAGCTGCGTCTACCAGATTAAAGGACATGTCTGACGCTCTCTATCATCCGGACTATTACCGTCGGCTCTGGGTTTGCACCAGATCTGCTGACCTTTATCGCTTAATAATTCAGCTGATAAAGCGCTCGCGGGCTGAATATTTGGCCTTAAAGGCGAAACATTTTACCGCCGGTGGGGAATTACACCCCGCCCCGAGAACGAAATCGGTTATACCGATGCGTCAATATAGAATTTTATGCGTGGTTAGTAAAGCACTAGCCTTTTAGATGGCTGCCAGCTGCGAATGATAGGCTGTAAGTTAAGGGTAAAATAACCAGCGCCATGTTTCTTACGCCTCACGCTCAGCGGCCAACGCGCTGCGAATATCGTTAAAGCTGTGCTGTTCTAGTTTGGCAAAGCCGGCTTGCTGCTTGGCCTTTAGGCGGTTAAGCAGCGGCGTGCTAATACCCGATAAAAAACAGGCCAGCGTATGCAGGCTTAACGGCTGTGGGCTCTGTGTTTGTAGTGGCTGACACCAGTGCTGCAATTGTTCGCTACTTGGCAAAGGAGGCGTGCTGGGCTTGGGCAGCTGTGCCGGTTTTCCTGCACACACCGAGCAATGACCGCAAGCTTGAGGGGCATTGTGATCGGCAAAGTAACCAGCCAAGTGGTGGCTTAAGCACTCGGGGCTTTCAAAAAACTCGATCATTTCTTTAAGGCGCGCAATTTCGCTGTGCTCTTTTTGGATAAACAGCTGATACAAGCGTGCCGCTTCTGCCTCTAAATTTAAGTTAGGCTGTAGCACTTTATATACTTCGACCATTTGCTTACTTTCGAGGCTGATCAAGCCTTGTTGATGCAAATAATCCAGTGCACTGATCACCCGCTTGCGCTCGCCGCTGCTCTGTTGCCAAATAAGGTCAAAGTCAACTTGGCACCAAGTTCTAGCCTGAGGTGAGCCATTAAACACGGCACTTAAAAAGGCCTGCCGTTCAGGGTTGAAGCGGCTCAGGATCTCTTCGCTTGAAGCCAAAAACTTAAAACGATAATCCCCGTAGTAGCTGTATTGCGACTCTATAGTGTGGTTGAGTTCCAGATACACCAGCAGGGTGCGCAGCGGCAGTAAGCGAATATTGCAACTGTTGGCCAAGCGGATAGGCATTATTTCCCAAGGCTCGCCGTTAGTAGGCAGCTGTGCAAGTAAGGCTTTAATGGCTTCTGGCTCTGGGGTATCGCCGTACACGAAGTTTTCTAATACATTCAAGCCTGCCTGATTGCCGAGTAGCGTGCAGCGAGAGGCGTGGCCATCTCGCCCGGCGCGGCCAATTTCTTGGCTGTAATTTTCAATCGACTTAGGCAGGTCGAAGTGAAAGACTCGGCGAATATCTGCCTTATCTACACCCATGCCAAAGGCAATGGTGGCCACGATGCACGGAATTTGCCCTGCCATAAATGCCTGTTGTAGCGCTTGGCGTTTATCTTGATCCATACCCGCATGATAGGCCTGAGCGTTAATCCCCGCGTGGCTGAGCTGTTTAGCGACCAGCTCGGCGGTGTGTTGCAAGGTCACATACACGATAGTAGGGGCGCTGGGGCTTTGTGAAATCTCTGCAATTAAGGCGGCGGTTTTGTCGTGTTCTGCCACCGGTAGCACTTCAAGGTATAAGTTAGGGCGATAAAAGCCGGTGATCACCACGTTTTCTTTATTCAGGGCAAATTTTTGCTGCATGTCGTTTATCACGGCTGGCGTGGCGGTGGCGGTCAGCAGTAACACTTGTGGAATATTCAGGCTGTGGCAGTAAGCGGGCAGTTTCAAATAATCTGGGCGAAAGTTATGACCCCATTCAGAAATACAGTGCGCTTCGTCGACCACCAGCAGTGAGATAGGTATTTGGCCGATAAATTGGCGAAAGCGTTCGTTCTTCAATCGCTCTACCGAAATCATCAATACCTTGATCTGACCTTCGCGTACACCTTGCATCACGGCGCGGCTTTCTTCAAAACTTTGGGTGGAGTCGATACTGGCGGCGGGAATATTCATGCGCGCTAAAAATGCCAGTTGGTCTTGCATTAAGGCGAGTAAGGGTGAAATCACTAAGGTGAGATGCGGTAATAATACCGCCGGCAATTGATAGCATAGAGATTTGCCCGAGCCGGTAGGAAAAATAGCTGCCGCCGATTGGCCAGCCATAATGGTGTTGATCACCGCTTCTTGGCCGGGGCGCAGGGTAGAGAACCCAAAATACTGCTGTAACGTCTGATGTAAATTCATGTACCGCCAACTCATTGCAAACAATGCTAACTAGCTTGGCTGGCGCTCAGGCCTTTGGCAACTCTAAAACCAGCGCCAAGCCTTTGAAAGGCAATGCTGAATGCTGAATTTTTAATGTTGAATAAAAACAGGGCATAAAAAAGCCAAGATCCTTAAGTGGGGTCTTGGCTGTAGCTCGGCGCTCGGTGCTCGGCGCTTAGTTAGTTGTTTAAAACGCCATAAAGTCTTGGTGGAAGGATTTTTCGCAGTAATTACAGCGAAAACGCACCTGACCTTTAATCGCGCGCACTTTAAACTTGCTGCTGACCGGCTCGTTATGGCTGATGCAATTGGAGTTAGGGCACGAAAAAATACCCTCAATGCGTTCTGGCAATTGCAGCTGTAACTTTTCTACCACGCCAAAATCTTCGATTAAGTTAACGGTGGCATCGGGGGCAAACAGCGCCAATTGGTTGGCTTGTGTGGCAGACAGGCGTACGTTTTCTACCTTAATAATATCTTTGCTGCCCAGTGCTAACGACGGTAAATTCAAACCGACGGTAATTTTGGCTTTGGTTTGGATCAATCCAAACAGTTGCAAGATCTTGATACCTTGGCCGGCCGGAATATGATCGATAACGGTGCCATTATGGATGGCTTCCACTTGCAGTTGGCTTTTATGCATCATATCTCTCAAATGTTCTCGTTCAACACCAGCGCCAGCAGAGCTTGACGCGCATAGACACCGTTTTCTGCCTGCTCAAAATAATAGGCATACGGCGTGTCATCCACTTCTATGGCGATCTCGTCGATGCGCGGCAGTGGGTGCAAGATTTTAAGGCTGTCTTTGGCGCCTTCAAGTACCTCGGGCGTGAGCACGTATTTAGAGGCTACATGCACATATTCAGTTTCATCGAAGCGCTCTTTCTGCACCCGCGTCATGTAGATAATATCCAGCTCATCCATGACTTCTTCCATGCTGTCGCAAATTTCGAAGTTAATGCCTTTTTCAGTTAACTCATCACACAAGTAATCGGGCATCGACAGCGCTTTGGGGGCAATAAAGTAGAATTTACAGCCAAACAAACTCAATGCTTGAGTTAAAGAATGCACGGTACGGCCATACTTAAGGTCGCCGACAAAAGCGATAGTCAGCCCTTGTAAAGTGCCTTGGGTTTCATAGATGGTAAATAAGTCGAGCAGGGTTTGCGTGGGGTGCTGATTAGAACCATCACCGGCGTTGATCACCGGCACCGAAGAAAATTCGGAGGCCAAGCGGGCGGCGCCTTCTTGGGGATGACGCATCACAAAGGCATCACCGTAGGAGCTGATGACCTTGACCGAGTCGGCCAGGGTTTCGCCTTTTTTTGCTAGAGAAGTGCTGGCGCTATCGGAAAAACCGATCACTGAGCCGCCTAAGCGCTGAATCGCCGTTTCAAACGACAACCGCGTTCGAGTAGAGGCTTCAAAAAAACAACTGGCCACCACTTGGCCTTTTAATAGGTCTGGATGGGGCTGAGTTTTAAGTTTTACGGCGGTATCTATGATCAACTCAAGCTCAGAGCGAGAGAAGTCAGAAATCGAGATAATATGTTTTTGATATAGGGGATTTGCCATCAGCGACGCTCTTGCAGGTGTAAGGTGAAGGCCACAAAAAAGCCCCGATAGGGGGCCATGAGAGCTAGTTGATTACAAACGCTGGCGCCTTCGCTCTTAAAGTGCGGAGCGAGTTTTGAGACGAATAACGGGGTAGACACTGCAATGAGCATTTATTCACCACTCCAAGCGCTTGCTAATCAGGCAGATTATAGAGAAATGCTCAGCAGAAGCAAAATATCTGATTGAATTGACGAAAGATTGAGCGAACAAACTACTTAATGGTAAATAGCACTTTACCTTTGGCTAAGGTCCTCTATAATTCGTCTCGTATTGCAGGGGTGTAGTTCCAATTGGTAGAACGGCGGTCTCCAAAACCGACGGCTGGGGGTTCGAGTCCCTCCACCCCTGCCAAATTTTGTAAAAAGCCAGCCTAACCGCTGGCTTTTTGCATTCTGGAGTACTGATGACGCCAACCCAATCACAACTTTGGCAGTTTTTAGGCTTGGAGCACTGGCATTGTGCGCACCCAGAGCGACTGCCGTTAGCGCCCATGCCAAAGGCGGCACCTGCCGAGGTGCTTATTATCTTAGGCCCTGCTACTAATCCATCTTCGCACTTTATTACCGACTTATTAGTAGCGCTGTCATTAGAAGCATCTCAATTACAGAGCCTGAGCCAAGCTGACTGGCTGGCGGCAGATAAACCTACGGCTCGGGTATTGCTGGGGCTGAATGTAACCTGTGAGCTTGACGCTTTTCACTGGCAGGCCAACTTACCTCTTGCTGCCTCACCAGCACTGACTGCATCACAAAAACGCGCCCTATGGAGCTGCTTATGTCGCTGTTATTTAGAGCATTAACCCCAGAAGATCTCGATGCCATGCAGCACTTAGAGCAGTCCGCACACAGCCACCCTTGGACTAGGCAAACCTTGGCCAGCAGCTTTGGTCAACGCTACTTTACCGGTTCGTTGTGGACGGCTGACCCTGCGGCGGGCTCTGAAGTGGAATCTACATTAGTCGGCTACTTTATTGCCGATGGCGTACTGGATGAAAGTACCCTAATGAACATTTGTGTGGCGCCCGCTGCTCAAGGACAAGGCTTGGGTCGTCAGTTACTGGATCTTTATTTAGCCGCCTGTGCCGAGCGCGGCATTACCCAGCACTGGTTGGAAGTGAGAGCCTCTAATCTTAAGGCACAAGCTTTATACCTCTCGGCGGATTATCAAGAATATAGTCAGCGCCCAGATTATTACCCCACGGCCACCGGCTGGGAAGATGCGGTGTTAATGGCATTTAAAATGTACGACTAACGAATTGTTTCTATACTTATCGTCTGAGTCACTTTCAAGGATGAAAGCATGGCAGGTGTACGGTTAGTAAAAAGCAGTGGGGCGCAGAGCGGCAGCGCCTGCACAAAAGGTATATTTTGGTTAGGTCTGTTGTTGTTGGGGGCCAGTAGCGCGCAGGCCGATATCTACCGCTATCGTGATGCTAATGGCATGGCTCACTATACGGATAATAAGCTGTTTATCGCTAAGCGCTTGCCTACCAGTGGCCAAGAGTATGAGTTGAATCGTGATGGCGTATTAACCCGCGTCATAGAAAAAGAAGATGGTCATTACCTGTTGATGCTTAATCGCCTCGATACGGCCGTTAACCTCAACCTGCAATTTTCTGACACGCGCAATGTGGTTATCCCTCCCGAGCTGCAGAAAACCCTCTTGCTCCCTGCTAAAACAGAAACTGTGCTTGGTAAAGTTGCTGCCAATGGCTCCGGTGATTGGCGTTATCAATATGGCTTTTCTTATCAATATGGCGCATCAAAGGGCCAGTTAGCTAAAAAACATGCATCCAAACCCAAGACTGGCGCGCATAAACAACGGGATTACTTTCCTACCTCACGCACTCCTAGCCTACAAAACTCAACGTCAAGCTTGGCGTATCGTGGTAAGCCTCAACATCGAAGCTATCAGGGCGCCGTTCATGATCTCGGCTCACCGGTGCTTGGCCGTTACCGTATTAGCCAAGGATTTAATGGCGCCTTTAGCCACAATAAGCGCGGCAACCGTTATGCCTTGGATATCGCCTTACCTATTGGCACCCCTTTATATGCCAGCCGTGCTGGAGTAGTAGTGGCGGCGGTGGATACTCATGTGGGCGGCGGTTTGGCTCAGCAATATCGTGGCAAAGCCAATCACTTGCGAGTGCGCCACAGTGACGGCAGCATGACCTTGTATGTCCATTTACAAACCGGCTCATTGCGGGTGGCCAAAGGAGACAAAGTACGATTAGGACAACCGATAGCCGCGTCCGGTAATACAGGCTATACCTCAGGCCCACACTTACATCTGGCGTTGCAAATAGATAACGGCGGGCAACGCGAGTCTATTCCTTTCACTTTACAAGGTAGTCAGCCGCTGGCAGGCATATGGCTGTCGGGCACCGCGTGGGGGGATGAATAAGCAGGCTTGCGGTACAGCTCCAAGCTATCGCCAGCATTTAGCTAGAAAAGGGTTGCATTATGGCATTGTCTGTCGCCTCATATTGCTCTTTTAAACCCACACACTATGAAGCGACAGGATATAAAGATGGCAGAGTTAACGGGTGAGGCACAGCAAGGCTCACGCAGCATAAGTCACTATATGCAGGTATTGGGCCCGGGTATTTTAGGGGCCGCGGCGGCCATTGGCGGCTCGCACCTAGTGGCCTCCACCCAAGCGGGCGCCATTTACGGTTGGCAGTTAGTGGGCCTTATCCTATTAGTGAACCTGCTTAAATATCCCTTCTTTCAAATTGGCGCCCGTTACACCATGGCCGCCGATGAAACCCTGATCCAAGGTTACGATCGCATTGGTCGTGGCTATCTCTATTTATTTACTGCGCTCAACTTAGTGGCATCGGTGATCAGTACCGCTGGCGTCGCCATGCTCTGTGGCAGTATTTTAGGGCTATTTCTTGGCGATAGCTTAACCGTGACTCAGCTCAGCATGATAGTGCTGGCGGGATCCTTGGTGTTTTTATTGACCGGCCATTACAAGACCCTAGATCGTGTGACCAAATGGATAATTGTGGGGCTGGCGATTGCTACCGTCTCTGCCGTTTGCTTGGCACTGAATAAAGGCGGTGTGGCTCCACCCGATTTTGTATCGCCCAGCCCTTGGAACTTAGCTTCGGTCGGCTTCTTAGTGGCCTTAATGGGCTGGATGCCCGCACCCATTGAGCTGTCCACTTGGAACAGTGTGTGGCTGCGCCAGAAAAAAGCCTTGAACAAGAGCTTGGATTATAAAGACGCGCTGGTAGATTTTAACGTCGGCTATATTACCTCTACCTTGCTGGCGCTGGCATTTGTGGCTTTAGGAGCCTTGGTGTTGCACGGCAGCGGCGTGAGTTTGGCGTCGTCGGGCATTGGATTTGCCCATCAATTAGTGGATGTCTATGCCAGCGTGATGGGGGAGTGGAGCCGTTGGTTAATCGCGGTGATCGCCTTTCTTTGTATGTTTTCGACCACAGTCACGGTCTTAGACGGGTACAGCCGCGCGCTCAGTGAGTGTTTTGTGCAATTTGGTCAGCCCCAAGGCAGTGGCCCTACTGGTAACGGTAGCCGTTATACTTATCCATTAATGATCGCCATGGGCATTATCAGCGCCTTTATTATTATGTTCTTTAAAGGCGCGCTGCTGGCCATGCTGGAATTGGCCATGATCTCGGCTTTTATCAGTGCGATGGTATTTGCGTGGCTAAACTATCGGTTAATGTTTTTACCTCAAGTATCTGAGCGCTATCGGTTAGGCACAGGTATGCGAGTGCTAAGCTGGCTGGGTATCCTGTTCTTTGCCAGCTTTAACCTGCTGTTTGCTTACTGGTACTGTTTTGTAAAATAAAGCGCAGTAGCGCCGTAAAGATACAAAGCTAAATAAAGAGTTAAATAGAAAGCACAGACCCAGCCAAGCTACTGACGTTAGCGCGTTACTTAAACCTTACCTGAGCACAGGGCGAGCATTTAGCTGGCCCTGTGCTTTTTAATGCCGGCTTAACAGCAGAATCTGCTTTTGTGATCGCGCACGCTAAAAGGCCGCGCTATTGGGGTGCAATCGGTGCTAACGTAGCTTATGTATCTAACGGCTTAGCTATGCAGCGTAGTTATATGGGTTAAAAAAGCCGCGTAGTATAAGTGCACTGCTGGACTGTTTTTAGCCAAAGCACGCCGAGCCCGAGTCTTAAATAACCATTAAGTTAGGCGCTAGCGGCTCTCAAACCTAAATCACAACGCCAGCCTGTGCCGGGCAAATAAGTCATTGCCCACGTGGCTAAGTAAGCAAGGAGCAATGCTGTGGTATCAACATTAATTAGGGATGTATTATGTTAATCGCAATTCCAAAGGAAACCCTTAGCGGTGAGACCCGAGTGGCGGCGTCGCCCAAATCGGTCGAGCAGCTGTGCAAGCTAGGGTTTGAGGTGAGCGTAGAGCAGGGCGCAGGTAGCCAAGCCAGCTTTGATGACAGTGCCTATCAAGCGGCAGGCGCTACCTTAGTGACCGCCGACCAAGTATGGCAGGCGGCCATTATTTATAAGGTGAATGCACCCAGCGAGGCTGAAATTGCTCAGCTGCAAGCGGGCACTACCTTAGTAAGCTTTATTTGGCCGGCCCAAAACCCTGAGCTGGTTGAGCAGCTGAAAAATAAAGGCGTTACCGTGCTGGCCATGGACATGGTGCCGCGTATTTCGCGTGCTCAGTCGCTGGATGCGTTGTCATCCATGGCCAACATTGCCGGTTATCGCGCCGTGATTGAAGCTGCCCACGAATTTGGCCGTTTTTTTACTGGCCAAATTACCGCCGCCGGCAAAGTGCCCCCGCGAAAGTACTGGTCATTGGTGCGGGTGTGGCAGGCTTAGCGGCCATAGGAGCGGCCGGCTCGCTGGGTGCCATAGTGCGCGCTTTTGATACGCGTGCGGAAGTTAAAGAGCAAATTCAATCCATGGGCGGCGAGTTTTTAGAGCTGGACTATGAGGAAGACACTAGCTCCACTGATGGTTATGCCAAAGAGATGAGCCAAGCGTTTATTGACGCAGAAATGGCGCTATTTATGCAGCAAGCCAAAGAAGTCGACATTATTATTACTACCGCCCTGATCCCCGGGCGCCCAGCACCTAAGCTGATTACCGCCGAGATGGTGGCCGAGATGCAGCGCGGCTCCGTGATTGTGGATCTTGCGGCACAAAATGGCGGCAACTGTGAGCTGACGAAACCTGGTGAGTTATTCGTGACCGATAATGGCGTAAAAATTATTGGCTTTACGGACCTTAACGGTCGGTTACCGGCGCAGTCTTCCACTTTGTATGCCACCAACTTGGTGAACTTAGCCAAACTGTTGTGTAAAGAAAAAGACGGCCAGATCAACGTCGATTTTGACGACGTAGTATTGCGCAACATGACGGTGGTGAAAGAGGGTGAAGTGACCTTTCCGCCACCGGCCATTAGCGTGTCTGCGGCTCCCAAGCCACAAGCGAAGGCAACAAGCATTGCTCCAGTTGAGCCGAAAAAACCGAGCCGCCTGAAATATTATGTGGCCGGCGGCGGAGCACTGTTGTTTGCTTGGTTGGCAGCAGTCGCACCGGCGGAATTTTTATCTCATTTCACCGTGTTTGTCTTGGCCTGTATCGTGGGTTATTACGTGGTGTGGAACGTATCGCATTCTTTGCATACACCTTTGATGTCGGTAACTAACGCCATTTCAGGAATTATCGTGGTTGGCGCCTTATCGCAAATGGGGGACGGAGGCTTTGTTAGTTTTCTGGCCTTCGTGGCCATATTGATAGCGTCAATTAACGTATTTGGCGGTTTTACCGTTACCCACCGCATGCTGAAGATGTTTAGAAAGGGCTAATCGTATGTCACACGGATTTGTAACTGCATCATATATCGTCGCCGCTGTGCTCTTTATCATGAGTTTGGGTGGTTTATCTAAACAGGAGTCGGCCAAGGCCGGTAACTGGTATGGCGTGGCAGGTATGGCGATTGCCTTGCTGGCCACCATTTTTAACCCGGAAGTCACCGGTATTGGCTGGATTCTCGTGGCCATGGTGATAGGTGCGGCCATTGGTATTCGCTTGGCGCTTAAGGTCGAGATGACCCAAATGCCGGAGTTGATTGCTATTTTGCACAGCTTCGTTGGTCTTGCAGCCATGTTTGTTGGCTTTAACACCTATCTGGATCATGAGCCGTTGTTTGGCGCCATGCTCAACATTCATAATGTTGAAGTTTTTCTCGGGGTCTTTATTGGTGCCGTCACCTTTACGGGATCCATCGTGGCTTTTGGTAAGTTGCGTGGCTCTATTTCCTCAAAGGCACTGCAACTGCCGCACCGCCATAAGCTAAATTTATTGGCGATAGTACTGTCTGCGCTGTTATTAATTTGGTTTGTACAAGTTGAAGGCTCAACCTTCCCCTTGTTGGTAATGGCACTGATTGCCCTGGCCTTTGGCTGGCACTTAGTGGCCAGTATTGGCGGTGCCGATATGCCGGTAGTGATCTCCATGCTCAACTCCTACTCGGGTTGGGCGGCAGCGGCAGCAGGCTTTATGCTCTCTAACGACTTGCTGATCGTAACCGGTGCTTTGGTGGGCTCAAGCGGTGCAATTTTGTCTTACATTATGTGTAAGGCCATGAATCGCTCCTTTATCTCAGTGATTGCCGGTGGCTTTGGTAGCGATGCGGTGAGCAGTAGCAGTGAAGACGACGATCAGGGCGAGCATGTAGAAGTGAATGCCGAAGATGTGGCAGACATGCTGAAAAACTCCACCTCTGTGGTTATCACGCCCGGTTACGGCATGGCGGTGGCACAGGCGCAATATCCGGTGGCCGAGTTGGTGTCTAAGCTGCAAGCCGCTGGCATTAAAGTACGCTTTGGTATTCACCCAGTAGCGGGGCGCTTGCCCGGCCATATGAACGTGTTATTAGCCGAAGCTCGGGTGCCTTACGACATAGTGCTGGAAATGGATGAAATCAACGATGATTTCAGCGATACGGACACGGTTCTGGTGATTGGTGCCAACGACACGGTGAACCCGTCTGCGGCTGAAGATCCCGCCAGCCCGATTGCCGGCATGCCAGTGTTAGAAGTGTGGAAAGCCCAGCAGGTGGTGGTGTTTAAACGCTCCATGAATACCGGCTATGCGGGTGTACAAAACCCACTGTTCTTTAAAGATAATAGCGTGATGTTGTTTGGCGATGCCAAAGACAGCGTGGATCAGATCTTGAAAGCTTGGTAGCAGTTAGCTACTGAGCCTAGGGCTTGATGAGTGTTAAGTAAAAAGAGCAGCCTGGCTGCTCTTTTTGTTTAGGTAAGGTAAAGCGAAGCGGATGTTGGTGTTATCAAGAGCGGTGCGTATAATCTATTTAACACTTTTCTAACCCCTCAGTGAATAGCTAACTAATTCATTGAGTAGCAAGCTAACAGGGGATTTATGGAATATATAATTTTAGTGATTGCGGTTGCCATCCTATTTTGGGCAGTCACCGTTTATAACAAGTTAGTGTCACAGATTGAAGCCGTGCATAACTCAGAAAAAGAGATTTCGGTGCAGTTAGACAGACGTGGCAAGGTGTTCGACAGTCTGATCGCCGCCGTTAATCGCTACCTAAGCCATGAAAGTGAGGTGTTTACCAAGGTCACCGCCTTGCGTGCGCAAACCCTAGATCCCAATGCATCACCAGAAGTGGTGAAGCAGGCGCAAGATGAGTTGTCTAAAGTGGTGAGCAGTGGCTCTATCAACATAGCGGTAGAAAGCTACCCAGAGCTAAAGTCCGATCGTAATATGATGCAACTGCAAGAAGAGATAGTGTCTACCGAGAATAAATTATCCTTTGCCAAAAAAGCGTATAACAACGCCATCGAACGCTATAACGTCACGAGAAACAGTTTTCCAAACTTAGTCGTCGCCAATATCTTTGCCGACTTACATCAAGATTTTGAATATTGGTCTTTAGATGAAGCCAGCATTAAGACGGAAGAAGCCCGTCGCGTACAATTTTAACTTAGGCTATATGACTGTCTGGAACATTAAACAGCCCCGAAAGGGGCTTTTTAAGCCACTTTTCATTGGCGGTGAGCGATTATGGATTTTAGAGCGTCAATGGCGGTTAATAACCGTAAAACTAAGCTGGTCGTCGTTACCTACATTGCCATTATGTTGCTGGTCGGCTTATTATCGGATATTGCTTTTCGCCCGTTATCTAATAACGGCCTGCTGTATGATATGCAGCTGTATATTACCTTTGCCGCTATTCCTTATATCACCTTAGGTATTCTGACTTGCACCTTGATAGGCATCATTATTATCAGTAAATTTGGTCATAAGATGATGTTGTCGGGTTCGCAGTATCGAGAGCTAAACTCACAAACCGAGCTTGCTGCACAAGACCGCCAAGTAGTGAATATGGTCGAAGAGATGGCCATTAGCGCCAACCTCGGTTATGTGCCGCGAGTGTTTGTGATGGAAACTGAGCAAATGAATGCTTTCGCCGCCGGTTGGAATCAGCACAATGCCTTGGTGGCGGTCACCTCAGGCTTACTGGATAAGCTCACCCGCAGTGAGGTGCAGGCGGTGATTGCCCATGAAGTGGGCCATATCTTGCACGGAGATTCTAAGCTTACTTTGTATGTGGGTATCTTGGCGAACGTGATTCTAACGCTGACTAATATCTTGGGACGGGTATTTTTGTTTTCTCGCAGCAAAAATAATAATGCCAACAAAGCCAAGATGCTGTTGCTGGTGCTTAACTTTGTGCTGCCGATTCTCACTCAAGTGCTGTATCTATACCTTTCACGCAGCCGAGAATATATGGCGGATGCAGCAGCGGTGCAGTTAACGGGTGATAATCAGGCCATGATCTCGGCACTGCAAAAAATATCCGGTGATTACGATGTGCATAAAGATGACCAAGAAAAGTATGAGTCTTTTACCGAAAAATATCGTGCGGCGGCTTATATATTCAGTAAAGGCGACTCTCTCTTTTCCACCCATCCCTCTATCGAAAATAGATTAAAGAAGCTGCGTGGCGAGTAGTTTTCTAATAATCCGCAGCACAAAAAAAGACGCGCGCATCAGCGGGTGTATTTTTTATTAGTTATTTAATCAATTAAGCTTACGCTTAATTTTCTGTTTAGTTACCGCGATAAGTCGAGAAGCCGTAAGGGCTGAGCAATAATGGAATATGGTAATGCTCAACGCTGGCATCGGCCGAGAAGATAACCGGTACTTCGGGGAAGAAAGTTGCTGTATCGTGCTTTTTAAACCAGTCGCCAGTTTCAAAGGTCACGCGATAGGTGCCTTGCTCCAACTTTTTGCCCTCTGGATATAAAGCAGGAATACGGCCTTGTTCGTTGGTCACGCCTGTATTGAGTTGAGTCCAGTTATCACCCTGCTTTTGTTCCAACACCACTGCTACGCCGGGTGAGGGCAAGCCATTCTCCAGATTAAGTACGTGTACGCTTAACGGATTGCCTGCGGCAAACGCAAAGCTGGAAGCCCCGGCCAACATGGCGCCTGCCACCACATATTTCAGCTGTTTCATATTATTTCCTCGGATTATAGGGTGCCGCTAAGGTTTCACCTTAAATACAGACAGTTTTTACTCCTGCATCGCAGCTTACTTTTTGATGGCGCCATCATGCCTACCACTTGCTATCAAACCCATGACCCTTGTATTACAAAGCTGTCATCTAAGGATGCGGGGTTATCAGCTTCTGGATTAACAGTGATAAAGTGTTGGTTATTAAGCTGCCACATACGGTGGCAAGCGAGGGCACCCATGAAAATATTGGTAGTAGAAGATGAGGTCAAAGCGGCCGATTACTTGAAAAAAGGCTTTACCGAATCAGGCTATTCGGTGGAAGTGGCCCATGACGGCCACGAAGGCGAGTTCTTGATCCGCGAAGGACATTTTGACCTGATTATTCTCGATATTATGTTACCTGGGCTTGATGGCTGGCAGTTGCTACAAATTATTCGCCGTACCTCAAATACGCCGGTTATTTTTCTCAGCGCCCGGGATGCGGTGGAAGATAAAGTGCGCGGCCTAGAGCAGGGTGCCGATGATTATTTGGCTAAGCCATTTTCATTTGCCGAGTTGCTGGCGCGAGCCCGTAAGTTATTACAGCGCGCGCCCGCGCGTGAAGTGACCTTGTACCAGTTAGCGGATTTACAGCTTGAACCCCTGAGCCGCCGCGTATCGCGAAGCGGGCAGCGCATCGAGCTGACCAACAAAGAGTTTACGCTGCTACAACTGCTGCTCAGCCACGAGGGTGAAGTGATGACGCGCACTTATATTGCTTCTCAGGTGTGGCACATGAATTTTGATAGCGACACCAATGTGGTAGATGTGGCGATTCGTCGGCTGCGCGCCAAGGTCGACGACGGCTATCAGCCCAAGGTTATCCACACCATGCGTGGCATGGGTTATGTGTGTGAGGTGCGTGCGTGAAGTGGCGCAACTCGCTTAGCCTAAAGCTGGCATTGATGTTTGCACTGGTGAGCACTTGCTTACTGGGTGGAATTGGTTTTTATCTTAATTACTCGCTGCAACGAGAGCTGGTGTGGCGCGATGATCAAAGTCTGCTCGGGCGTTTGGAGCACATAGAAGCGCTGTTAAGCGAGAGCGACAGTGTGACCGAGTTGCGCAGTCGGCCGCAGCTGTATGCCAATATGCTGGGCAATCAAGACAGCCTGCTCTGGGTATTAGATGATAGCGGCACGGCCTTGATCAGCGTGAATCCCGGCCAGCTGCCGTTACCCCGTTTAAGCCAAAGTGAGTACTCACAATTGGGCTTTGATGATGACAAGCAGGCGCGCTTGGCCTGGCGTTATGTGGATCATGACGGTCAATCATTGCTGCTGATTGCCGGTAAGTTATTAGCGCCCCGTGAGCAAATGCTGGCCGCCTATCGCTTGAAGTTATTGCTGACGCTGGCGGTGGGTGCCTTGTTGGCGTTTGTGCTGGGCGGCTGGGTGAGCCGGCGAGCGTTGCAACCTTTGCGAGCGTTAGGGCGCAAGGCGGAGTCGATTGACGTGCGTCGCTTGCACGTGCGTTTGCATAAAGCTGATTTGCCCCAAGAGTTGCAAGGTTTGCAGCGCAGTCTCAATCAAATGCTGGCGCGCTTAGAAGCAGGCTTTGCCCAGCTGTCGCGCTTTTCTGAAGATTTAGCCCATGAAGTGCGCACCCCCTTAAATAATTTAATGGTGCAAACCGAGCACACCTTACGTAAACCTCGGCCTTTGGAAGAATATGAAGGCCTATTGGCCTCTCATCAAGAAGAGTATGAGCGTTTATCGCGCATGGTCGACAGCATCTTGTTTTTAGCCAGAACCGAACAGCCACAAGCGTCGTTGAATCAGAGCTGGGTCAATTTGAGCGAACTGACAGAGCAGTTGTGTGAGTATTTTGAAGGCATGGCCGAAGAGGCACAGATGGCGCTGATTAACGAAGTACACTTGACCAGCGCTCAGGGTGTGGATGCTAAGCAAGCACTTACTTTGGTGTGGGCTGATAAAGATTTATTGCGCCGTGCTTTAGCAAATCTGCTGAGTAATGCCTTGCGCTATGGTGCCAAGGGGCAGCCTATTCGGCTCAGCAGTTATCATCAGTCCGGCGAAACCGTGCTTCAAGTGAGTAATCAGGGACCGGTGATTACCGATCCGCAATTAGCGCTGTTATTTGAGCGTTTTTATCGTTGTGATCCGTCCCGTGCCAACCCGGGGCAAACCGGTGGTTTGGGCTTGTCGATTGTGCGTTCTATTATGCAATTGCATCAGGGTCGGGCTTGGGTCGAGAGCGATCACCAAGGCGTACGCTTTATGTTGGCGTTTCCGGATCAGGAGTCGTTAGTAGTGTGATCCGCCGTTTGCTGTCAAAAAACTGAAACTGATCGCCACTCTCAAGGCTAATACCTTGCTAAACACAGGTAAATCCCTTACTTTTTAGCGTTTTATAGCTATTAAGGAAAGCAAATGGCCAGTTGGCGTAGCGCCTTGTCGCTCACATTTCCGGTGATGATGGGGTATTTGCCCTTGGGGGCCGTATTTGGCGTGCTGTGGGTGGATGCAGATCTGACTTGGTACTGGGCGCCCTTGATGAGCATTATTGTGTATGCGGGCGCGCTACAATACTTGGCGGTGGGCATGCTGGCGGCGGGCATTGGCTGGATTGATCTGGCAGTGGCATCGTTATTGGTGAATTTTCGCCACCTTTTCTATGGTTTGTCGCTCTACCATCTATTGCCGAATGGCGTGTTGGGTAAACCCTATTTTATCTTTGGTATTACCGACGAAACTTACTCTTTGCTGAGTGCCTCGGGGCAGGTAACCGATAGCAAAACCGCGCTGCAAGTGGTGGCCTTCAATCAAGGTTATTGGATACTGGGCACCCTGATTGGCATGGTGCTGGCGCGAGGGCTACCACCGGGATTACAAGGTTTAGACTTTGCCCTCACGGCGTTGTTTACCGTGCTGGCAGTCGAACAAATCCGTGCTAAAAAAGACTGGGGAGCAGTCCTGCTTGGGTTAGTAGCCGCCGCCGTTGCGGGATTCTGGGTCAGTGATTACTTCTTATTGGCCGCCTCCATTATGTTGGTGTTGGTGTTAGTGGCATGGCCGCAACCTCGATTACAGGAGGATGCAGCATGAGCGAACTGGATTATCTGATCAGTGCGCTGATCATGGCGGCAGTCACCTTTGGTTTGCGGGCGTTTCCGTTTGTGGCGCGTGGCTTTATTGCCCACCATAAACGTATCCAAATACTCGGCCGTCGCTTACCGGTGGCCATGATGGTACTGCTGACCCTATACGCCATGAATGTGCATAATTGGAGCCAGCCTAGTGATGGTTACGCCCAAATTATCGCGGTAATGGTCGTGGCCGTGCTGCAGTTATGGCGCCGCCAAGCCTTGCTCAGTATTTTAACCGGCACGCTGGTTTATATGGCGATTATGAACAGCTGGTTTGGGTTGTAAGCACTGATTTACAAAAATTAGGCTCAACATTAAGCACCTCACTTGTCACTCTGGCTCACGGCGAGCCAGAGTTGGCGTCATTCTTTATTTATTCATATAACTTTCACTCAGGCTTCATCCTGTGTCGTTACGCTGCGAGCATCTTATAAACTGATAAGCGGCGGACTTAACGTCTATGAATATAGAAAGCATGTATATAAAAAGTGTGCATACCAAAACAGCTTTGCCAATTAGCCTAGCGCTGTTGTTGATAACTACTCCTGCTTTGGCAAGCGATCACACGCCTAAATCTAATCCTAAGCCTGTAGATATTATTCAGTTGAGCTTGAGTGACTTGCGGCCCACACAAGCCATTGTCGGCTTTGATCAGGTTTACTATAAATTAGGGCGCTTTCAGTTTGACGCCGACAAGTTGTATGACGAAATATGTGAAGTGAATGGTCAACAAGGTGTGGCAACGCGGCCTGCCACCGCCACACCTAACCTCGCCGCTAGTTTTAGCTGCCAGCAGCCCGTAGGCACACAGCCACAAGATATGAAAACCGTGGTTATCGGTCCTGATGATCACTACTACCTCACCGATGGTCACCACACATTTAACGTATTTTGGCAGATGCCCCAAGGCGGCCCCGACTTTAAGGTGCAGGTACGGGTCGAGCAAGACTACCGTCACCTAAAATCAATGGCCGACTTTTGGCAAACCATGGCGGCTGATGGCCATGTTTGGTTATTGGACCAAGATGGCCACGCCATTACGCCGGCAGAGCTGCCGCCTACATTAGGGCTGGCAGGTTTTGGTAATGACCCTTATCGCGCCTTGATGTATTTCTCCCGTGATGTGAGCTGGAATAAACCCCAAGCGCCGATTCCTTTTTTAGAGTTTTACTGGACGAAAGAGCTGCGTAAAGGCATAGATGTGCATGACTTTGATTTGGCTAGCGCCGCCGGTTATCGCCAAGCGATTGAGGCCAGTAGTCGATATCTACTCAAAGTGGAAACCGATGATGTCGGCGGCTCGGGTTTATCGGCCACAGCCATGGGGCGTTTTGATGAATTTCAGCAAGCTGGGCTGGATAAACTGCTACGAAAATCTGGCAAAGTAGATTACATGTTGCGCTATAAAACGGCGTCTAGCGGCAATGGCTTAGCTTACGATCAAGCCGTGCTCAACGCCCCCAGTGTGACTCAATTAAATCCACTCACACTACAGGCTAGACAGAGTTATAACGGCTATCCCGCTACCGTGGGCAGCACTAACATTAATGCCATTGTTGAAATCCCGGCCGGTACTTTGGCTAAATGGGAGTTAGATGGGGAAGACGATAGTCGCATTATTTGGGAAATGAAAAACGATAAACCGCGCATTGTAAATTACCTCGGCTATCCCGGAAATTACGGCACTATACCGCGCACTGCCTTGCCCAAAGAGCTCGGCGGAGACGGAGATCCATTGGATGTGTTGATCTTGGGCCAAGCCATAGCGCGGGGGCCGTGGTCAGTGCACGCTTGATTGGCGTGATGGAAATGCTCGATCATGGCGAGCAGGACGATAAGTTAATCGCAGTGTTAACCCAAGACTCGCCATTTGCACAGGTGCAAACGCTGGCTCAGTTAGAGACTGAGTTTCCCGGCGTGAAAGACATAGTGAGCACTTGGTTTACTAGCTATAAAGGGGCGGGTGCGGATATCAAAGTCTTGGACTGGAAAGATGAGCAGGCGGCGCGTGCTATTTTGCGCCAAGCGCAAGCGCAGTTCCCCTAGGGTGCGTTCTCAATTATGCCAGCCAGATAACGGCTGACACGAGGCTCAACATTGACTGGTAATTTTTTGCCAGTCGTTCGTACCTAGTTGCTATACGACGAAATTGCTTCAACTTTTGGAAGAAACGCTCAACCAAGTTGCGATCTTTATAAACATGACGATCCAACGGCCTTGGCTCCAATCGATTTTTTCTTGAGGGTATAACCGCTTCTGCTCCAACACTTTGAATACTTTCAACAAACGCATCTGAATCATAACCCTTGTCAGCCAAGACCTGGCTAGGCGTAAAACCATCCAACAATGCCTCTGCTTGATCATATTCTGAGGCCTGCCCTAGGGTTAACAGTAAGCGCACGGGGTTGCCTAAAGCGTCAACGGCAGCATGGATTTTAGTCGTTAGTCCACCTCTAGACTTCCCCATGGCTTCTGCATCTTGCTCTTTTTTTTAGCCGCCCCATGTTGATGGACACGAACGATACTACCGTCGATCATGAGTTGCTCAAAATCAGCTTCTTTGGATAACTCCTCCATTATCGTGAGCCAGACGCCTTTGTGAGACCAACGACTATATCGGACGTAAACGCGGTGCCAATGCCCATAAAAATCAGGTAAATCCCGCCAAGGTGCGCCAGTTCGAGCAATCCAAAGTACCGCTTCAACAAATTTGCGATTATCGAGTGCTGTCACGCCTCTATCGCTAGCTTTACCCGGGAGCAGTTCTTCGATGCACTCCCATTGATCATCTCGTAGCAAGTAATGCCTCATAAGTCGTTACCTCACAAGTAGTTACTTCAAATACTATAAAGGTAGCTAATGCAGCCGAAGCGTCAAATGAGAACGCGCCCTAGTCATTATTACTCCATAATTCCTATATTTCAGTTCTTAAACTTAGCATCAACCCCGCCCAGTGCGGGGTTTTATGGTATGAGTTACCGACAGTAATTGGGGATGCGATAGAGAGCCGTTAAGCTAACCTTAGATGGCTTTCTCTTTAACTTAGCGCGCTAAGCTGTATTTTCATGGGTTTTATGCACCATTAAGTATTCAAAATTAATCATTAGCTAAGCTGACATAGGCTATAATCGGCCTCCGTTTATTTTGGATTCGATCCGTTATGACTACTTTTATTACGGCTTGCACGCGACTGCGTGCCGCTTTGTTCGGCATCTTGTGCCTAGCCGGCAGTGCCGCGGCACAAGCTGAGGCGTTCGTGTTTACCGCGATCCCCGATCAAGATGAGCGCCACCTCACCGAGCGCTTTGGTAAAATAGCCGACTACCTGAGTGAAAAACTCGGGGTAGAAGTGCAATATTTACCGGTTAAAAGCTATCCCGCTGCGGTAAGTGCCTTTCGTAACGACCAAGTACAACTGGCTTGGTTTGGCGGCCTTACCGGCGTACAAGCTCGCGAATTAGTACCTAATAGTGAAGCTATCGCCCAAGGTAAAGAAGACACCGAATTTGTGAGTTACCTTATTGCGCACACCAGCACCGGCCTTGAAAAAAGTGAGCAGTTACCCGCGGAATTAGCCGGTAAGCGCTTTACCTTTGGCGATAAGGGCTCTACCTCTGGCCGCTTAATGCCGGAATTTTTCTTGCGTGAGCATTATGGCAAGTCGCCCAATGACTTGTTCTCGCGGGTGGGCTTTTCTGGCGATCATAACCGTACCTTAAGCTTGGTGCAGTCCGGTGCCTTTGAAGTGGGCGCGCTTAATTACGCGGTGTGGGACGCAGAGCTGGCCAAGGGCAATATAGATACCAGTAAAGTGCAGGTGATTTGGGCCTCGCCCAGCTATCCGGATTACCAGTGGACCATTCGTGGCGATGTAGACGCACGCTTTGGTACAGGTTTCAAAGACAAGGTACAAAAAGCCTTGTTAGAAATGACAGATCCCACCTTATTGGCTGCGTTTCCGCGCTCCGGCTTTGTGCCTGCCACTAACCAAGATTATGCGCCTATTCGCGACACCGCCGTGGCCATTGGCTTAATGGATGCCGAGTGAGTTTACGCACTACTTGCCCCAGCATAGAACTTAACTCAAGCCAGCCGCTGTTTCGCTTGCAGCATCACAGTGTAGGTTATGCAGGCAAAACCATATTGCATGAGCTGAGCTTGGACATTCAGCCCGGCGAGCGGGTGGCTTTGTTGGGCAAGTCCGGTAGCGGCAAGAGTACCTTGCTGCGCCAACTACGCGCTCAGCAGGCTGATAAAGTAGCCTGGTGCCCTCAGCAACCCGGGTTGGTGCCTATGTTGTCGGCCTTTCATAATATTTATATGGGCCGACTGGCGAGCCAGCCGTTCTGGTATAACCTCACCAATTTAGTGCGCCCACAAGCTAAGCCTAAAGCCGAAATAACCGAGCTGGTCGCCAGCCTTGGTTTAAGCGAACAGCTTTGGCAGCCGGCGGAGCGCTTATCCGGTGGCCAACAAAGTCGTGTTAGCTTGGGTCGCGCTTTATATCAACAACGCCCTATCTTTATGGGTGATGAGCCCGTGTCCGCCTTGGATGAACGCCAAGCGGATGCATTATTACAGCTATTGTGCGCCCGCCATCACACCCTAGTGCTGGCGCTACACAACGTTGAGCAAGCGCTGGCGCACTGCACTCGCATCATCGGGCTCGCTGGCGGTCGTGTACTGCTGGACGCGCCGGCTCATACCTTGAATGCCGCCGAGCTTAACGCCTTATACCTCAGCCACTGATGCCGAGCCTTAACACCATTCTCGTCATGCTAATTCTGTGAGCCATTACCAGTGAAGCCTGCCACCGGACCCACGCGCGCCATGCTTAACACCAGCTTACTGTTTGTGCTGCTGGCATTGCTGTGCTTGCCGTGGGCGGATTTATCCATTCAAGCCTTTGATCCTTGGCAAGAATTGGCACGCCTGGGTGCAGGACTGGCTCAGCCGAGCTGGCCAAGTTTTAGTTTACTGGGCACGGCACTGGCCAATACCTTGGCCTTTGCCATACAAGGAGTGGCGCTGGGGGCTGTGGGTGGCTTGTTATTAGCAGCGGGTTATCGGCATGCGGGTATTCGTCGCTTAGCGGCGGGTTTGCGTGCTGTGCATGAATTATTTTGGGCTTTGCTGTTTATTCAGCTGATCGGCATAGCGCCGCTCACCGGCGTGTTGGCCATAGCGCTGCCCTATGCGGGCACCTTTGCTAAGGTGTTTGGCGAGCTGTTTGAAGAAGCCGATCCCGCCCCAGAGCAAGCGTTAGGGGCTGATTTAGACACGAAAAACAAGCTAGGTTGGTGCTCTCGACTCTTTTTTCTACAGTTGCCGCTGTGTTGGCGACCCATGGTCAGCTATTTTGGCTATCGGCTGGAGTGCGGCATTAGAAGCTCGGCGGTGCTGGGTTTTATTGGCTTGCCGACCTTGGGCTATCACCTAGAGTCTTTGCTGCGCCAAGGTTATTACGCAGAAGCCGCCAGTTTTTTTTATGCGCTAGTAATCGTGATTGCTACCTTAAAGTGGTGGTTGCGTCCTCGATTATTGCTGGTGTATTTGGGTGCAGCCTTGTGGTGGTTACCGCCTCAAGCCAGTCTGAACTGGGCGCTGGCGGTACGCTTTTTTACCCAAGACATAGTGCCTGCACCCTTGCGCCGTGGCGACTGGGCTGAGCTGTGGCCTTGGCTGCAAGAACTGGCCAGCCAACAAATATTGCCGGGCTTGGTGAATACGCTGGTATTGGCCTTGTTGGCGCTAATCGTGATGGCGGTGTTAGCGCTATTGTGGTTCCCCACTATTTCACGCAGCTTTGGTAATGGCGCTACTCGCCTTGGCAGCCACTGGAGCTTAGTGCTGATGCGCGCCTTGCCCGAGTATTTGCTGGCGTTTATTGGCACGCTATTGTTAGGCCCGAGCATGCTGCCGGCCATAGCGGCGTTGGGCTTACATAATGGCGCCATCGTGGCCCACTTATTGGGCCAGCAACTGAATAATTTAACCTTTCGTGAAGATGCACCTAACGGATTGAATCTGTATTTTTTTGAGGTGCTGCCGCGCTTGTATCGGTCTTTTATGGCGTACAGCCTGTATCGCTTTGAGAATATAGTGCGCGAAACGGCCATCCTCGGCATGTTGGGAATTCCGACGTTGGGCTTTTTTATCGACTCGGCGTTCAGTGAATTTCGCCTCGATCGAGCCTTGGTATTACTGCTGGTTTGTGCGGGCTTAAACATAGGCGTAGATGCCATGGCGCGGCGCTTAAGGCGCAGTTTGCATTTAAGCGAAGCCACTAGGTAATTGTGGTCTGCATCACGCTGCTTCTTGTTATTTCATTGGTTTTCTGTATAAATATAAGTTTAGAAGAGATGGATTCTCTCTAATAAATCAGTGAACCAAGGTGGTAAAAATGAATAATATACTAAAAATAAGTGCGCTTAGTGTTACTGTGTTATTAACGGTTGCTTGTACCGGAACGCCCACCAAAGGCGATCAAATGCTGTCTCACAGTGCTTCCGCCAAAGACATTGGCAAGATGTGGAACGACGGCAATAAGCTGGTTAAAAAAGGTGAAAAGCTGCAGGCCAAAGGTGAGCGTCAGGTCGATGATGGTCAAGATGACCTCAAAAAAGGCCAAGATCTGGTTGATGATGGTAAAGACAACATCAAAGAGGGCAAAAGCATGGTCCGTGAAGGCCAGCAGTTGCTAAAGAAAAGTGAAGCCGAATATAGCGCGCACTTTCCTAGCGGGTCTTGATAACAGACTGATTAGTTACCGTTACTAAATTAAAAAAAGCGCAGCAGCCAAAGGCTGCTGCGCTTTTTTGCTAAGAGAGGTCGGTATCCTCTTACAACACCAAGCCGCCGTCTATTTTCAGCACTTGGCCGGTAATGTAACGTGCCCGATCACTGGCTAAAAATAACACGCCATCAGCGATATCTTGCGGCTCACCTAAGGCACCGAGGGGAATGCGCGCCGCCATTTTTTGCAGCACAGCTTCAGGTACCGCTTGAGTCATTTCGGTATTAATGAAGCCCGGCGCTATGCAGTTAGCACGCACTTGTAAGCCGCCGTGTACCAACTCTTTGGCCCAGCCTTTAGTCATGGCAATAATGCCGCCTTTGCTGGCTGCATAGTTACTTTGGCCGATGTTGCCATCTGTGCCTACCACAGAAGAAATGCTGACGATGCTGCTTTTGCCTTTCGCTTTAAGCAGGGGCAGCATGGCCTGGGTCATCAAGAACACCCCTTTAAGATTCACTTCCAGCACTTGGTCCCACTGAGGTTCTGTCATCTTGCCTAACAGAGCATCGCGAGTAATACCGGCGTTATTGACCAATACATCCACACAACCTTGCTCATCGGTAATGCGTTGGCGCAACACCGCTAGAGCCTCTGCATTACACACGTCCAAGGTAATGGCGGTGATATTCGGGTAATCACCAATCCAGCTGTCAGCAGGGGCCATATTAATGTCACAGGCATAAATCCGGCTAGCGCCAGCTTTGGCCAAGGTTTCACTAATAGTGCGGCCTAAGCCGCGAGCGGCACCGGTCACCACACATACTTTTTCTTGCATATCATAATAAGTCGGCATCATTGTCATCCAATAGAAATGAAAGGACGGTCTATGACGACCGCGCTAGGTTCGATTGTAACCCTATTTTTGCGCTGCATTGTTACCATATTCTTAAATAATCTTAATCATGCTGTTGATATAGAGTTTTTAGCCGAGCATTAGTAGGTTGTTTTTGTGCTGTGCATTATTTGCCTTAAGCGGTAAAGGCTAGGCTTGGGATTAGGAGAGAGGTTAGACGTGGGATTAAGCGAGTGATACGACTGTGTTCAGCGAGATGCGAACTCATATTAGCGAGCAGCGACACATCCCTTAGCCTCTATTAGCACACAAGCATTGCAGGGCAGATGGGAAGGAAGCAGAGAAGGGAATAGGGAAGGCTAAAAATAAAAAGGCCCGCACGAGGCGGGCCTATTTAATTGCGAGGACTACTTAGCTGCCGCTCCAGGCTGCAACTAGATCACGCTCTTCGTCAGTCATGTGCGTCATGTTGCCCAAAGGCATGTACTTATTCGCCACAACTTGCTTTAAGTGCGCCGCTTGCAACAGAATTTCTTTCTGTGAGTCCAGCACTATGCCCAGCGGCGGAGCCGCAAAGCCAAAGCTTTTATCTGGGTTTACTGCATGGCACTGCACGCAACGGTCGTTCATCACGGCTTCAACTTGTGCCAGAGTCACTTCACCGCTTGCAGCAACAGTGTTGTCTGCTTCAACAGCAGCTACCACTTCGCCATCTACTACAGCAACGTCGGTACCTGCTTCAGGAGCAACAACGCTGCTCTGAGTCACAGGTGCTGGAGCTTCCACGGCTTTCTTAGGAGCTGGTGCGCCAACCCATACTGCAACCAAAATTAACGCTACGCCGGCAATTGGGTAGCCTGGGCGAATTTGACCGCGATGCATCAATACAAAGTACTGACGAATCAAAGCACCGGCAAAGATGAACAACACCATGATCACCCAAGATAACGGGTGGCTAAAGGTGAACGAGTAGTGGTTGCTCAGCATCAACAATACAACAGGCAGGGTGAAGTAAGTGTTGTGTACTGAACGCTGTCTGCCACGTAACCCGTCGATTGGGTTTGGTTTGTCACCGGCTTTCATGGCATTAACCATGCGGCGCTGGCCTGGGATAATCCAGAAGAACACGTTAGCAGACATGGCGGTGGCCATTACGGCACCGGTCAGCAAGAAGGCAGCACGGCCAGAGAAGATGTGCGTGCTTAGGTAAGCAACAACAACCATCATCACGCCAACAGCAACACTCAGGATGCCGTCACGAGTCATGTTAGGGCTAATGCGCTTACACAATTCGTTATAGACAACCCAACCTAACAGCAGGAACGCCAAGGCAGCAATGTTTGCCTGGGTGCCAGTCATGTTAGCGGCCCATTCCCACGGGCTGTTGCGGTTAACCAAGTAAAAACTAGGCTTGGTCAGGTACAACATGGTGAACAAACCAAAGCCAGACAACCAAGTGGTGTAGGCCTTCCAGAATGACCAATGCAGGTCTTCTGGCAGATCTTCTGGGCTGCTTGCATACTTTTGGTTGTGGTAGAAACCACCGCCGTGTACGGCCCACATTTCGCCGAATACGCCTTTTTTCTTACAAGCTTCGCCTTTAGGCGGCTTCAAGCCGTTATCCAACATAACGAAATAGATGGACTCACCCAGCCATGCGATGGCTGCGATGACGTGCAGCCATCTGATTAATAAGTTACCAAAATCCAGCAGATACGCTTCCATGGTCTTACCTTCTCTGTTTCAAATTTATTAGTTAGGACCCTAGCGCATCGAAACAGGTGCCCAGCTAAAAAGCTGAGGGCTGAGACCACATGCGCTGCCTTCGTGTGTGCAAACTGTGTACGATTTCAAAAGCAAAATGTTGACAATTTGTGTGTAGATTTTTTTCAATTACGTGATGAATGTCAATGCTATTTAACCATTAAATTTTACAAAAAAGGTTGCAAATTTAAAATTGGCATCCAATTGCTATGTAAAGTCATTATTTGTCAATGACTTACGTTTTTGTCTTGTTAGTCAGTAAAAACGCAACTAACGAGATAAAAAAACAATCATCTAACATTCAGCGGCAACATCATAACGGACTTTGTGATCAAATGAGCAGCTATTTTCTAAAATTTGTATCTTAAATGCTAAACACTTGCTGCGGGTTGCCCTCGATTTAAAATATTGTACACAATATCAGTGGCTTGGCTCAGTGCTATTTGGCCCCTGTTTGTGGCGCGCTTCCCTTATGGGCCTGAAATTGCCCGACTCTTACCTGTAATAACGCCAATAATGGCGCCGGTGAAAACTCAGGATGCAATTTATGCAACACGTGACAGACACTTTCTAGGGTCGACAGCGCTTGGCCGCCCGGCCCTTTGCGAATGGCATAGGCACTGGCCGGTGCCTGACTAAAGCTCAGGGTAGGTAAAGCCTTAAGCCAAGGGTTGAGATGTAATAACAGCCGCGTTTTACGCCACGTCCCATCCAACACAATTAAACCGCCAATCTGCCTGTTGTTCGTTTGCATCGCTGTCAATGGCATAGTTTCCGTTTGCATTCCTGTAGATAGCTTAGCTGCTGATAATTTATCTGCAGCTAGCTCACTTGCTGAGCGCTTAACTGCTAATAGAGAGTGTTGCTGGGTATCGATATCCAGCGCCGCCGCATCAGGATAGAGCAACCACCAATCGCCATCGGCTAAGGTGGGCGGCGGGGTGAGCGTTTCAGCCACCTCCACGCGAATATCGGGCACGCTTAAACGCAGCAACGGCACCGTGCTTTTGGCGTGTTTGGCTTCCAACGGATGTTGGTAAATAATCACCGGCATTGGGCAGGGCTGCGGGCGCACATACGCACACAAACAGGCCGCTTGCGGTAGCTGACAAGAACAACAATACGTGCGAGACATTTCTTTAATTCACCTCATAAAATCTTCACTTATGATAACCACAAGGCGGGGGCGGTTGAAGTAAAGCAGGCCGCCGGCCACTTTTACTGGCGCAAGTTTTAACTCTTGATTGAGGATCTGCCCCAGATCAGAGACAATAGCCACCGTTTTATTCGTCGCTCCTTGAGTTGGCGCCTGTGATGGCGTTTGACTCCTTCATTAAAGTAGAAGAAATCCGACCATGTCAGCACAGTCATTCTTGCAGGAAGTCGCCAAGCGCCGCACCTTTGCCATCATTTCGCACCCGGATGCGGGTAAGACCACCATTACCGAAAAGGTGCTGTTGCACGGCCATGCGATTCAAACGGCCGGTACCGTTAAGGGCCGTGGCTCAAACCAGCATGCTAAGTCTGACTGGATGGAGATGGAAAAAGAGCGGGGCATTTCAGTTACCACTTCAGTGATGCAGTTTCCTTACAATGACTGCCTGATTAATCTGTTGGATACGCCCGGCCACGAAGACTTCTCAGAGGATACCTACCGTACCCTCACCGCCGTCGATTCTTGCTTAATGGTGATTGATGGTGGTAAAGGCGTAGAAGACAGAACCCGTAAATTAATGGAAGTGACGCGCCTGCGTACCACGCCCATCGTTACCTTTATCAATAAGCTGGACCGTGATATTCGCGATCCCATGGAGCTGTTGGATGAAGTTGAAAACGAGCTCAATATCATGTGCGCGCCCATTACCTGGCCCATTGGTAGCGGCAAGTGGTTTAAAGGCGTGTATCACTTAAAAAATGATGAGATCACCCTTTATCAGCCAGGTATGGGTCATGCGATTCAAGAGATCCGCGTCATTAAAGGCTTAGATAATCCTGAGCTAGAAACGATTCTGGAAGCCCGAGAATTAGCCGAGCTGCGCGATGAACTCGAGCTGGTGATGGGGGCCTCTAACGAATTTGATCATGACTTGTTTTTAGCCGGTGAGCTAACGCCTGTTTATTTTGGTACTGCACTGGGTAACTTTGGTGTGGATCATGTGCTGGACGGTTTTAGCAAATGGGCACCAGCACCCATGCCGCGCACCACTCATGAGCGTGAAGTAGTAGCCTCAGAAGATAAATTTTCCGGTTTCGTGTTTAAAATTCAAGCCAACATGGATCCGCGCCACCGTGACCGCATCGCCTTTATGCGCATTGTGTCTGGTACTTATAACCAAGGCATGAAGATGAAACACGTACGCCTTGGTAAAACCGTGAGTATTTCTGATGCGGTAACCTTTATGGCCGGCGATCGTGAACGTGCTGAAGAAGCCGTCGCTGGCGATATTATCGGCCTGCATAACCACGGCACCATTCAAATTGGCGATACCTTTACCCAAGGCGAAGATCTTAAGTTCTCCGGTATTCCTAACTTTGCACCGGAATTATTCCGTCGTATTCGCCTGCGTGATCCGCTCAAGCAAAAGCAACTACTGAAAGGCTTAGTGCAATTATCAGAAGAGGGCGCGGTGCAGTTATTCCGCCCCATCGATAACAACGACCTTATCGTAGGTGCGGTAGGTGTGTTGCAGTTTGATGTAGTGGTATCGCGCTTAAAGTCAGAATATAACGTGGATGCGCTTTATGAGGCGATTAACGTTTCTACCGCGCGCTGGGTATACTGCGAAGATGAGAAGAAGCTCGACGAGTTTGAACGCAAGATGTCACAAAACTTGGCACGAGACGGCGGCGATAACCTCACCTATATTGCCCCGACCATGGTGAACTTGAACCTCACCCAAGAGCGCTACCCTGATTTTGAGTTCAGCAAAACCCGCGAGCACTAAGCTTTACGCGCGTGACTAAATATAAAACGCCGGCAACCAGCCGGCGTTTTTGTTTCTGAAAGTGAGATGTGTTTGGTTTTTGTAGCCGCCAATTTATTCGGCGGTCCTGCGAAGCAGGATGATTTTCTCGTAGAACTTAACTTACGGCTTATGGTTTACGATTATGCTTATCCCTTACCAATTAAATGTTTCAGATCTAATCTCTATTTTTCCGTGTTCTTCCGTGTATTCCGTGGCAAAAAGTCTTTAATCGTTAATAAAGTTTCGTATCAGGAGATTACATGCTGCTCACCGACAGCCATTGCCACTTTGATTTTGCCGCATTTGGCCCTGATTCGGGCACAGAGCGCGCCGAGCATTGGCAGTGGGCACAGGCGGTAGGTGTGCATCGTTTAGTGATCCCAGGCATAGAGGCCGCACAATGGCCGACGCTACCTAAGTTGTGTGCGACCCATAACGGGCTTTATTACGCCTTAGGCCTGCATCCTTGGTGGTTAGAGGAGGCGCCAGGCGACTGGCCACATCAGTTAGCATTGGCGCTGAAATGCGCTGCAGCGGATGCACTTTGTGTCGCGGTGGGTGAGATTGGGCTGGATAAGCATTTGCCAGTGGCGTTAGATCTACAAGAAGCGGCATTTATTACTCAGCTAAAACTGGCCATCGAGTATCAAAAGCCGGTGATAATACACAGTAACGGCACCCACGACCGCGTTTTAAAATGGCTGCGCCGTTACCCCGCCATCGGCGGTGTGGTGCACGGTTTTTCTGGCTCTAGACAGCAAGCCGAGGCTTTCTGGCAGCTCGGCATTCATATCGGCGTCGGTGGCACTATTACTTACTCCCGCGCCAATAAAACTCGGCTCGCCATCGCTGCCTTGCCAGTAGAGGCGCTAGTGTTAGAAACCGATGCCCCTGATATGCCGCTGAGTGGCTTTCAAGGTCAGCCCAATCATCCCACTCAGTTACCCTTGGTACTGAGCGCCTTAGCTGCACTGCGCCAAACTGATGCAGCAAGCTTGAGCCTACAGCTTGAGCGCAACGTGGATCGCCTATTTGGCTGGTAGCGCTCGTTTTTGCACTGGCAGGTAGCTCATGCCTTTCGGCCATTCTGGTATGCTGATAAAAATAATGGGAGTCGTATATGAAGCCGCCTAATTTACCCTTGGTAGCCGCCCAGAAAACGCTTTCTTTAGCAGAGAGCCAAGCGCTTTTTTCCGCCGCAAGGCAAGCCTTGGCCATGATGGACTTAACCAGCCTAAATGATGACGATACCGAGCACAGCATTCAGGCTCTCTGCCAACAAGCGACCACGCCCTTTGGCAATGTGGCGGCTATGTGTGTTTACCCGCAATTTATCAAAACGGTACAAGCTGCCTTAAATACGCTAGGCCTTAGCGAGCAAGTGGCCATCGCTACTGTGGTTAACTTTCCCCATGGCTTAGATAGCATCAATCAAGTTGAGCAAGATATTCGCGCCGCTATTACCGCCGGCGCTCAAGAGATAGACCTAGTACTGCCTTATCGACAACTGATGGCGGGTGATAGCGCCTTTGCACTGGCCATGGTGCAAGCCGCCAAGGCGGTGTGCGTTGAGGCGAGCCCTGAGCCACACCTGGATAAACCAGTGCTTAATAAAACGCAGTTTAATAAATCAGCGTCATTAAAAGTCATTATCGAAAGTGGTGAGCTGGCCACGGCGGCACTTATTACTCAAGCCAGTGAACTGGCCATTAAAGGCGGCGCGGATTTTATTAAAACCTCCACCGGTAAAGTGGCGATGAATGCCACCTTAGCTGCGGCCGAGCTGATGCTTCTCGCCATTCGTGATAGCGAGCAAGCTGTCGGCTTTAAAGCCGCAGGGGGCGTGCGTACCGCTCAAGATGCTCAGCAGTATTTGCAGTTAGCCGCCCGTATTATGGGAAAAGATTGGCTAACGCCGACCCACTTTAGATTTGGCGCTTCAGGTTTGTTAACTCAGCTGTTACATACCTTGGATGAACAACCTACAGTGCCATCGGCGACAGGCTATTAAGTAATGTTGCATAACTTATGTGGTGGATTCTGTAGATAGCTTCGGCTTACTTTAAAGTTAAAGACCTTTCGCAACGGAATCCACGGAACCCACGGAAAAATAAAGATAAGATCGGAAAAATTGATTTGTAAAATCTTAATCAAAGCCGTGCCAAGCTACCCTGGCTGCTAGACTTTGCTCTTACCTAATAAGATTTTTTGGATTTTTTCGTTCTTATCTCAGCTTAATTCTTCTGTGTTCTTTCGTGGGTTCCGTTGCAAAAAATTATTGGTGTAAGGCTTTTAAGAAGCAGCAGTAAGCCTGACCTATGTTTCCACATCAGTTACGACGAGCTAATTAAGACAATTTACTTAAGACTGAGCTAGCGCCTAACTCGTACAAGGAAGCCTTATGAAACGTGCAATGGTATTAGTACTCGACTCTTTTGGTATTGGCGGCGCACCGGATGCAGCCGAGTTTGGCGATCAAGGTGCCGACACATTGGGCAGCATCGCGCTTGCGTGTGCCGAAGGCCGTGCGGATCTTATTAATGGAGACGTAAGTAGTACTGGCAATAGCCGCCGAGGTCCACTAATGCTGCCTAACTTAGCTAAATTAGGCTTGTTTCATGCCCACCTTGCCAGCACCGGCCAAGTGGCTGCAGGGATGAGCTTGCCCGATACCGTTATTGGCAGTTATGGCCATGCTCAAGAAATCTCATCAGGCAAAGACACGCCCTCTGGCCACTGGGAGCTAGCAGGTGTACCGGTATTGTTTGATTGGGGTTATTTTTTAGAAACTGAACATAGCTTTCCGTCCTCACTAGTGGCGGATCTCATAGCTCAAGCCAAATTGCCGGGCATATTAGGCAACTGCCATGCTTCAGGTACCACCATCTTGGAGCAGTTAGGAGAAGAGCATGTGCGCACTGGCCAGCCGATTTGCTATACCTCCGCCGATTCGGTGTTTCAGATTGCTGCTCATGAACAGCACTTTGGCCTAGAACGCTTATATGAAGTGTGTGAAGTAGCCCGCGAGCTATTAATGCCCTACAACATAGCACGCGTGATAGCGCGGCCCTTCCTTGGCCAAACACCAACGGACTTTGCTCGCACCGGCAATCGCCGCGACTACAGCATTACGCCGCCGGCACCCACAGTGCTCGATAAATTGGCGACAGAGCGCCAAGGCCAAGTGGTGTCGATTGGTAAAATTGCCGATATTTATGCCCACTCGGGTATTACAAAAAAGGTGAAAGCCACCGGCACGAATGCCTTGTTTGATGCTTCGTTGGCTGAGCTCGCGTGCGCAGGCGATAACACCTTGATCATGACTAACTTCGTGGATTTCGACTCTAGCTTCGGCCACAGGCGCGACATAGCCGGTTACGCAGCCGAGCTTGAAGCCTTTGATCGCCGTCTGCCTGAATTATTGAGTGCGCTTAAACCTAACGATCTCTTAATCCTCACTGCCGATCACGGCTGCGACCCTAGTTGGCCCGGCACCGAGCACACCCGTGAGCAAGTGCCGGTATTGTGTATAGGTGCAGGCTTAACGGCGGGATCTTTAGGCCAGCGCGATACCTTCGCCGACATCGGCCAAAGCCTAGCTCAATACTTTGGCACCAGCCCCATGGATTACGGCACATCGTTTTTGTAATGACTAAAATATTTTGCCACGGAAGAACACGGAACCCACGGAAAGATTAAGCTGAGATAAGATCGAAACGGACTAAAAATATTAATGGTAAAAGCTAACCATATGACCGACGTTTTTATTAATAGAATATTTTTCAGATTTTATTACTATTTTTCCGCGGTTTCCGTGGGTTCCGTTGCTAATATGATATGTCTTTAGCTAGACGTTGTTTTTATCTTTGAAACAAGGAAAGAGCGATGGCGACTCCTCATATTAATGCCGAGCGGGGCGATTTTGCCGATACCATTTTAATGCCGGGCGATCCGCTGCGCGCGCAATACATAGCCGACAATTTCTTAACTGACGTTAAACAGGTTAACGAAGTGCGCAATATGTTGGGTTTTACAGGTCGCTATAAAGGCCGTGCGGTGTCGGTAATGGGCCATGGCATGGGCATACCCTCGGTATCTATCTATGCCAAAGAGTTGATCACCGAATTTGGCGTGCAGACTTTGATCCGCGTCGGATCCTGCGGCGCAGTGCGTGACGATGTTCAGTTGCGCGATCTGGTGATCGGTCTAGGCGCCAGTACGGATTCTAAGGTGAACCGCATGCGCTTTATGGGGAACGACTTAGCAGCATTAGCAGACTTTGATCTAGTGAGTAATGCAGTAGCCGCAGCCAAAGCCTGCCAAGTACCGTTTAAGGTGGGGAATTTATTTTCTGCAGATTTGTTTTATTCACCTCAGCCAGAACTGTTCGAGCTAATGAAACAATACGGGATCTTAGGCGTAGAGATGGAAGCCGCGGGTTTATATGGCGTCGCTGCCCAATACGGCGCCCGCGCCGTGACCTTATGTACGGTATCGGATCATATTTTGCGCAAAGAAGCGCTAAGCTCAATGGATCGACAAAATACCTTCAACGATATGATAGAAGTGGGACTGGAGTCGGTGCTGTTGGGGGATGTTTAACTTCATTACTTGTTCGAAAATCATGAGCTTGTGCATACAGGCAGCAGGATTCTCTCCGCCAACTCGCTAAGCTGCATCCATGCGACGCTCGGGAAATGCCGTCCATGGCATTTCACGGTTGGCTACGACAATTCCTACTGTCTGTGATCGGAGAGTAGCTTTTTTTTCTCAGCCTGGCTCTGGTTCACATAAACGCTCTCTTGAAGTGCTTGTTATGCAAAGTTTGTTTGATATGTCTCACTTAGCATTTTATAGAGATCTTCTCGAAGTTTTTTAATTTGAATTTTTTTCTCTTCGATTTCTTCTTCAGTTAAAGTTTCTTTGTCCACATAACACGAACGTCTAAACTGAACGACAGCTTCGCCTAACTCACGAAGTTTACTGTAAGCCTCGTGTTCACCAACAAGCAATAATTTGGACTCAGCATTAGTTAACGAGCCAAAAGTAGAGAAAAGCTCAGCTTTAACTTCTTCTAATTCATCTTTTCTGCTTTGTGGCCATTCTTTGCCATTTTTATTAAATCTAATCCACTCAACAACCAATGCCCAATATTTTAGATATACGTGATTCAGTTGCTCAGTTTGCTCTGCAACTTGCTCTAGCAGTGTTCTATGCCTTTTCTCATATTCACGAATAGATTCAGATTTACCTTTCTGCTTACTATGCCAATGAGTCGCGAATGCAGTAATTACAGCACCAAGACCAATTTTTACTGCTGTATCCAGCACATCAATCAATGTTGTCAATATTTTTCCTTACACATAGCACTTTTAATGCTGATCATGATTATATTGATGCTGAGTTATTAGCGATATTTTTTATTAATAATTATACCTGATTACCCACAAAGGTCAGTCATGTTTCAGTGAGTTTAGCATCAATTAATTCAATAGGTTACAGTGAGGTGCCCGCCTATTCGGTAAGAATATGAGGCTCAGTTTGGTATTTTGACCTTGTAGATACTCTGTTGGACGTCAAGATTTTATATGCTGTTCACTGAACAATAACGTCGAATCAAACGGCGTTTCTGTCTTCATACAGGCCCACAAGCCAGTGAGATATTTTCTCATTATCGCGCACTGAGCCTGTATCTTTTTCTTGCCACGTGAGACCAACGCCTCTGAAAATGCTTTGGCCCTGACGTCGTGCTGAGCTGCACACATCGCTGGCATATATAATGCAGAGCGAAGGTACGCATTACCTGCTTTACTGAGCCGTGCAGGTCGGTTAACACTTGTTCCTGACTGCGTGAGACGCACATCAAGCCCTGCAAATCGACTAACTTGTGGCGCTTTTAAATCCTTAGGTAGGACGCATAATTCAGCCAACACAATGAGTGCTGTTGCCCTTCCTACGCCCTTCGCAGCAGACATACTCTTTAAATGCAGAGAAAGTATTTCTGACTCTGCAATTAACGCGAGGGCGGCCTGCGTCAGACGGTCAATACGCCGGCTTAGCATATCAATCCCGTCCTCCTCATCCTCGATTATCATCGGCATCGTTGCCTGTTTGGCTTGCAACGCATGCAACCGGTTCTTCGCTTGGGTGCGTGTACCAGTGAGGCGGTTAATCTGCCTACCGATGTCCCGCAGGCCAAGGTGGCTCTCGCTTGGTGGTGTCCAGAGTCGAGGCTCCATACGCTCACCGTACTCAGCCAACAGGGCCGAGTCGATACCATCGGTCTTGCTTCCCGTCAGCTTAAGCGTAGCAAAGTGATGGAAGCTTTTTGGGTTAATAACGGCGACGGGTAATCCTGCTTTTACCAAGGCGACGGCCAAGTCAAAATAGTAAATTCCCGTCGCTTCCATCACGATAAGAGAAGGCGTTTTAGCCAGGAGTCGTTTGACTGCTTTGGCGTGCCCTTGGGGTGTTTGTTTGAACTGCTCAACTTTAGATGACCGACCATTACTTCTCATCACGAGGTCAAATGTTTTAGCTGCAATATCAATCCCCACAAAGACGTTCATGGCCTTTCCTTTAAGCAATGGTTTGTTAGATAATGGTCACTGGTTCCTCGACCTCGTACTTTATGCAATCTCAACCTTGTGATGCGAAGTCCGATTCTTATCGGCTTCCTGATACTCTTCGAGCTTTGCAATGAGGCGGGGAGCCAATCTACAAACGAGGTCAGTAAATACTGCCTCCAGGTGCCAACGGCTTCCCCAGTAACTGTTAAATACTCTATCAATTCATCTGACTTAAACATACAAGGTGCCAATTTATTCGGCACGGTTTGGTGTTTTGGTTTAAATCTAAACCTCAGTAACAGCCAGCAGAGCTGGCCTGCCGAATAAATTGGGCAGCTACAAAGAACAAACCGAAACAGGGTGCATTATGGCTGAGGTTCATACGTAATCAGGTAATTATAAGCAGTAGCAATAATTAAGCTGTAGTAGGCTTCGAGCTTAATTTTTGGTACTTAATGCGCGGCGCTGGCGCCAGTGCTGTATGGCCATGCCTAATAACAAGCCGAACACTAAGCACAAAGGGAATAACCAACTTAAGTGATGCTCTAGCTGACGCCACAGGCTGTGTTGGGCGAGGGATAAAGGATTGCTGGCTAGTTGCAGGCGTAAGAATCCTAACGGTTGATCTTCTTGGTACAAGGGACGCACGTAAGTGAGGGCTGATGTTTTATTCACTATAGGGGCTGGTTTTTTAGCTTCAGCTGAAGGCTCCTTAACTTCAGCTGAAGGCTCTTTAGCATCGGTATTTGCCTCGTTTTTTTCCTTCAGTTGGGCATCTTCTCCTGCCACTGATTCTGCTAACAAGTGACCATCGTTGCCGTAGAGTTGTGCGGAGCTGATAAGATCGGCCGCCGCCAGCTCTGTGACTAAGCGCTGGGCTATGGCGGTGTCTTCGGCCAAGAGGGCGCGAATGGCTTCTGGTGCGGCATAATCTACCAAGGGCTTGGCTAAGGTGCGCTGGGGTAAGGTTTGCCATGCGTGGCCTAATTTTGCGACTTGTAACCCTTGCCAAGCGGTGAGCAGCAATAGGCCTAAAACCAGCAGCCAGAGCAGCAGTTTAGGAGGAGAGAAATGAGGGTGGTACAGTCTTTTCCACATAGGGCGCAATATTGTCTCTTGCTTGGTCAAAAAGCAATACGCTACCCTGAACCTAGGTCTTAGTGAGTAAGGATAAGTTAAGTGACACTGTTAATGGATGTTTTGCCCGAGCAGTTAGGGGAATGGACTGACGCATTATCTGGCCAATCTTATGCTTGGCAGGCCGGAACGTTCGTGCCTGGCCAGTTAGATGCACCAAAAGGGCACTTAGTGCTGCTTGCTGAGCAACTGACTAAGTCTGCGTTACAGCAAAGCTTGCAGATATTGGACGCCGCCGGCGTGCAAGTTGAAGTGGCTAGCCTCAAGCGTATTGCCGAGCGTGAGGTATTAAATTTGCGTTTATCTGCTTGGTCGCCGGAGTTGAAAGCGCATTTACAAGAAATTGCCACCAGCTGGGATATCGCCTGTGTGCCGGCTTTGCCTAATGGCGCACAGCCCGGTTTAGTGCTGATGGATATGGACTCCACCGCTATTCAGATTGAGTGCATTGATGAGATAGCGCTGTTGGCTGGCGTGGGCGAAGAAGTGGCGGCGGTAACGCGTGCAGCCATGGAAGGCGCGCTGCCGTTTTCTGAAAGTTTACGTCGTCGGGTCGGCGCATTAGCCGGTGCCGATGCGGCAATTATCGACCAAGTGATCGCTAACATGCCCTTAATGCCCGGTTTGCTAACGCTGGTGGCAGGCTTAAAAGCCATGGGCTGGAAAGTGGCTTTGGCGTCTGGCGGCTTTACGCCTTTTACTGGTCACCTTCGTCAAACCTTAGGCTTGGATGCAGATTTTGCTAATACCTTAGAAATTAAAGACGGGCGTTTTACCGGTAAGGTGCTGGGCAATATTGTGGACGCCGAAGCCAAAGCGCGCATTTTGTGTGAGTTGGCCGAACGCTATGATATCCCGCTTAGCCAGACGGTGGCCGTGGGTGATGGTGCTAACGACTTACTGATGCTGGCTCAAGCCGGATTAGGTGTGGCGCTGCATGCTAAGCCTTTAGTGCAAGAGCAAGCGCCAGTATGCTTAAACCTGCTTAGCTTGGAAGGGGTGTTGGGCTTAGTACAGACTGCTTAACCGTCGCTTTACGACGTACCGCTTCGGTAATATCAAACACCTGACTCAGAGCGCATAACTCGGCTAACTGTTGTTCCAATTGTTGAGTTTTATACAAAGAAGTCTGAGTCAGGGTATCCCATTCAGGTACAAAATATTCAAGCTGGCGTAAGTGTAAGCGGTTGATGACTACTAAGCTCACGTTCAGCTGCTGGCTGTGGCGTGGGTTGAGTAAAAAAGCCTGACGATTAGGCTCAGGATTGATCAACAACCAGCTTTGTTGGCTAGAGTCTACTGCCTTGGCGGTCCAAATTTCATAGCTGTGATGGCTACGGCCATCGGGGCGCAGTAATTGGGTATAAATAGATTGCCACTGTTGGCGGGATATCAGGCGGCTAAAATGTGCCTGCTGAAATTCATTCGATAAAAACCCCATCAAGCTTTGTTGTAATAAGCAGGCGATGGCTCCTTGCACATAAAAACCGCCGTCGTTTCGGCCCAACACAAAGGTGGGCGAGGGCGGCTGCTGCAAGGTTTGACGAGTCAACCAGGTTAACCAAGCCGGCGTATGATTGGCATCTGGCCGTGCTCTGAGCTTATCTTGGTTTTGTTCGAATAAGGCGCTAAAAAACTGATAGCCCGCGTGGCTTTCTTCCGCACCTTCAATGCGCAAATGCACCACTTTGCCATTACCACTCAAATTCACCACCCGATAGGGTAGCCCTTTAAGTTTCCATTTACGGCTGCGTTGATTGAGTTCGGTAAGGTGTACCAGCACCAAGCTGGGAATATCGAGGCGTATCGGCTCGCCTAATACCAGCTTAAGACCGCTATTAGAGAGATCTTCCGTTTCACCCATCAGTACTTTATTGCCGACGGTCAGCTCCATGGCGCTTTGCAGTCTGAAACGTGTTTCTCGCCGCTTTGATGCTTGACGACCGAAGGGCGTAACCGTGGCTTGATGCAGACAGGCTGGCACCATAAAAGGCGCCAGTTGTTTAAGCGTGCTGTCGATAGGCCACTGGGACTGCAAAGCGGGAATAGGCGTTAGCCACAGCTGCCACTTTAATTGCTGTAAACGTCGTACCCCTTGAGCGTCTAGTGCGTCAGTGGCCTGATCATCGTAGTGCAGCTGGCGTATGCTCAGGTAATAGCAAGTTAAGGTGTTGGCCCGTATACCTTCATTAATAAATGCCGCATAGGTTTGATGCTTAATCAGTTCATCTTGACTGGCGACAAAATAATAGGACTGCTGGGCGCCGGAGTGGCGAAAACTGTACAACAGGCTGGGCTTATCGGCCTGATTAGCCA
This sequence comes from Oceanisphaera profunda, assembly GCF_002157895.1. GTDB lineage: Bacteria > Pseudomonadota > Gammaproteobacteria > Enterobacterales > Aeromonadaceae > Oceanimonas > Oceanimonas profunda. Next base: position 2,438,268 of record NZ_CP021377.1, read on the forward strand.
AATGCAGTACCCGCTCGGGTGATAATAAAGTCGGTAATAAATCCCCTGGCTTGGTTTGTTGCCAAGCACTCAGGGTTTTGGCGCTATGGCGATTGGTTAACAGGTGCTGCAGCTTGCCTTGTTCATCAAAAAACAGCGAGCAGCTTAAACTGGTTTCTAATAGCGCCTGCCCCCAACATTGAGACTTGACCGTTGCGTATAAATCTTCGGCGTCTAAGCCATAGCGAGGCCGATTCTGCTCAATAAAAGCGGCGATGGCCTGCTGCCAATCGGCGTCCTCTTCTACTCTTTGCATCTTGAGGCGGTTTAGCTCTCCTAGGTCTTGGCGCACCCGATAACGCTTAGGAGCAACTAAGCATTCCAATCCCGCCTGCTTGGCTAGTTCTGGAAAACTGATCGCCACTTCTTCGGGCAAACGCGGCGCGTTTTGCAACTGGACTAATAAGCCGGCGGGGGAAATATCCAAGGTGTTACCTTGCAGAACTTGCCCATTATCTAACTGCAAACACACAGGGGTGACGAAGCGCAGCCGGCTTTCTTTGCGTTGCAAACCTAAAGAGGGCTGATGCCAATGCACGATATTAAATTGCGCCGGTAATTTGCGTAGTACCGCTAATTCGGCCAGCAAAGATTCATACAAGCCTCTGGTATATTCGCCACCATAATCTAGTAATAAAGTTTGGAAATGGTTGGCTAGACGCTCGGGTAATTCGTGATCGAGCCCCTGATGACTAACTCGTCGGCATTGTTCTGGAAATAGGCTGCGTAAATCCAGTACTCGCAGGCAAGGGGAAGTTAAACGACGGACTTCAGCTTTTAACTGAAAACGAATGTCCTCGTCGGCCTCGGGCAACATAGTGTCGAGTAAGCCAGCAAGGTCGTATTGGTAACTTAGCGGTACCAGTTTATTGAGCAGAGTTTTATATGTGCTGAGATCCATCTTGGCCTAGCTTAGGGTTGAGTGGCTTAAAAACTTAGGCCAGTATAGCAGTTCAATATTAAATGGGTGAGTGTGCATGGCCAAGTCTAAAACGGCGTTTGTTTGCGGTGAATGTGGGGGAGAATATCCGCGCTGGCAGGGCCAGTGTACGGAGTGTAAAGAGTGGAATACCATCACCGAAATTCGCTTAGCACCTGCCACGGCGGCGGCCAGCCGTAATAGCCGTTTTGTCGGTTATGCGGGCACCCAAGACAATAAAGTACAAACACTAGACCAAGTGGCACTCACCGAATTGCCGCGCATTCCTAGCGGCTTTAGTGAGCTAGACCGCGTATTAGGCGGCGGCATGGTGCCAGGTTCCGCCATTCTGATTGGCGGCAGCCCAGGTGCGGGTAAGAGTACGCTGTTATTACAAGTGATGTGTGGCTTGGCCAGCCGCATGAAAACCCTCTATGTGACCGGTGAAGAATCACTGCAACAAGTGGCAATGCGCGCCCAGCGTTTAGGGCTGCCGCGAGATCAGCTGCGCATGCTGTCGGAAACCAGCGTCGAGCAAATTTGTCATATCGCCCGGGAAGAAAAGCCGGCGGTGATCGTTATCGACTCCATTCAGGTGATGCAGGTAGAGGGTATTACCTCGTCGCCAGGCTCGGTCAGCCAAGTGCGCGAGGCGGCGGCCATGCTTACCCGTTATGCCAAACAGCACGGCGTGGTGGTGTTGATGGTGGGGCACGTCACCAAAGACGGTGCCTTGGCGGGACCCAAGGTGTTGGAGCATTGCATCGACTGTTCGCTGATGCTCGATGGCGAGAATGACAGCCGCTTTCGCATGCTGCGCAGCCATAAAAACCGTTTCGGTGCCGTGAATGAGTTGGGCGTGTTTGCCATGACTGAAACTGGCTTAAAAGAGGTCAGCAACCCGTCAGCCATTTTCTTAAGTCGCGGCGAAGAGCAAACCACCGGCTCAGTGGTGATGATTATTTGGGAAGGCACGCGCCCCTTGCTGGTGGAGCTGCAAGCGCTGGTGGATTATTCACAGTTAGGTAATCCGCGTCGCGTCACCGTGGGTTTGGAGCAAAATCGACTGTCGATGCTGTTGGCGGTGTTGCATCGCCACGGTGGTTTGCAAATGGCGGATCAAGATGTGTTCGTTAACGTGGTGGGCGGGGTGCGGGTAGAAGACACCAGTGCCGACTTAGCCTTATTACTGGCCTTAGTGTCGAGCTTTCGCGATAAGGCGCTGCCTAAAGAGCTAGTGGTTTTTGGCGAAGTGGGCTTGTCCGGCGAAATTCGCCCCGTGCCATCGGGTCAAGAACGACTCATGGAAGCCGCTAAGCACGGCTTTACCCGCGCGATTATTCCTTGGGCGAACCGACCCAAGCATTCGCCACCCGGCATGGAAGTAATAGCGGTTAAGAAATTAGAAGAAGCCTTAGAGGCGTTGTAAATACAGCGCTAAGCGCCTAGCACCAAGCTAAAGATATTTTTGCCACGACTCTCTGATTAAGATAAGCACAGAAGGCACGGAGAAATAAAGATAAAAGCCGAGAGTGAGGGGCGAGGTGTGAGGAATGAATGGTGAGGATAGAATGAGCGGCGACAGGAAGCACGGATGTAGGCACCGCTTAAGCTGTGCAGTGGCGCAAGGCGCCATCTCCGCTCCGAGGTTTCATGTGCCACCGTTTTATCACATCTAAACGCCGATTCGGGTAGTAGCAGCACACCAAAATCTACGGCCAAGGTTTGCACCTAGGGTAAAGCTGCCTGCAGGGCTTGGCTTTGGTTTAGCTCGGCGCTTGATGCTGGGCGCTTGGCGCTGCACAATCAAGCAGCTCTTCAAATTGGCGCCGCAACAGCGCTTCATCGCCGAGGTTTAACTCCACTAGGCGGCGTAACAGGCTGGCGCTATTAATGTCGAGCTGTTGGCATTCGATGCCGATGCAACCGTCTTTATGATAACGCTGTCGCGCCTGCATAATAATTACCTTGTCGTGCCCGTCTAAGGACAGACGCAGCTGCAAGGGTGTGCCTGACTCTGCAGACCAAGGCTCTGTAACGCTTAAGAGCGCCCCATGCATTGAAATATCTTGCAGCTGAGTGGGTAGCTGATGGCCGTCGGGAGTAACCAGCCATGCGGGCAGATTAAACCCGATGCGTGTAAATGCTCTGCGCTCGGCCATATCGCTCTCCTGATCAAGCAGGTTCGTTAATACTCAAATGATTAAGCAGTGAGACGGCAAATACCAATCGGTCTTCAAGGCTAAATCGCTCTTCTAACATTTCGCCTAGCATGCTGAGATCTTGATCTAACTCTAGCAGTACTTCGTCGTTGTCAACTTGGGCGTATTTATCGTGAAAGTCGAGCGCCAGTACCGAGCTTTTCTTTAAGCGCACATAAATACGCTCCGCTAAGGTACGGCCATTGCCGCGTGCTGCCTCATAGGCCGCCATCACATAGTCATAAATTTCAAAGTGAGCGGCGCTGACGTAGTCCACCAATTGACTGCAAAAGTCGGTGAGCTCTTTAGGCTCGGGCAGCACTTTTCTATTAGTCGATAAGCGGATGTATTCCACCAGCAGGGCTTGGCGCGCATCCATAAAGGTGTCTAGCGCCTGGTGTTTACCGGCGAGTTTAGCTTTGCTTTGTGCCATTTTCCTGAGCATGATTCCCTCCTTGGGATGACCTGAGCAGGTTGAGAGCTCTACCTTTAACGTAAGTTAACGTTTCCATCGTTAAAGAACATTCGACGACTCCATCATTAAAGAAAAGCGGGCGCTGGGTCAATCGTTTTACAACTAACTTGGGCGCAAGCTCGCGCTAAAAATAAGTTTGTAAGACAGAAATTACTCTAATGCTTACCTTACCTAAAACTAACTTAATAGCCCATTTACGTTAACTTTATACCTGTAAAAATTAAACTTTCAATACGTTAATTTAACTAAAATCTTACTCTGTTATGACGTTAAGTACCAGAGTGATTAAAAAGCGTCCAAAGTAAGCGTGTGTAACGTCTGATTGGGGCTTTAAGCTATGTGGTGGTACAATAGCGGCATTTGCCACCTGTTTTGGGACGATAGAATGCAACCTTTGAAAAATGATCGTTACTTACGTGCGCTAGCCCGCCAGCCCGTAGATTACACCCCTGTTTGGATGATGCGTCAGGCCGGTCGTTATTTGCCTGAATACAAGGCAACGCGTGCCGAAGCGGGCGATTTTATGGCGTTGTGTAAAAACGCAGAATTGGCGTGTGAGGTGACCTTACAACCCTTGCGTCGCTTCCCGTTAGATGCGGCGATTCTGTTCTCTGATATTTTGACCATTCCCGATGCTATGGGCTTAGGCTTGTACTTTGAAGCCGGTGAAGGTCCTAAATTTCAGCGTCCTATTAGCTCAATGGCTGATGTGCAAAAACTGGGTATTCCTGATCCAGAAGGCGAATTGCAATATGTAATGAATGCGGTGCGCACCATTCGTCGTGAACTAAAAGGCGAAGTGCCGCTGATTGGTTTCTCTGGCAGCCCTTGGACGCTGGCCACCTATATGGTGGAAGGCAGTGGTTCTAAGACCTTCATGAAAACCAAAGGCATGATGTTTTCTGATCCGAAAGCCATGCACTTGTTGCTAGATAAATTAGCAGACAGCGTGACCAGCTATTTGAACGCGCAAATTGCCGCTGGTGCTCAGTCGTTGATGATCTTCGATACGTGGGGCGGCATTTTAAGCACCCGCGATTACAACGAGTTTTCACTGCAATATATGGCGAAAATCGTGGACGGTTTAGTGCGTGAAAGTGACGGTCGTCGCGTGCCTGTTACCCTGTTTACCAAAAATGGTGGTCAGTGGTTAGAAGCGATTGCCGCTACCGGTTGTGACGGTATTGGTTTGGATTGGACCATCGACATGGCAGACGCTAAGCGTCGCGTCGGTGATAAGGTTGCACTGCAAGGCAACATGGACCCATCCATGCTGTATGCGCCTATTCCGCGCATCGAGCAGGAAGTTGCTTCTATCCTAGAGAGCTTTGGTGAAGGTCCAGGTCATGTCTTTAACTTAGGTCATGGCATTCACTTGGACGTAGATCCTGAGCATGCGGGCGCCTTTATCGATGCAGTGCATCGCATCTCTCGCCCGTACCACGCGAAGTAAGTCGGGCCTCGTTCGCTAACATAGAACGCAGCCAATAAAAAAAGCGCCTTACGGCGCTTTTTTTATGGAAAATATAAGGTGTAAATAGTGGGGGAGAGGAGCAAACAGAACATCGAATTTTCAGACTCGTGTTTGCGCCTCATACACTTTACTCTTTACGTTAATCCTATTTATCCCAATTCTTTCTGATACTTGTCTATGGTCGCCAAAAAGGTTCGTTTGCTTTGGCCAGATAAACCTTCAGCCATGGGCAGCTTCACTTGCATGGCATCCACGGCACGGTTATTGACATGGAACTCATAATGCAAGTGCGGGCCAGTAGAGCGACCGGTATTGCCGGATAAACCAATGCGCTGGCCACGGCGTACCGTATCACCCTGTTTGACCAAAAACTTACTCAAGTGCAAGAAGCGTGTGGTGTACTGGCGGCCATGGCGGATTACGATGTAGTTGCCCGCTAATCGGTGATACACGGCTTTGACTACCACGCCGTCGCCTGGGGCTACGACAGGGGTGCCCGTTGGCACGGCAAAGTCGGTGCCTTTGTGGGCCGTAACTCGGCCGGTGATCGGATGCTTGCGATTTAAGTTAAAGGTGGAGCTAATGCGCGGCGTGCGCTCCAACGGAATACGAATAAAACCCCGCTCTAAGCTTTCGCCTTTACTGTCGTAAAACTTACCGTCTTCATGGCGAAAGGCGTAAAAAGTACGGCCTTTATTGGTAATCTCTACCGCTTGTAGCTCAGACTTACCGGTACTTTTTCCTTGAACAAATTCCCGCTGGACCAAGACTTTAAAGCTGTCTCCTTGGCGCAAGTCGCGAGCAAAGTTGAGTTGCCATTGGAATAAGTTAGCAACATGCTGAATTTGTGAGGCAGATAAACCTGCATCGCGGGCACTTAAATAAAAGCTGCCTTTGATCACGCCTTTTAAAGCACGACTTTCCCAATTGCTGGTTTCGGTTTTAACTCGGCTGTTATAGCCATCACCATCACGAGTAAAAGTGCGGGTATGCAGTAAGTCTTGTTTGATCTTAAATTCAAGCAGCAAGTTCTCAGAGTCGATCAACATGCTTAAATTTTGGCCGGGCTTTAGGCCGTCTAGTACACGTTCTCTATCGGCTTCGAGCAATTTATACATAGTGGCTAACGGCAAGCCTAAACCATTAAAAATGGTACTTAAAGTATCGCCATTTTGTACCGAGTATTGCTGCCATTCGGGTTCGATTGACGCTAATTCATCCAAGGCATCGACCGGGTCAACAGGGCCTAAATCATCATCGGGCAGGGTATAGAACTCAGTGTTATCGACTTGAGTTTTAATGGCGGCAGAAGAGATCGTTAAGTTGTTGGGCAAACTAAGTCTACTTGGCTGCTCTAATATATTCTGCGCAGAGGGCAGCATAATGGCCGTCGTCAGCGTTAAGGTACTCAATAATACGATGCCATACAGGTGCTTTTTCGGCAGTTGTGTGGGCATACCTTGCAGTTTTGTTTGTATCGGGCGGAGAAAATTCATCCGGATTACCTGTGCCTGAGTGGCTAAAATAATGAATGCAAAAACCGCTTTAGCTATCCAAGCATCATCTCAAGGACGGTAAAGCGGTTCATCTTATGACAAAAATGTTCCTAGGCGGTATCCAGTACTTCTTTTGGTATCAATAGCTTGAATACCCACACTGCCTGTTTGGACACCTGCACTTCTTTCTTTGGACAGAGAGTATGAACAAGTTCGTACAATTAAGTTCCCTATTCTATCGGATTTAATTGTAAAAAATGAGTGTTTATTGATAGCGGTTGATCTTACGAGATGAGATTTCTCATCAAAAAACGGCAAAAATCAGCGCGCAGGATCCGCAGATCCGAGTAAGCATCCGGTCATGGCATCAGCGAGCTGCTGCATAAACACAAAGTAGCTGTCTGGGCTTGGCGTAATATCCGTCGCCAAGGGATCCAAGATGCCACTGCGGGCTTGGGTATTACGCAACACCGCATTCACCACCGCAGGTTGAAACTGCGGTTCTGCAAACACACACACCGCCTGCGACTGCTTTAGTGCCTGATGAATACTGGCCACGGTTTTTGCGCCCGGCGCGCGCGCCGGATTCACCGTAAAGTGACCCAGTGACGACAGCTGATAATGACGTTCCCAGTGGCCGTAGGCATCATGAAACACGAAATAGCCAATGCCTTTTGCGGGTGCTAATTGCGCGGTTATCTTCTGGTCTGCTTTTTTTAATCTTGCCTGAAAGGTGGCTAAATTTTCTTGATATCGATCAATACTGTTTGGATCCAACTCGATTAAACGTGCTGCCAGCAGCTCGGCGATGTTGTTTGCTTGATGGGGATCCAGCCAAATATGGGCGTCTTGGCCGGAGTGATCGTGACTTTCCGCTTCATCTGGGTTGGCGACAACTATTTTATCGGTATTATGTGCATCGCTTATTTCATGGCTGTGATGCGCATCTTCATGTTGATCCGCATCTTTGTGGTTATGAGCAGAGTCATGCTTATGCTCAGAATCATGATCATGGTCATGCTCAGTATTTAATACGTTCACATTGAATTCAGACAAGAGCGCCAAACTGTTAGCTTGATCCTCGAGCAAGCGAGTTAAAAATACCTCTAACTCAGGCCCTACCCAGAGCACTAAGTCGGCTTTTTTTACTTTACGCACATCCGAGGGGCGCAGCGCATAATCGTGAGGCGAGCTACCCGGCGGCAGCAATAGTTGCGGCTCAGGGCCCCCTTGGGTAATGGCGCTGGCAATCAGCTGTAAGGGTTTAATGGAGGTTAAGACTTCCACGGCGCGCGCTTGGCTACTGAGTAGCAAAGGAACGAACAGTAGTAAAAGAGCTTTCATGAGCGCTAGATCCCAATGGATAATAGAGTTTAGTGGATAAGCAATGTTATAATATTACAAATTAAGAAGTAAAGGCATAAAACGCATGACTAGGCTGGTGGAATTAACAAACGTGGGGCTGAATATAGGCGGCAATGTCATTCTAGAAAGGGTGTCATTAACGCTACAGCGAGGGGAGATTCTTACCATAGTAGGCCCTAATGGTGCCGGAAAAAGCTCCTTGATCAAGCTAGTGCTGGGCCTGATTCCTGGGCACACCGGCACTTTGTGGCAAAAGCCTAATCTTCGCGTGGGCTATGTGCCGCAAAAATTACACTTAGACTCGGTATTGCCACTGACGGTGGCGCGCTTTATGAGTTTATCTCATGGCCGGCGGCTAACCGTGGCCCAAGCCTTGGCTAAAGTAGGTGCCGAGCGGTTAGCGGATCGTGCCATGCAGGCGTTATCCGGTGGCGAAATGCAGCGCATTTTATTGGCGCGCGCCCTGATGATGCAGCCAGAATTATTGATCCTCGATGAGCCCGCCCAAGGGGTGGATGTGCACGGCCAAACCGAGCTATACGGCTTGATCAAATTGCTGGCCGATGAATTGCAATGCGGCGTGTTGATGGTGTCTCACGACTTGCATTTGGTGATGGCGAGTACTCACCGGGTGATTTGCTTAAACCAGCATATTTGTTGCCACGGGGAGCCAGAAGATGTGGCTCGCCATCCTGAGTTTGCCCGTTTATTTGGCCGCCCTGAGCTCGCGCAGCTAGCGGTATATACCCATCATCATGACTGTGACGATGAACATCACGGAGACGTACGTCATGTGGGATAGTTTTTTATTGTATGCACTGTTGGCTGGCTTAGGTATTGCCATTTTAGCGGGCCCTTTGGGTAGCTTTGTGGTGTGGCGGCGCATGGCCTATTTTGGCGACACCTTGGCCCATTCTTCCTTGCTGGGGGTGGCCTTTGGTTTACTGCTACAAATTGATTTAACGCTGGCCGTTTTAGTGGCCTGTTTATGTTTAGGCATAGTGCTGGCGGCCTTGCAGCGTGCCAGCTGGTTGGCCACGGATACGCTACTGGGTATTTTAGCGCACACCTCTTTATCGTTAGGTCTAGTGGCACTGGCCTTTATGGATAACGTGCGCGTGGATTTAATGGCGTATTTATTTGGCGATCTGTTGGCAATCCAATTGGTGGATTTGTATTGGATCTTCGGTGGCGGTTTGGTGCTGTTAGTGGTGTTGCGCCATTACTGGAGTCAATTGTTGTCGATCACCGTCAGTGAAGAATTGGCCCGCGTGGAGGGCATTAAGGTAGAGCGCTTAAAGCTACTGTTGTTATTGATGATCAGTGTCTTGATTGCAGTGGCCATGAAGTTTGTGGGGGCCTTAATTATTACCTCACTGCTGATTATTCCTGCCGCCACCGCGCGCCGCTTTAGTCGCTCCCCTGAGCAAATGGCCTTTTACGCCATGGGCCTCGGCATGGTGGCCGTGGTCGGTGGCTTGCAGTTATCGGTGAGTTACGACACTCCCGCCGGCCCTTCCGTAGTGGTGATCGCCGCCGCCTTATTCTTATTGTCCCACTTGGTGCCCAAGCGTGGGTAAATAGCAGCGCCGAGCACCAAGCGCCCGGCGCCCAGCTAGACACTAAGTCCACAAACTTAGTGCATTTATGCCGTCTTACCGGGTTCGCCCCGGTATCTCGCACATAGGCACTAAAGCCTAAAGTGAGATCCTGACGTGCGTCAGGAAGACGGCTAAAGAGCAGCGCTGAGCACTTGCCGTCTTATCGGATTCGCCCCGGTATCTCGGACTTAGGCACATAGGCACTTAGGCACTTAGGCACTAAAGCCTAAAACGAGATCCTGATTTTCATCAGGATGACGGCATAAGTGCGAGATCCTGATGTGCATCAGGAAGACGGCATAAATTCCAAACACAGCTCCTTCTCTAGCTCGGCGCTTGGTGCTGGGCGCTTGACGCTGCCAACACCTGATGCACTCGTTCGCGCAGCGCGGGCAGCTCTTCTGCTTCAAACCAAGGGTTTTTAGTGAGCCAATAACGGTTACGGGGCGAAGGGTGGGGCAGGGGTAATTGGCTGGGCGCAAATTCTTGCCAATTACGTACGGTTTCGGTGAGGGTTTTGTAACGCTTGCCAAGGTAATAACGCTGGGCATACTGACCAATCAAGAGCGTGAGTTCAATGTTTGGTAACACATTAAGTAGCTGTTGATGCCAAGCGGGCGCGCATTCGGGGCGCGGCGGCAGATCACCGCTTTTGCCTTTTCCCGGATAACAAAAGCCCATGGGCATGATGGCCACTAACTGTGGATCGTAAAACTGCTCACGGCTGAGCTCTAACCAACGGCGTAGCGTATCGCCGCTGGGGTCGTTCCAGGGAATACCGGTTTGATGTACTTTTAAGCCCGGCGCTTGGCCGATGATTAAAATACGCGCCTCAGGCGCCATTTGTAATACCGGCCGCGGGCCCAGTGGTAGATTGGCTTCGCAAATACGGCAAGCTCTGGCCTGCATCAGTAACTGCTCAAACTCACGACTCATGCTGGCTTCCTTCTCTCACAACCCACACCTCACGCCTTTCACTAGTCACTCTGTATTTAGTACCCCTGATTTTAGTAACCTAGGTTAAAGTCCACTAAGCCTTCCATGGTTTTTCCAGACGTATACTTTAAATAGTTACGGCTAAAACGGGTCACTATTTGTGCTGGGAAGCTATAACCCGAGTTGTGCGGTGTGATAACCACATTGGGCATGTCCCATAAGGGGCTGGCGACCGGCAATGGCTCGCTGGCAAACACATCTAATACCGCAGCACCTATATTGCCATGGCGCAGCGCTTGAATAAGCGCGCCTTCATCAACGGCATCACCTCGGCCCACGTTAAAGAAAATAGTGCCGGGTTTAAAATGTTCGAATCGGGCGGCGTTAAATAGGCCACGAGTTTGCGGCGTGGACGGCATAACACTAACCACCACATCGGCTCGAGACAACACGTTATTAAGCGCCGGTAGCTGATAAGTATTATCAAAGCCTGCCGCTTCTCGACCTGAACGACTGATGCCTAATACCGTCATGCCAAAGTGCTTGGCGGTGTGTGCTATATGCTGGCCAATGCTACCGGTGCCCATAATCAGCATAGTTTTACCGTGAATGCTTTCATAGGGAATAGGCTGCCAGTTATGCAGCCGCTGCTGCGCCTTGTAATGGCGCAGGTGGCGGGTGAGCGCCAACAAGTGACCAAACACATATTCGCTCACTAGAGGGCCAAAAATACCCCGAATATTGGTGAGCAGATAATCTTGGCGGCAATCGCCGCGCAACAATACGTCCACCCCCGCATAGGTCGACTGCGCCCATTTGAGTGCTTTCGCTTCATTCAGGCGCGCGCGCAGTCTAGCGGGCTCGCCCAGTAAAATATCGGCTTTAGCGAGTGCTGCGCGAATGTCGGCTTCGCCTTCTGGCGCTAAAATCGTCAGCCCGGGCAGGTAGGCCTGTTTTAATAATGCCTGATATTCAGCATTATCTTGGCTGAGCAATAACAGGGTATGATTGGCCATACCTTCTCTCCTTATTATGCTTTTTGTAAGGGCGTTCTATGAGACAATGGCACACGCATAAACTTATACCAACGTTTGCGGCCTAAAATGTGAGCCTTAGCAATAAAGACGCACAATGGCAAAAAAACGGCCATGTAACCACAAGGAAATATCCGTGTTTGGCGATAAATTTTACAAAAAAATCAACAAGCTAGCTCCCTGGCAGCAAACTGTATTTGCCCTGGCGTTAGCCGAGCGGATGTATCCTAATTATCAGCTATTTAGCGAAACTAGCGACTTTGGCAATAGCCAGCGCTGTAGAGAAACGCTGAATACCTTGTGGACTTACCTGACGGTAAAAGGCTCGAAGGTCGATTTAAGCGCCGAGCTTGAGTCTTTTGAAGCCTTTATCCCTGATCCTTCACAGTTTGAAAGTTACGGTGCCTACCCAGCACTAGACGTCTGTGTGGCCTTGGGGTGCGCTTACAATTCGGTAATTTGTCGGGTGGGCGAAGAAGCCACCGAAGCCAGCCATGCCTCTTTGGGTACGGTGGCGGGTTTTGTCGAGTTATTGGCAGAGCGCGAGCTGAGTGAAGAAGAGTTGTATGACGATGAGCTATTGATGGCGGAAATGGAGTTTCAAGTTGAGTTGCTAGATCGCGTCAATCAGCCCAGAGATGCCGCCACTATACTGGCCATTCGTGACTTCGCCGCTCAAGGTGGAGTTTCTAATATCGGTATCAGCTTAGATTAGTCCGCGTTAGTTTTGCCTGATACTGGCATTCGACGATTATCGCCCCATAAAAAAACAGACCTTAAGGGTCTGTTTTTTTATGGGGTTTTCTAGCATCCTGCTTATTAACCTGCACTCAATCTAGAACAGGGCTTTTCATTACCAGTGGCAAACCTGCGGCGGTAAATATTACCCGCTCGCAGCGCGTCGCGACCGCTTGATGCAAGAAACCACTTTCATCTACAAAACGGCGGCTTAACTCACCTAAAGGCACTATGCCCATGCCCACTTCATTGCTCACTATAATTAGCTGACCATTAAAGTTTTCTCAGACGGTTAAGAAAATTTGGCGCTGTTGTGGCCCGTTTTCCAGATGCAGGCAGTTGCTGAGCCACAGCGTGAGGCAGTCGATCATAACCGCATCATAATCCTGCAATGTTGCCAGTGTTTGGCCAAGTTCAGTCGGTCCTTCAAGGGTATGCCAGTGCTGATGGCGCTGTGCTTGATGTTGACTAATACGCGACCTTATTACCTAAGTCGGTGTATAGCTGTTCTGCGAGGCGACTCTTACCTGAACGGGCGCCACCCAAAATAAATTATTTCATGGTGTTACCTTGGCTGCTTAATAACTGTTAATCGCGAATAAGTGAACGACAGGTAAGTAATGCAGTGAGTAGGCTGGCAGAGTGATGAGAGAGTAGTAAGAGTGACGGGACAGTGGGACTATTTCTAAATATAACGAGCAGCCCTAACGCTTGATTAATGTATAACCGATAGTTGAGCGAGGGCATGCTCGTTAAAGTCATTGTTACTCGTGCAGTAAGCTGCCTACTTGCAGTAGCGGAGCTACGTCAAGATCGTTGGCATTCATCATTAATGAAATGCGCTGCACCGAGGATAACAATAAGTTTTGCTCCCACTCGGCGAGTCCTTGAAAGCGCTGAATAAAGCTTTCTTGCAAGGGGCGAGGGGCTGTTTTAAGTTTATCTTTACCTTCATCCGTTAGCACCGCATAAACTTTACGCTTATCGGTTTGGCTGCGTTCGCGGCGCACTAACAGTTTTTGTTCGAGTCTATCTATGATGGTGGTGGCGGTTGCTTGACTCATATGAGTTGCTTGCGCCAACTTACGCATCGTAATGTCGCCGTGCTCGCTGATCGATTGCAGTAACAGGAGTTGCGGGCCAGTGAGGCCGGACTCTTTACTGAGTTGACGGGAGTGCAGGTCAATTGCGCGAATAATCTGGCGCAGAGCCACCAGCATATCTTCATGTTTTTCCAAGGTCTTACGGCCGCCGATGGTTATCTGAATTTGGCCGCACCATAGCGCAAAATCACGCTTTTTTAAAGTCCAACCAGATAAAGCCTTAGGTTATGTGTGGTAGGCCTTAGATATGTTTTGCGAAGGCGGTGTATTTTTCTTTAACGGACCCGCACGCCCTAGCGCCACTTCTCAAGCTGCAGGTCTAGGCTGTGCTCGCCATCGGTAAGCTGTAGGTCGGTTTCTTGTAAGGTGGCAAATAAGTCGATGCTGCGCTGACATAAGGCTGCCAAGGCGGCGGGCTGGGGCTCGGTTAAATGATAAATAGCCAGCCGAGGAAGTGCTGTTAACTCGGACTTATGCTTCTCCCACCACAGCTCGGCGCTGCGGCCACCATAGCTGTATACTAAGACTTGCTCAGCGCGCGACAACGCTTGTTTGATGCGCTTTACGCTGGGCTCACCCAGCTCAATCCAGCTTAAGATACGGCCATCGGGTGATTTGAGCCACAGCTCGGGCTCGTCGTCTGTGCTTAAGCCCTTAGTAAAGCTCAAGTCTGGGTCTGCATGGCGAATAAACGCCAATAAACGCACCATGAGTCGGGTATTGGTTTCCGACGGGTGCTGTGCCACGGTTAGGCTGTGCTCTTGGTAATAATGGCGATGTAAATCGCTGATATTCAGACGAACTTTATGCAGGGTGGCAGACAGAGCCATGGAGTTTACTCATATAAAAAGCGCTATGTTAACGGCAAGCTTCAAGTAAAGCCACGCCCTTTGGGTCGCTAAAGAGTGAGGCGTGAAGGGTAAGGAGTGAAGAGTGAGACGTACTATGTAAGGCAGAGAGCCGTATCTTATCGTATGAGTCCTGTTTTTTTATCCAGTACTGGCTGTTACACTTTGCGCCCTTTATTCGCCTGGAAATTGGTGATGGCTGATTTTAAAACCCATGTACAAGTCGCCTCTGTAGTGTCCGGCGTGATGGCCGGTGCCTTAGCTTGGACGGAGCTAGTGAGCCTTCCCGAGGCCTGTTTATTATGGTTAACCGGCTCTTTGGGCGGCATTATGCCGGATATCGACTCCGATACTTCGCGCTCGATCCAAATCATTTTTCGTTTGTTTGGCATGCTCTCCGGTGCGCTGATGTTGTTATATGGCCGCCAGTATTTACCCTTGCTCGATACCTTGCTGTTGGCGGCGGCGGCGTATTTTTTGGTGCGTTATCCGTTTTGCTGGGCGTTTGCCAAGCTCACCGTGCACCGTGCCAGTTTGCATTCCTTATTGGCCAACATGGTGTTTGCGGTAGCGGCCGTGGTGCTCAGCCATCATCTGTTCCATTTAAGTGTTGAGCAGTCTTGGCTGATGGGGCTGTTTATGTTTATTGGTGCGTTAATTCATCTGTTGCTCGATGAGATGTACAGCATAGATTTGGAAGGGCGACGACTTAAAAAATCCTTTGGCACTGCCCTAAAAGTCATGCAGTGGCCTGCCCATTTACCTAACTTAGGCTTATTGGCGCTCTTGTGGCTGGGATTGTGGCTGGCGCCGTCGCCCGCACCCTTATTAGTCGTGTTAAGGCAACTTTTGCCGCTGTCTCTTAGCTGATAAGATAATGCGGCTGGCATGACTCGCTACCCCTCACTTAATACTAATAATGAGTAGCGGCACCGGCGCTTCCCCCATACCACACACAGGACACAACAGATGAGCCTTGCAGACCAGGTGTTGGCCGTAAATAACGACCTACCGATCCGTACCCAGCAAGCTGTACACAGCGGCAAGGTGCGCTCCGTTTACTGGCTAACCGCCGCTGACAGTCGCCGTTTGATAAAAGAGAAAGGCTACAATGTGGCTGCCGGTGCGCCCTTGGCCATCATGGTGATCAGCGACCGTATCTCGGCGTTTGATTGCATTTGGCACGGTGAAGAGGGCATGCAAGGCGTGCCCGGCAAAGGGGCGGCCTTAAACGCCATTTCTAACCATTGGTTTAAGCTGTTTCAAGAACAAGGCTTAGCTGATAGCCATATTTTGGATATTCCCCATCCGTTCGTGTGGATAGTACAAAAAGCCACACCGGTAAAAATTGAGGCCATCTGTCGTCAATATATTACTGGCTCAATGTGGCGCAGCTATGTCAAAGGCGAGCGGGAGTTCTGTGGTATTCGCCTGCCTGATGGTCTGCAAAAAGATCAAAAGCTGCCAGAGTTGCTGATGACGCCGTCCACTAAAGGCATCTTAACCGGTATTCCTGGAGTGCCCGAGGCCGATGACGTTAATATTACCCGTCAAAATATCGAAGATAACTTCGCCGCCTTTAACTTTAAGCAGGCGGGCGATATTGGTCAGTATGAGCGGTTATTGCGTGAAGGTTTTGAAGTAATTAGCACGGAATTGGCCAAGCTTAACCAAATATTTGTCGATACCAAGTTTGAATTTGGTTACGTGACCGATGCCCAAGGCCAAGAAAAACTGATCTACATGGATGAAGTGGGTACGCCGGACTCGTCGCGTATCTGGGATGGTGCCGCTTATGCTCAAGGTCAGATTATCGAAAATTCAAAAGAAGATTTTCGCCAAATGTTACTGACGCACTTTCCAGATCCAGATATTTTACTTAATAAAGAGCGCATGCTAGAGCGCGAAGCACTGGCGCGCGATAATGCCCTGCCGGTGAGCGCACTCATGGCTATCTCGCGGACTTATATTGGTATGGCTGAAAAGATCACCGGCCAAAAACTGGTGTTATCGGATAATCCCAAAGCCGATATTATTAACATCTTGCGTGAGCAATACGCCTTGATTGATTAATCAGGCCGAGTCGTTTGCTAAACAAAATAAAAAACCCGAGGCCAGCTCGGGTTTTTTTATACTTGGTACTTTACTAGCAGGTGTTAAAGCTCGCTATTTATCGAGTACCAAATACTACGATAGTTTTGCCATGAGCAGAAATAAGCTCTTGTTCTTCAAGCATCTTTAAGATGCGGCCCACGGTTTCCCGTGAACAACCCACTATCTGGCCAATCTCTTGGCGGGTGATCTTAATCTGCATGCCATCTGGGTGCGTCATGGCATCGGGCTGGCGCGCTAGGCTAAGCAGAGTCTCGGCGATACGACCGGTTACATCCAAAAAGGCCAAGTCGCCTACTTTTTGGCTGGTGGTTTGTAGGCGTTCAGCCATTTGCGCGGACACTCGCATCAGTATTTCTGGGTTCACCTGGATTAATTGGCGAAACTTTTTATACGAAATTTCGGCGACTTCACACGGAGACTTAGCACGCACCCAGGCGGTACGCAGCGGGTTATCTGTGTTTTCAAATAGCCCCAACTCACCAATAAAGTCACCCTTATTCAGATAAGACAGGATCATTTCTTTCCCGTCTTCATCTTTGATCAGCACCGAGACTGAGCCTTTGACGATGTAATATAAGGTTTCTGCTTTTTCACCCGCATGGATCAATGAGCTCTTCGCTGGGTATTTATGAATATGGCAATGCGACAGAAACCACTCTAAGGTGGGGTCACTTTGGGGCTTGCTAATAATCATCTCTTACCTCTTAATTATTTTAATTAGCTCGGGGCTTAAGCCTAGCAAGCTATCTGCGATCAGTATTCCTAGTGGGCTAGCATAAAAGGCTTAACTCATATCATCAAGTGGCTTAGGCTTTTATCCTGCTCGTCGTTCCTAATCCAATAGGATAATATAGCTGTTTTTATGGGAGATTATGATGAAAGCGACAGTTACCTGGTTAGAAGGCATGTGTTTTGAAGGCTTATCTGAGTCTGGTCATAAAATCTTGTTAGATGGCACTAACCCAGGCAAAGGTGCTAGCCCCATGGAAGCTGTATTGCTGGGCGCCGGTGGCTGCAGTGCTATAGATGTGGTTTCTATCTTAGAAAAAGGCCGCCAGCAAGTGACCGGCTGCGTGGTAGAGCTAGATGCAGACCGCGCCGAGCAACCACCACGGGTGTTTACCACTCTTAACATGCACTTTATCGTCACCGGCCACGAGTTATCGGAAAAGCAGGTCGCGCGCGCGGTGAGCTTATCGATGGAAAAATACTGCTCGGTCATGAAGATGCTGGATAAAGCACTGGGCGCCTCTTCGTCTTTTGAAATACGCCAAGCATAGACAGTGAGGTGTGAGGGGATAAGCGTAAGGCGGAAAGCGCCTTCTGCTCTTACGCCTCACTTGTCTCGGTGCGTGATCCACATCAATGCCCTTTGTTTGTATAAGGCTTACATTGCTGCTTATAGAGTCATATAGAGCTCTAACTTGAGCAGAGGTAAGCCCTATGAAAATAAGCACTATCACAGTTAGCGCCGCTCTGGCACTGATACTGACTAACCAAGCGATAGCGGGAACGCCGCGTACCGAGCCGGTACAGCCGATACCAGCAGTAGAAGTGACGAATCCGGCCATGGTCGAGCTGGGTAAAAAGTTATTTTTTGATCCTCGGCTTTCTAAGTCGGGATTTATCTCCTGTAATTCTTGCCATAATCTGTCGATGGGCGGCACGGATAACATTAAAACTTCTATTGGCCATAATTGGCAGCAAGGGCCCATTAACTCGCCAACCGTGCTTAACTCCAGCCTGAACTTGGCGCAGTTTTGGGATGGTCGTGCGGCTAACCTAAAAGAACAAGCCGGTGGCCCCATTGCCAACCCCGGTGAAATGGCGTTTACCCATGAGCTTGCCGTGGATGTATTGCAGTCTATTCCCGGTTATGTAAATGAATTTGCCGTGGTGTTTGGCAACGATGCACTGAATATCGACATGGTGACGGACGCCATCGCTGCTTTTGAAGAAACCTTAGTCACGCCCAATGGGGAGTTTGATCAATGGCTGCAAGGTGATGATAAGGCATTAACGGCAGAGGCTTTAGCGGGTTACCAGCTGTTTAAACAAAGCGGTTGCGTGGCTTGCCATAACGGACCTAACTTAGGCGGCACTTCTTATCAGAAGATGGGGGTGATTGAACCCTATACCTCCGCATCTGCTGAAGTAGGCCGAGCGGCGGTGACCGGGAAGGATGCCGACCGATTCTTATTTAAAGTGCCCACACTGCGCAACGTAGAGCTGACGTATCCCTACTTCCACGATGGCGAAGCCGCCACTCTTGAAGAAGCCGTGGATATTATGGGCCGGTTACAGCTAGGCCGAGTTTACTCCGAGCAAGAGATAGGCCAAATAGTGGCATTCTTAAAGTCACTCACCGGCGAGCAGCCTAGATTTGAGCTACCCATATTGCCACCCTCTACTAATGCTACGCCCAAACCCGTGCCTTTTGGTTAAGGGAGATCGTGAGGTGTAAATGGTGAGGAGTGCAGAGTAAACACAACGCTCTGCAATAAAAAGCCCAGCATATAAGCTGGGCTTTTTATTGGTACCTGATTACGTATGAGCCTCAGCCATAATGCACCCTGCTTCGGTTTGTTCTTTGTAGCTGCCCAATTTATTCGGCAGGCCAGCTCTGCTGGCTGTTACTGAGGTTTAGATTTAAATAAAAATACCAAACCGGGCCGAATAAATTGGCCCCTACAAGGTCAAAATACCAAACTGAGCCTTGTGGGTAATCAGGTATTGGTATTAGTATCTAGCGTGACGATAATAACCGCCTCACGCCTCACGCCTCACGCCTCACGCCTCACGCTCTTAACGTATCTTACCCGTCTCCAGCAGGCGCTCTAGCATGGGGCGTAGGATTAGCTCCATCACGAAGCCGACTTTGCCGCCCGGTACTACTATGGTGTTGCGCCGAGACATAAAAGAGCCGTCGATCATGGCCAGCAAATAGGGATAATCCACGTCCTTAATGCCACGAAAGCGGATCACCATCATGCTTTCATCGGCACTGGGGATCACCTTGGCACTAAAAGGGTTCGAGGTGTCGACGGTCGGAATGCGCTGAAAGTTAATATGCGTGCGCGAGAACTGCGGCGTAATGAAGTTAATGTAATCTTCCATGGAGCGCACGATAGAGTCGGTGACTGCCTCTCGTGAATGGCCGCGCTCGGCGGTGTCGCGGATCAGTTTTTGGATCCACTCCAGATTCACGATCGGCACCATGCCGATCAACAGATCCACATGTTGCGCCACATTGTGCTCATCGGTGACTACGCCGCCGTGCAAGCCTTCATAAAACAGCAAATTAGTGTCGTCGGGTAATTGCTGCGAAGGGGTAAAGGTGCCGGGCATTTGATTAAAAGGCACGGCTTCATCAAAGGTATGTAAATAACGACGAAACTGGCCGGTGCCGGTGTTGCCATATTCTTTGAAAAAGTGCTCAAGAAGCTCGAAGTCGTTGGCTTCTGGGCCAAAATAGCTGATATGTCTGCCTTGTTCGCGAGCGCGCCGAATGGCCACGTCCATTTCGGGCCTTGTATAGCGGTGAAAGCTGTCACCCTCCAGCATGGCGGCTTTCACCCCCAGCTGGGCAAACATGGACTGAAACACCTCGGTAGAGGTTGAGGTGCCGGCACCCGAGGAACCGGTCACCGCAATGATGGGGTGCTTGGCAGACATAAAAAACCCTAAAAATGAGTAAACTGTGAATGTTTATACGCAGTGCGCTGGGGTTAGGTCAAGGCTTGTTACGCAGTTGAGCCGCCGGCACTATGTTCACACTCTCGTGTAATTCACTGTAGACTATGACCGCTTCGCCTACTTTAAGTTGTTGTTTAACTTGAATTACTTTCTCTGATAACGAGATATCGTGCTCGCCATATTCAGTGCCTTCTTGCAGCACAAATTGTTCGATTAAGTTATCTAGTGTTTCGCTGCTTAAGTCAGTAAAAGGAATAATCATGCGTTCTCCAAGTAGGGCGGCCATTGCTGTGCCAACCAGTGCGGCACTCTGTATTCTAACCAATAAAGCGGTGCCCAAGGGGTACCTTGTATAAAACCCACATGGCCGCCGCTGCGGCTTAACTCATAGGTGATGGCGGGCGCTAAGTCGCTGGCATCGGGGATCACGCTATCATCCATAAAAGGATCGTCCGCCGCGTGTATGATCAAGGTCGGGGTGCTGATTTTATCTAACAAATACAGACCGGAGCAACGCTGATAATAATCCTCTGCATCATGAAAACCATGAGTAGGGGCGGTGATTTTATCATCAAACTGGCGCAGGCTCTTGATCTGGTAAGCCTTAACTTGGCTTTGGTGTTGCGGATGACGCTGCAGCCGTTGCTGCCAATTAAACAGCATACGCTTGAGTAAATAGTGCTGATAACCACGAGACAAGCCTGAGTCTATGCGATCCGCAGCGGCTGAGAGTTGCAGCGGCGCTGAAATAACCACGGCCGCACATAAGGTATTACGCGGGTACTTAGCTAAATAATTGACCAGCATATTGCCGCCCAACGAATAACCCATGGCGGCAATGGGGCGCTCGGGATAGCGCTGGCGCAATAAGTCCAATACATAATGCGGGTCTTCAGTAGCGCCGGAATGATATGACTGCAAATAGCGATTGGGCTCGCCGCTACAACCTCTAAAGTGCATCAGTACCGCCTGCCAGCCTTGTTGGTGCAGGGCGGCCATCATGCCTTGAATATAATGGGATTCAATATTGCCTTCTAGCCCGTGAAATAACACCACTAGCGGCTTGTTATCATGCTGCACAGGCAAGCCCCACGCTAAGTCTACAAAGTCGCCGTCGGGCAGTTCAAGTCGCTCTTTGCGATAGCTGATGCGGGTACGATGCAGTACTTTGGCCAATATGGTTTGGATATGGGGATTGCGGGCCCACCAAGGAGGCTGAAATTTGCTGGGATGGATCATGATTGCTGCTTTACCCTTTAACCGAATTGATCTAACAGGCATAAACCGCCAGCCCTAAAAGAGCGCGCTGACCGTTAGACGCGATAATTAACCCTTAATAAACAGATAAAGTACTGGGCGCTGCACGCAAAATCGAGTAAAAGAATGCTTTTGCTACATTATTTATTGAGTGACTCATGGATTTTACTTTACTGGTGTCGGTGGCGGGCTTTGCCTTTGCCGCTTGCGGCACGCCAGGCCCCAATAATATGCTATTAACCCATTCGGCCACCCGCTTTGGTTATCGACCCACATTGAAGCTGTTATTGGGCATTATGCTGGGCTTACAATTATTATTGCTGTTTAGCGCGCTCGGCTTAGGCCAGCTGTTTTTACGTTGGCCGGTGCTGCAATGGACGCTAAAAATACTGGGCAGTGGTTATTTATTGTGGCTGGCGTGGCAAATTAGTCGTGCCGCGCCGCCCAAGGCTTATACCGTTGAGAGCAGTATGAACTGGCGCCAAGGCGCGCTGTTTCAAGTGTTTAACCCCAAGGCTTGGCTGATGGCCGTCTCGGCGATGAGCGGCTTTACCTTAGTGGGTGAACAATACTGGTCTTCGGCGTGGATAGTATTGGCAGTATTTTTAGTGTTAGGCATAATTACCGGTCATTTGTGGACCTTGTTTGGTTTGAATTTGCGCACTTGGTTACGTTCGGCACGGGATTGGCGACGTTTTAATCAAGGCATGGCATTATTAACCGCTGCTAGCGTAGTCATGATCTGGTATTAACCGATTTTACGCTTTTTCGTGTCAGTTTAACGCTAAAGCAGGTAAAATCTCGGCGTTTTTCGTACTTATACCTTTTAGTCCCTACACCGTAAGGTTGTCATGGTTTCAGACACTGATTTATTTAAAGATATTCGCCCTTATCGGGATGACGAAGTCGCGGGCGCGATTCAGCGCCTGATCCACGACGATGAGTTTGTGGGTGCCATTGCTAAATACCGTTTCTCGACGTTGTCCGGTATTGGCGGCCCTGTTATCAAAGCCTTGATCCGTCTGTATTTGAGCTGGCGCTGGCGCAAGCTCAAGAGTGTGCGCCACATTCAGCTTGAAGTGGCCAGCTACATGGAAAAAATGATCGCCCGCACCACCTCAGGCGTCACCTATTCTGGACTGGAGCACATAGACCCTAGCCAAGGCTATGTGTTTATCTCTAATCACAGAGATATTGCCATGGATCCTGCGTTTGTGAACTGGGGTCTGCACAGTCACGGGTTGGATACGGTACGCATCGCCATTGGTGATAACTTATTGCGCAAGCCCTGTGCCGCCGAGCTAATGAAGCTAAATAAAAGCTTCGTGGTAAAGCGCTCAGTTAAAGGGCCGCGAGAAATGATGAAGGCCTTTAGCGAGCTGTCGGCATATGTGCGCCACTCCATTGATGAGCAACAATCAGTCTGGATTGCCCAAAAAGAAGGGCGCGCGAAAGACGGTTTTGATAAAACCGATCCGGCTATTCTCAAGATGTTTTACATGGAAGGTAAGCGGGAAAAAATCCCCTTTAGCGATTACATCAAAACCTTAAATCTGGTGCCGGTGTCGATTTCTTATGAGTATGATCCGGGCGATCAGGCCAAGGCGCGCGAGCTATATGCCAAGGCTGAGCAGGGCGCTTATGAGAAACGCGAATTTGAAGATGTAGAGAGCATAGTGCAGGGCATAGTCGGTCAAAAAGGCCGAGTACACGTGGCCTTTGGTCAGCCGGTACAAGGTGACTTTGAAACGGCGGATCAACTCGCCGAGGCCATAGATAAGCAGATTTACGCTAACTATCATTTGTTTCCCAGCAACTTAGCGGCCGCCGGTGATACGACTGCTGCTCAGCAAAGTGCAGACAATGGCAAAGCGTTGCAGCTGTTTGAGCAACATATGGCACAAATACCCGCCGAGTTAAAAGCCTTGGTCTTGGCCATGTATGCGCAGCCGGTATTTAACAAAAACAAAGTGTTATAAGACCTGCACTGAAAAAAGCTAACGCCGAGCCCGCAACGCCCAAGGTTCAAAAAGCATAAAAAGAGCCGCTTACTGTGATATACAGTTGGCGGCTTTTTTGCATCTACTTTGCATCTAATAGGGCTAAATAGTGACAGCCTAATAGCAATAAAAACGCTAGCGCTTGGGGACTTTTAGCGCGGGCGTGGCTTGTAAATTGCCTTCCGCGGCCACTAATTGCTTGAGTTCGCAACGCATTAAAAAGCTGACCGGGCGGGCGCTCTCTGTTTGCACGATCAGTTCCAGTAAGTCGCCACTGAGTAAGGCACTTTTTAACTGGGCTACTTCGCCGTTCAGCCAAGCCTTGCCGGTGACTTCTTGGTATTTTTGCTTGAGTTCAACACGATAAGTTTCCCCCTTACTGGTTTGCCACTCCCAATTGCCGGCTACTTTAGCGGGAATAATCCACTTATAGAGATTGATGCTGCCACAGCGTTGCTGCTGATCTGGCTTCCAATCCCCCATATTAAAGGCATGGGAAACAACACGCGTGCCAGGTTGCAGTTCATCAAGCAAACGTGGGCGCAGCTTAATATTCACGATATCAAGCAGGTAAAGCGTGACGACGGTAGCCGCACTGATATCCACTTCCATTAAGTCCGCTTCAGCGAAGTGCACTAAATGCTCAACACCGGTGTGGCCGGCGTATTCAATGGCCTCATTGATGCGCATGGGGTCTATATCAATCCCCACGCCATGAGCATTGCGCTCTAATGCAGCCGCCACCAAGATGCGGCCATCACCACAACCCAAATCGTATAAGGTGTCTTCGTTAGTAACTTCGGCTAAATCGAGCAAGCTATGGACTATTTTTTCATCGGAGGGCACATAAGGCACATCGAGGATCATGCCGGAGTCTTCTGTAGAGTAACCATCAAAATCAAGATCTCTAAAGTCTGAGTCTGACAGGGAATAATCATTAAGTTCATAGCCTAAGTCTCTAAGCTCATCGATCATCTCATCATCAATATTAAAATCTGATTGGTTATACAAGATAGGCACCTAAGGTTATAAAGTTAAATAATTAACAGCATATTTATTAGCTTACAACGCTAACAATTAATCCGCTTTTTTTAGCCACTCTAAATTCCAGGCTGCAGCATGTTTTGTTGCTAGCTCTTGCTCTAATGTAGCTTGGCCTAAGGTTTCAGCCAGCCTTGGTAGCAATTGCTTAAGCTGTTCATCTAGCTTCCACGGTGGATTTAAAATCATCATGCCGGAGCCGTACATGCCAAAGTCTTGGGCTTGTTCGCTTACGCTAAGCTCGGCACACAGAATGTCCTTAAAGCCGCTGTTGGTTAAGGCGCTTTTAAGTGCGCCACTGCGGTCTACGTCTTTGGCGAGTAGCGGATACCAGATGGCATAAATACCAATCGGCCAGCGCTTATGCGCTTGGGCCATGGTCTCTACTACGGTCTGATAATCTTCTTTAAGCTCATAAGGCGGATCGATTAATACCAAGCCGCGCTTGAGCGTGGGCGGTAACAAGCCAATTAAGCCGGCAAAACCATCTTGATGGTGGATGGTCGGGCCCTTGCTTCTCGCAGAATAGTGCTCCCTTGCGCGCCGGCCTTGGGGGGCCATATTCTCACGCAATAGCTCCACTTCGTTATTGTGCAGCTCCATCAGCGTCATGCTGTCTTGGGGGCGCTTAAAGTATTCGGCAACCTTGGGCGAGCCTGGGTAAAAGTCGAGCTGCTCTGGGCTGTCATCTGTACTCATGGCACTGTTCATCGCACTATTCATGGCAGAGATAGCAGCAAAGTAGCCGGCCAGTTCTGGCCACTGCTCACGGGCTTGCCATAAAGGCGCGATACCGGTCAGGTATTCCGACTTCTTTTGCGTCCACTCATGATCCAAGGCATAACCACCGGCACCGGAGTGGGTGTCGATATAGCTAAAGCCTTTATCCTTAACGGTTAACGACGCTAAGATCAAAGACTGTACCGCGTGTTTAAGCACATCTGCATGATTGCCTGCATGAAAAGCATGACGATAACTGAGCATGAGAATTCCATATTTAAATTAGGTAAAAAAATAAGATAAATGAACCGCTTATGCAGCTAACTTAAGTTGCCAGAGCGGTGCATCAGGCACCTGTAATAAACTTAAGTAGGCAAGCAAACCGCTGCCGCCGTCTGTGCTGAGCGGTATTTGGCCGAGCACCTGTATGAGCTCTTGTTGTTGCCAGCACTCCAGCTCTAATTCGTGGCGCAATAAGGCCAAGTAATCATCGGTGCTGAGTTTAGCTTTAAGCTGGCGGCGCAGTAGCCGCCATTGGTTAAATAATCCAGCGCGCTGGCGCAGTATCGGCAAGAAATGAGTAGGGTCTAAGGTCAAACCGCGCTCCTCCAACATCACCAACAGTAATAATAAATTCACGTTGGCGCCGTAATCATCTTGCAGTTGCAAGCAAGCGTCAGCCACGCCGGCGCGCGCATAATGCTGCTCACTAAATTGCCAAAATTGCTCGGCGCTCGGAATACTCATTACGTCCCCTCACTGCATCTGCGGTTGTCTATTGAGCGTGTTATTCGCTTTCGGCTTCTAGGGCTTCCAGCTGTTCTTGTAACTCTAACCACTCGGCTTCAGCAGCGGCTAATTGCTGTTGCAGAGGCGCTTGGGCTTGTAGCAATTGCTGTAGCTGTGCTTTTTGCTCGCTGCTGTATAGCTCAGGATCCGCCATGGCGGTTTCAATGTCTGTTAATTGCTGCTGAGCCGACTCCATCTGCTGCTCAAGCTTAGTAATGGCTTTGCGCATCGGTTGGGTGAGTTGGCGTAATTCTGCTTGGCGGCGTTTTTCGGCCTTACGATTATTGGCCGAGTGCTCGCCTATGGTGGCGGTGCTCTCGGGCTGTTCGGCTTTATCTTGAGTGACTAACCACTGGTGATAATCTTCTAAGTCACCGTCAAAAGGCTCGACTTTGCCGTCATCTACCAGATAAAACTCATCTGTGGTGGCGCGCAATAAATGGCGATCGTGGGATACAATCACCATGGCGCCTTCGAAAAACTGCAAAGCCATGGTCAGCGCTTCACGCATATCCAAGTCTAAGTGGTTGGTCGGCTCATCCATTAACAGCAAGTTGGGCTTTTGATAGACGATTAACGCCAACACTAAGCGCGCTTTCTCACCACCGGAAAAGGGGCCCACCGGCTCTTTTACCTTGTCGCCTTTAAAATCAAAGCCGCCTAAGTAATCGCGCAGGCTTTGCTCGGTGGCTTTGGGATCTAGGCGTCCTAAATGGGTAAGTGCCGACTCGTCCAGATCTAGGCTTTCTAGTTGATGCTGAGCAAAGTAGCCCAAGGCGATGCCGCTATTGGCCACTAACTTGCCGGATAAGGGCGTTAATTCGCCGGATAGGAGCTTTATCAGCGTCGATTTACCGGCACCGTTACGGCCCAGTAAACCAATGCGCGAACCCGGTACTAGATTGAGCTTAATGTTGGACAAAATCACCTTGTCGCCGTAACCGGCAGACAATTTTTCCATGGTGATCAGTGGGATCGGCAAGCTGCTGGGGGCGAGAAACTTAAAGTTAAACGGCGAGTCGGCGTGGGCCGGCAAAATGCGCTCCATGCGCTCCATGGCTTTTAAGCGGCTCTGGGCTTGCTTGGCCTTACTGGCCTTGTAGCGAAAGCGATCCACGTATTCTTGCATATGGGTCAGCTCGCGCTGCTGCTTGGCAAACATCGATTGTTGCAAGGCCAATTGCTCGGCGCGCAAGCGTTCAAAGTCTGAGTAGTTGCCGGTGTATTCATTGAGCTGCTGGTTATCTATATGGATCACCCGATTCACCACAGCATCGAGAAAGTCGCGGTCGTGAGAGATCAGGATCAAGGTGCCAGGGTAGCTTTTTAACCAGCGCTCCAGCCAAATCACCGCATCTAAGTCGAGGTGGTTGGTAGGTTCATCGAGCAGCAGTAAGTCTGAGCGACAAATCAGTGCTTGAGCCAAGTTAAGGCGCATCCGCCAACCACCAGAAAAAGCACTCACTGGGCGACTTTGGGTTTCATTAGCAAAGCCTAAGCCGTGCAGTAACTCGGCGGCGCGAGCATGAATATGATAACCGCCGTGGGTGTCGAGCTTGCCGTGTAATTCGGCAATGGCGATGCCATCACCGCGCTCTTCGGCCAAAACTAGCTCGCTGCACAAACGGCGATATTCTTGGTCACCGTCAATCACATAATCCAGCGCCGAGCATTCGAGCGCCGGCGTTTCTTGGGCCACGCTGGCCAATTGCCAGTCGGCAGGTAAATAAAACTGGCCATTATCTAAGCTCAGCTCGCCTTTAAATAAGGAAAACAAGGTGGACTTACCACAGCCATTTTTCCCTACCAGGCCCACTTTTTTACCGGTGTGAATGGTGGCGCTGGTGTCTTTTAACAGGGGGCGGCCGCCCCTGAGTAGTTCAATCTGGCTGAGGGTAATCATAGAATCTCAAACATGTGAATGATAAGAAGGCATTTTATCGTTTATTAAGCGGTTTTTCGCCGCTCTTGGCGAGCTAATGGGCTAACTGGCGAGCCAGTGGGCGCACGCTTGCTCAAATTCAGCGACCGAGCTAAAACCATAACTTTGCACTAACTGCGCCAAGTCGGCGGTTTTAGCCAGCTCTCGTAATATGGTGAGCAAGGCGGCTTGGCGTTTAAAATCAGCGGGCGCCATATTAAAGCGCGCCTGAAACTCTGCTTCTTGGGGCTTAGTTAAGGCAAAGTTGACCAAGTTAGCACTCATAATCTGTTGCAACTTGGTCAAGGAGGCCGCTTTTGAAGAGGCGGTCAGCGGCTGCGGCGTAAGGTGCTGCAATTCATCATGTAACACGCGGCACAATCGACCGTAGGCACCTTGCCAATCTAACTCATGCCCAGCATTAGCTGGGTGAGTGCTTGGCCAATTTGCCAGTCTGGCGGCACCAGCTAATAACAGCGGGGCAGCCGTTAATAAGCCCGCTTGGCGTGGCTGCACTAAGCGCGGCGAAAAGGCCAAACGACTAATGCGGCTGTGGGCCACCGTGTGCCAAGTAAACAAGGTGTCGGCGGGTAAAAACACCGCGTCATCTTTGCCTAACACATAAAAGTGTGGGCCGAGCTGCAGCAAGCCAGCCCCTTGGTGCACAATAAAGAGCAAACCTTTGAGGTAGCGATGACGTTTGCCAGGAATTAAGTGCGCTGGCTCAAGAAGCTGGTAGTGAATACTGTGTTGGGCGGCTGTGGTCATTGTGATCAGTTCATTTTTGGCGGAGAATTTGAGACAAGGTTTATTGTTCAGGATGTAAAGCCATGGTAACCCGTCGTAAAAAACGTTTTATAGCTGGAGCTGCGTGCCCCAAGTGTCAGGAAATAGATACCATGATGCTGTATCTGGAGCAGGGTGTCGAGAAAGTCGAATGCGTGAGCTGCGGCCACACTCAAAGCCAAACCGCCGAGCAAGTGGCCAAGGCGGGGCAAGGCGAGGTAATTGGACTTTTTAAGCCCGATTAATCGCTCGATTTATGACTCAGTGAGTCCGTGACCACTGATGCTCAAACCTGATAAAAGCGCTGCCTTTGTGCGCCCCGCGCATTTAAACCGTCTTGGCCATCCTGTATGCTATTACAAAATTCATTAGCAGGTTCTCTTATGAGCATTTCTGAAAACAGCGTAGTAACTCTCGACTTCACAGTGACCAACATTGACGGTGAAATCCTCGATACCACAGAAGACAAGCAGCCCTTAGAGTACTTGCACGGTACCGGTTATTTAGTATCGGGCTTAGAAGCCGTGCTCGAAGGCAAAGTCGAAGGTGAAGACTTCGACGTAACTTTAAGCCCAGAGCAGGCTTACGGCGAGCGCGACGACAGCTTAATTCAAGCCGTACCCGGTGAGTTGTTCGATGGCATGGAAGTGTCAGAAGGCGATACTTTTGTGGCTGAGACCGACGATGGCCATCGCCCCGTGACCATTATCGAAGTGTCTGAAGAGTCAGTGACGGTAGACGGCAACCACCCGTTAGCCGGCATGACGCTGACTTTTAAAGGTGTAGTACGTGCTATACGTGCAGCTACCGAAGAAGAGCTGGAGCATGGTCATGTGCACGGCGAGCATGATCACGACCATGATGATCACGAGCATTCAGATGGCTGCTGCGGTCACCAACACTAAGAGTCATTTAGTGAACCGTAAATAAAAAAGGCGCCGAGGCGCCTTTTTTGTTGCCCGTTTTTGAGCAGTAGGGCGCATGTTTATCCGTTGCTGAGCGCTTGGTGCTGGGCGCTGCTCTTCGCATCAATAATGCGGCGGGGGTGGCTCATCGGCTTGGCTGCCAATATTGCTGGGCTGCAGGTCTTTAAGCCGCTGCGCCATCATGCTGAGTTGGGCTTGCAAGCGTGCGCTCAGGGCCCCTTGGGCAGTAATCTCTTGGTTGAGCTGCTCTATGGTGTCATCTTGAAACGCGAGTCGTGTTTCAAGTTGCTCTAAGCGCGCCAGAATATCGTTAGTCATTGATTTGATTCTCTAGATTTTTTTGATTCACGTTAGATAAGGCCCAGCGCTCGCCTAAGCCAGACGAGCTAACGCTGTAAATTTCTTTGTCGCCAATAAATGCCACGTCGTAAACCATAGCACTGGCGGGGCGCAGTTTGGTGTGCGTGCCCACCTGCCACTCTTGCAGCAGTTGACCGCTATCGAGTTGCCATAATTCTAAGCGTCGGGCGGTGCTGCCGGTTAGTAGTCTATTGTGCGCGGCGTCTAGCCTGGCACTGACAAACGTTTGGCCGCGGTAAGGTACTTGCAACTTTGATAGCAACTCACCCGAGGGCAGTTGATGTAATTGACCTTGGCCTTGGGCATCGGCGCTAAAGGCCGTTTGGCCTTGGGCGTCTAAGCGCACCACGGTAATACTGTTCTCTTGTTGCCATTGGCTCAGCACGCGGGCATCTGTGGTTTGCCAGAGTAAAACTTGGCCATCCAAGCTGCCACTTAAGGCATAACGGCCATTAGCGGAGAGATCGACGGTGTTGATGCGATTATTGCCTTCGGGCCTTTGGTGGCCCATAAATAGCAGCCGTCGCCCGGTTTGTAAGTCCACAAACTCTACCGTGCCATCTTGATAGCCCAGCAGCATGCTGCGTGCCGCGTCACTGATGGCTAAAGTACGCAGAGATTGGGTGAGCTCATAAAAGCCGAGGTTTTGACCCTCTTGCAGCGACCACAGGGCCACGGTTTTTTCAGTGGCCGTGGCGGCCGTTTGGCTATCTGGCGAGCTGGCTAATAGTATGATGCTCTCACTCGATGTCCCTTGATACCAGTGATAAATAGGCGCAGATTCGCCCGCTTTCCACACTTGCACCGGACTGGGGCCCGTGGCAACAAAAGTGAAGCGGCCATCAGAGGTGGTTTGCGCGGCCAGCACAGAGCCGTTAGCAAAACGGCGTTGCTCAAGAGGTGAATCGGTGGCATCACAGCCCGTAAGCTGCAAAAAAGTGACGCATAGCATCAAGCTAAGTAGGTAAGCAGGCATTTTTATCAGTTTGGGCTTTCGCATCGGCAAGAGGACACGTTAGTATAGGTTCGGATTTATAAGCATCTCATTTTCCATGGGAATTTTCCCCTATTCTGGAGCTAATAATGAAAAAATTGTTACAAGTCAGTTTACTTGCCTCTGCGGTATTAGTGGGCCTGAGTGGTTGTAATGACGACAAGGCGACCACCTCTGCCCCTGCGGCTGAGCAGAAAGCGCCTGCTACTCAAGAAACGGCTGCGAATGAATTCACCAGCTTTGAAGCTAAGTCTGCGTATGCCATTGGTTTATCTATGGGTCGCTACATTGGCTCTACGCTAGAGAAACAAGAAGAGCTGGGTGTGAACTTGGACAATGACACCATTCTTAAAGGCGTTCAGGATGGCTTTACCGATAATGGCAAGATGAGCGATGAAGAAATTCAGACCGCATTAACCGCCTACGATGAGCACATCAATGAGCTTATCGAAACCCAAGCCAAAGAGCAGTCGACTAAGAGCTTGGAAGAAGGTAAGAAATTCTTAGCTGAAAATGCCAAGCGTGACGGCGTTAAGGTGACTGAGTCTGGCTTACAGTACGAAGTGCTGACTGAAGGAAAAGGCGATAAGCCTAAAGCCGAAGACATGGTTACCGTGCACTATGTGGGCACACTCACCGATGGCACCGAGTTTGATAGCTCAATTAAACGTGGCGAGCCGACCAGCTTCCCGTTGAACCAAGTGATCCCAGGTTGGACCGAAGGCGTGCAGTTAATGCCAGTGGGCGCTAAGTACAAGTTTGTGATCCCCTCCGATTTGGCCTACGGCGAAACCGGTGCTAATACCATTCCGGGTAATGCGGTACTGATCTTTGAAGTTGAGCTGTTAGATATCGAATCAGACGAGCCAGCCGCTGAGGTTACAGAAGAAACTAAAGCTGAAGTAGCCGAAGTTAAAGAAGAAGCTAAAGCCGAAGTAGCTGAAGTTAAAGAAGACGCTAAAGCGGAATAAGCTTGAACTGAATTGATGATGTTGACGGCGCCTTAGGGCGCCGTTTTTATTTGTGCCTTATTTGTGCCAATAGTGCCTGCCAGCCGTTATCTTGCAGTAATAACTGTTCTTTTTTTACCTTAGTTAAGCGCTTAAGCCGCAGCTCTAATTTGAGGGCTTGGGATTGGTCCGCGACTTCGCGCTGCCACACCAAGTGCGCCGGACGCCGCGCCCACACATAACGTGAGGCACGGGAGCGCTGTTGATTGTGCTCCATGCAGCGCCGCTCTGGATCTAAGCTAATGCCTGCATACAGGCTGCCATCCACGCAACGTACTAAGTAAAGATACCAAGGGGCAGGTGTATTTTCGGGCTGTATGCTCTCAGGCTGAATGTGCTCGGGCAAAACTTTTGACAAAGAGTCGGCTAAACAAGTGGTCATAAAGCCAGTGGGCTCAGTGGCACTTGCACGGTTTGTGGCGCATAACAGAGATCGGTGGTGCAGCCTTGATACTGCACCGTCACATACGCCTGCTCCGCTACATGCTGCAAGGGCACGTTTAACGTGAAGGGCTGCTTATATACTTGGCTCTTGCCAAAATATTCGTCCTCATGGGGCTCGCCTGCGGGCAACTGCCAGTCTCCGAAAGTGGCCAGTTTAGGTGCCAGGGTGAGCTGGTGACGATAGAGATAATAGCCAGGCGCTATATCAAAACTGAGCTGCAGTGAGTCCGTGGTTTGGTTTGAGCTCAATATAAAAGCTTGGTCGGCGGTTAAAAAGTCGCTCTGGTTACTGGTGGCTTTATCGTTAATGCCTAGCCAATCTAGCAGGCCCGCGTGGGCTAAGCTTGGAGCCAGCGAAGTGCTCAATAAACTCAATAAAAACAGATGAGTATAGTTTTTTTTCTTTAGCTTGAGCGTAGAAATAAGCACAGGCATGGGCTGCTAACCTCATCAATAATGGCGGGAAGACGCCACTATATCGCGGCTCTTAGCTAAAAGCATCGGGCGTTGTTTATTGAAAATGGCACGCTTTGTCCCCATTATCATGTTTTAACCCCAATTAAGCGCGGTTTAAGCGCAAGACGAGGCATGAGTGGGTAAGGTGTTTCTATTGTTCGTGGCAGCAACGCTGTTAGAAATATTTGTGTTTATCGAAGTGGGCTCCGCCATCGGTGCGATGAGCACCATAGTATTAATTTTACTCAGTGCCATAGTGGGCTTGAGCTTGGTGCGGATCCAAGGGTTTCAAACGCTAATGGAGGCGCAGCGTAAGGTTAGCTTAGGTGAACCACCGGCCCGTGAAATGCTCGGTGGCATTATGCTGGCGCTTAGTGGCATCTTGTTGGTATTGCCGGGTTTTGTGTCGGATATGCTGGGCTTGTTGCTGTTGTTGCCGCCAGTGCGCGAAGCGCTAGTGGCGCGTTTGCTAAGCAAGGTGAAAATGCAGACTCGACAGCAAGGACATACCTTCAGTGGTGAATTTCATCACACCGATGGTAGCGATCAGCAAGCGCGATTAGATGAGTTCCTTAAGTCTCATCAAAATAACCCTCAGCAAGACGGCGCTCAGTCAAATAAGCAGGACTCAGGTACCACCTTCGAAGGTGACTTTGAGCGTAAAGACGATAAGTAATTTATAGCACCAAGCACCAAGCTAAACAAAAAATCCCACACCTCCACGCTCTGGCGTGGAGGTGTTTTTTGAGCGGGTGAGACTCGATGGTCGGGTGTTTTAGCTTGGTGCTCGGCGCTTAGCGCTGTTACATAGGTCTCTTGATTTTCCACGGGAAGCGCCACCAAGCGAAGAGTCCGGCGATAATGCCGGCCAGGATATTGGCTACTAAAATGCCGATAAACACTCCTTGCTCACCGCGCCACAGGTTGCCCAGCCACGCCAAGGGCAACAAGATGCCAAATAGTCGTAGGCTGTTTAAGCCCAACGAGATACTCGACACTCTTAGGCCATTTAAGGCTGAGGCCAGCAGCATAAAGCAGCCTTGTAAGCCGTAGCCCAGCGGCACTAATCGCAGGTAAAACGTCAGGTGTGCACTGACCTCTTCATTATCAGTAAAGCGCTGGGCCAGCCAAGGCGCGCTTAGCCACAGCAAGCCAAATAAGGCTAACTGAAATAACAAGGCGAAGCGCATCGACTGCAAGAGGGCGCTGCGACTGCGCTGGTGTAAACCGGCACCGGTATTTTGCGAAATAAAGGGTGCGAGCACAGAACCGAGCGCCATAATGCCAATCAGCAACATGGCTTCGATACGTGAGGCAGCACCATAGGCGGCCACCACTTCGGTGCCTAAACCGGCCAAGATCATCATTAATACGGCGGTGCTTAATGGATTCAGCAAGTTAGTAAAACAAGCAGGCAAGGCCACGTGTAATAGCTGGCGCCAATGGGCAAACATACGACGAGTCTGCTGCAAGGGCCACACTAATAATCGCTCGCGGCGCCACAATAACCACAAGCCCACGCTGCAGGCCATTAACCAAGAGCACGCTGAGGCAATGGCCGCACCCTTAATACCTAATTCGGGGAAAGGGCCTAAGCCAAAGATCAGCAGCGGATCCAAGATACCGTTTACCAAGCCCGCTACTATCATCACTAGGCTTGGGGTGCGGGTGTCACCAGTGGCGCGAATGGCCGAGTTGGCCACCATGGGCAACACCAACAGCGGCACCGTCATATACCAAATCCACATATAGTCGTGCAGTAGCAATAGCAGCGCCTCTGTGGCGCCTAATAGCCGAAACAGCGGGTCTATGGTGAGCGTACCCAACACCGACAATAAACAAATTAAGCCCAAGGTTAATAACAAGCTGTGGCTGGTAAACAGCGCCGCCTGTTGGTGATTTCCGGCACCGAGTGCTTGGCCCATGCACGCCGAGAGGCCGGCACCTAAGCCCATGGCCAGTGAAATCACTACAAAGGTCACCGGAAAGGTAAAGCTAATGGCGGCCAGTGCATCTGTGCCCAATAAACCGATAAAAAAGATATCGACCAGATTAAAGGCCTGAATGGCCATAATGCCCAGCGCCATGGGGCCGGCCATCTTGGTCAGTTGCCGGCCAATGGGCGCGGTGAGCAATAAGTTTGGTGAACCCACAAATGATCTCTTGGGATGGTGCGGCACTCTCTTTGGGCAAAATTAGCCCTGAGTGCGCGCGTCATGAATGAAAATTTTATGCCTAAACCCTTGAAGCAGAAAAAATTGCTCCCATATAGTAAGACAGTCTAACAGTTTGCGGCCGTCGGCCGTTTATGTCACTAAGTAACACCACTCATCAGGAGAGTTATTGATGAAAATTCGTCCATTACATGATCGCGTTATTATTAAACGTACCGAAGCCGAGTCAAAATCTGCCGGAGGCATAGTGCTGACTGGGTCTGCCGCCGAGAAATCTACCCGCGGCGAAGTGCTGGCAGTAGGTAACGGCCGCGTACTGGACAGCGGTGAAGTGAAAGCCATGTCCGTTAAAGTGGGTGATCAGGTTATTTTCAACGAAGGCTACGGCGTAAAAACCGAAAAGCTGGACGGCCAAGAAGTGCTGATCCTGTCTGAAAATGACATTCTCGCGATCGTTGAGTAATTCTCACCTTTCCCCATTTTAATTTACACGCTAAGGAATATAAAGAATGGCTGCTAAAGACGTAAAATTTGGTAATGACGCCCGCGTAAAAATGCTGGCAGGCGTAAACATCCTCGCCGACGCCGTTAAGGTAACCCTGGGCCCTAAAGGTCGCAACGTAGTACTGGATAAGTCATTCGGTGCACCTGTGATCACTAAAGACGGTGTATCCGTTGCCAAAGAAATCGAGCTGGAAGACAAGTTCGAAAACATGGGCGCCCAGATGGTTAAAGAAGTGGCGTCTAAGGCGAATGACGAAGCCGGTGACGGTACTACTACTGCAACCGTATTAGCTCAGTCTATCGTGAACGAAGGCCTAAAAGCCGTTGCCGCTGGTATGAATCCAATGGATCTGAAGCGCGGTATCGACAAAGCCGTTCGCCACGCTGTAGAAGAGCTGAAAGCATTATCTGTACCTTGTAAAGACACCAAAGCCATTGCTCAGGTAGGCACTATCTCTGCCAACGCCGATGAAACTGTGGGTGCTTTGATCGCTGAAGCCATGGAAAAAGTGGGCACAGATGGCGTGATCACCGTTGAAGAAGGCCAAGGCTTGCAAGACGAGCTGGATGTGGTTGAAGGCATGCAGTTTGACCGCGGTTACTTGTCTCCCTATTTCATCAACAAGCAAGAAACAGGTACCGTTGAATTAGACGACGTGTTTGTGCTGCTGGTTGATAAGAAAGTGTCTAATATCCGCGAATTGTTGCCGGTATTGGAAGGCGTAGCTAAGCAATCTAAGCCGTTATTGCTGATTGCTGAAGATGTTGAAGGCGAAGCGCTGGCCACCTTGGTGGTGAACAACATGCGCGGCATCGTGAAAGTTGTGGGCGTTAAAGCGCCAGGCTTTGGCGACCGTCGTAAAGCTATGCTGCAAGATATCGCCATTCTGACCGGCGGTACTGTGATCTCTGAAGAAGTGGGTCTGGATCTGGAAAAAGCGACGCTGGAAGACTTAGGTCGTGCCAAGCGCATCGTGATCAGCAAAGACAACACCACCATTATCGATGGCGCCGGTGAAGCGACCACCATTGAAGGTCGTGTAGCGCAAATTCGCCAGCAAATTGAAGAATCTTCTTCAGACTACGACAAAGAAAAACTGCAAGAGCGCGTGGCCAAATTGGCAGGCGGTGTAGCCGTTATCAAAGTCGGTGCTGCGACCGAAATGGAAATGAAAGAAAAGAAAACTCGCGTCGATGATGCACTGCATGCCACTCGCGCTGCAGTAGAAGAAGGCGTAGTACCGGGCGGCGGTGTGGCACTGGTACGTGCTGCGAGCAAGCTTGCAGAGCTGACCGGTGACAACGAAGACCAGAACGTGGGTATCAAGGTTGCTCTTCGCGCCATGGAATCTCCACTACGTCAAATTGTTACCAACGCCGGCGAAGAAGCGTCAGTGGTGGTTTCTAAAGTGAAAGACGGTTCAGGTAACTTCGGTTATAACGCCGGTAACGGTACGTACGGCGATATGCTGGATATGGGCATCTTGGATCCGACTAAAGTAACGCGCTCTGCACTGCAGTTTGCGGCTTCAGTAGCGGGCTTGATGATCACCACCGAAGCCATGATCACCGATCTGCCACAGAAAGATGGCCCAGGCATGCCTGATATGGGCGGCATGGGTGGAATGGGCGGCATGATGTAATTTAAATTACCTCATGCGGCGGGGTTTAATCCCTTAGCCATATAAAAACCGGGCCTTGTGCCCGGTTTTTTGATCTGGGCGATGGGTATTCGCTCGAATGCGCAAGACTGATATTGAATTTAATAAGATTTAGACGCGCAGGTTAAAATGCTATAGTCGTCGTATCATGTGCACATTATAATATGTGACATAAAGCATTGTTTTTGAAATAAATATTACCTAATGTGCTAGTTTGCGCGGTCGTATAAGGAGAGTGCATGAGGTTGCTAGCGGGAATACTGCTGTTGTTGCTCGCCCAAGTTACTCAGGCCGGCACTGAGCCGGTGATACTGAGTGTCTACGGCGATATTCAATTGGATGAAAACCATTACCAAAGACTCGACTTTACCTTAAGTGAATTACAAGCACTGACTCAAGCCGAGGTCACCACCTCTCACCCTTGGAATACGAAGGCGCAACACTATCGCGGTGTTGATCTGAATGCATTATTCCA
The DNA here is from genome assembly GCF_002157895.1 of Oceanisphaera profunda. Classification (GTDB taxonomy): domain Bacteria; phylum Pseudomonadota; class Gammaproteobacteria; order Enterobacterales; family Aeromonadaceae; genus Oceanimonas; species Oceanimonas profunda. Next base: position 2,475,826 of record NZ_CP021377.1, read on the forward strand.
GCAGCTGTTTGCCCAAAAACATATCACCAGCTTAAACCTAGAAGCGCTGAACGGCTTTAGCGTGATGCTGGATTGGTCGAAAATTAACGAGTTCTCTCCTATTTTGGCGTGGCAAGAGGATGGCCAATTGATGAGTCGGCGTAATAAAGGGCCTTTATGGCTGGTCTTGCCTTTTGATCAAATGTCTAAAGTGAAGCAAGCCGAGTTCATGCATTACATGGCGTGGCAGCTGAAAGTTATAAGGGTGTACTCGGAGCCTGAATGAAACGCTTCTTTGCCTCTTACCCTCGACTTGACGGCCAATATGGTCGTGTTTCTGCCATTAAATTTTTATTGGGCGGCGGTTTACTGTTGGTGATGCTGTATTTTGGCAGTGGTGCCAGTCAGACGCTGGGTAAGATCCGCGAGCATAACACCTTGCTTGAGCAGCGCACCTATGAGGTGCCTTGGTCGCTGATGCAATTACAGCTGGAAATGGGCCGCTTTTTAGATGCGGTACGACTGCGCCATGCGGCAGCCATCAGCCAAGATGATTTTATGCTGCGCTACGATATTCTGTGGAGCCGAACCCCCCTTTTGTTGAGCAGTCAGTTTAAAAGTGGCCTTGGCGAACGCCCCGAGCTGGGTCTGCTGATCCGCCAAATTGATGCCCGCATTCATGAACTGGAGCCTACAGTTGAAGGCTTGCAGCCTCACTCTCCTGATTATCTGATTATTTTAACCGCGCTAAGCCCTTATCTTGAGCCCTTATCGCGCACTGTGAGTGCGCTCATGCATGATAACGTGCGCTTTTATGCGGAGTATGACCTTGCCTATCGCCAATTAGGCAAACAGCTTTATCGGTCGATAGAGGGCTTTTTTGTTGCCTTACTGCTGCTGCTCGTGCTGTTGTTTCGTGAACTGCATCGTTATTGGCGCTTACAGCAACAAGACCCCTTAACTGGACTGCCAAACCGTTTGGCATTGCAACGCCACATCAGCACGCTGATTGAACAAGACCAACCTTTTAGTCTGACTTTATTAGAGCTTAAAGATCTGAATAGTCACTATCAGCACTTTGGTTTTAAGGTGATAGATCAGCTGTTGCAAGTGTGCTGTGAGCGGTTACAAGGCAGCCTATTAGGCTATGAATACCTGGCTCAACCTAGTGAAGGTAAAATAGTGGTGGTGGGCAAAGGAGTGGTGGAGTTGGCGGATATTCGCGCCCAACTCTCCAGATTCAGCCACGTCTTGAACGAGAAAGCGTCCGTCGCGGGCTATGACTTTTACATGGAACCCTTAATGGGTGTGGTGTTATATCCGTTTGATGCAGATAACCTCGTCGATCTGCAAGCGCGGTGCGAGCTGGCTTTGGAGTTGTGCAAGCAGCAGCAAAAAAACTATGTGTTCTTTGACCCTTCGTTATTAAAAGAAATGTCACGCCGCCAGCAATTGGCCAAAGATTTACCGGCCGCCATCACCAGTAATAGCCTAACGCTGCAGTTACAGCCACTGCTCACTTGGCCTGCCCAGCAGTGTGTGGGCTTACAAGTCTTAACCAGCTGGCATCACCCCAGCTTTGGCGTGATAGCGCCGGCGGAGTTGCAGCGCATGACTGAGCAGTATCAGTGTGCAGAAGGCGTGATGCTGTGGAGTTTGCAGGCTATGTGCAGCCAGTTGCGCGTGTGGCAGCGCCATGCTTATCAGGATTATTTACCTAATTCCCTGCCTAACTCTCTACCTAATTCTCTACCTAATTCTCTACCTAACTCTCAGCAGGATCCTCAGCCACCCTTATTTATTAGCGTGACGCTGCCTGCGCCGTTATTTCGCTTAGGCATAGAAGTGAGCTTATTGGCGGTGTTGCAACAGTATTCCATTACGCCCGCCAGTCTGGTGTTAGAGATCAATGAAGAGATAGTCGCCACAGATATGCCGACGGCTAACCTGATACTGGCGCGCATGAGAGCCGTGGGCATTCGTATTATGTTGACTGAGTTTGGCAGTGGCAGCGCGCCCTTAGGGCCATTGTCACAGTTACCTTTGGATTGGCTAAAGCTTAATGCCACCCAGTGTACTGGTATTGAACATCAAGGTGATGCTCGTCGCCAGCTCACCGCCTTATTGGCCATGGCCGAGGTGTTGACGGTGCCGGTGGTATGTTGCGGGGTGGATCATGTGAGTGAGTTAACGGCACTGGAAAGCTTAGTGCTAGACAGCTCCGCATCAGCAAGACCAGAACGAACAAGGCCAGAGTCAAACAACCATAACGCCGCCTTGTTAGTACAAGGTGACGCCGTAGGTGAGCCGCTGCTAGTGACAGAGGTAGGAGAGTGGCTTAAACGTAGCGCTCAGTTAAAAATAAACAGTTAAGCGCAGCTAAAGATAAACAGTCAGTTAGAGAGAAACATGAGCCATGCTAGGCAAAGGTATTTTCCTCACGCCTCACGCCGAGGGCAGGCGCATAAATTGCTGCAGCGTTTCGGCCAGTAACTGAATTTTATGCACCATGCGCGAAAGCAGTGCTTGATACTCTTGCTCACTCACAGTGATCAGTATTTCCAACTCTTCTACCAGCTCGGCCACGTAGGGTAAAAAATGGTCGGCTTTGGTAATAAACTGGCTGTCTTCACGCAACACGGCATTGAACTTGGCCTGACCTTTAGTACGCAGCTCGGCCAGCTTTTTATCTGCATCAATCGCCATGTGATACAGCTCTTTTAGGGTGTCATTTAACTTAGTAGTAACGGCGTCGTGCATAGGGTTTCCTTTAACGGCTAAGCCGCATCAATTAATGATAAAAATTTCTAAAGATTAAGTCCGCTAGTCTTTAGCTCTGTGTTGGCTCTAGCCCTAAATCAATGGGCGTTTTATTAGCTTCGCCGCCAATTTCGCGCACCAATTTAGGCACTAAAAATCCCGGTAATTCAGCGAGCAGCTCAGCCATCAGTGCTTTGGCCTTAGCGTCACTTACGGCAAAGTGTGCAGCTCCCGCCACCTTATCTAACTGATGCAGATAATAGGGCAAGATGCCGGCGCTAAACAGTCGCTCCGACAATGCGCATAAAGTGTCAGCGTCATCATTTACGCCCGCCAGCAGTACGCTTTGATTGAGCAGGGTAATGCCCGCTTGACGCCAACTGTTGAGCCGCTGGCTCAAGTCATCATCTAGCTCATTGGCATGATTGATGTGCAACACCATAACCGCTTGCAGGCGACTATTGCTTAGAAGCTCACGTAATCCATCGGTGAGGCGCGCGGGTATTACCACGGGTAAACGCGTATGAATGCGCAGCCGCTTCAGGTGCGGGATAGCAGAGAGCTCTGCAAATAAGTGGGCTAGGTGGTTATCTTTGGCCATTAATGGATCGCCACCGGAGAGGATCACTTCGTTAATCTCTGGGTGCGCGGCTATGTAGGCTAATGCCGCCTGCCAACCCGCTTGATCTGGGCTGTTTTCTGCATAGGGAAAGTGGCGGCGAAAACAATAGCGGCAATTTATAGCACAGCCGCCCCGCACCACGAGCAACACCCGCGAGCGATATTTGTGCAATAAGCCGGGCAGAGCGCTGTCGTGCTCATCAAGCGGATCGGTCACAAAACCCGGCACGTCAGCAAATTCATCACCTAAGGGCAGCACTTGGCGCAGTAGCGGATCATTTGCATCGCCTTTAACCATTTTATCGGCAAAGGGGCGCGGTACGCGCATGGGAAACAAGCGCCGCGCGGCAAAGCCTGCTTGCCAAGGTGCGGCGTCTATTTTTAAGTAGCCCAACAGCTGCTCGGGAGAAGTAAAGGCCTGGCCCAGTTCTTTTTGCCAGTTAATATGTAAATTTCCCTGTTTTAGGGGTATGATTGCCGGCATTTTCTGCAACTCTGTCAAACTCACGAGGGTAACATGGCCTCTTATAATACCAATGATTTCCGCGCTGGCCTAAAAATTATGTTGGACGGTGAGCCTTGCGCTATCGTTGAAAACGAATTTGTTAAGCCAGGTAAAGGTCAAGCATTTAACCGCGTTAAATTACGTCGTCTACTTAACGGTAAACAGCTGGAAAAAACCTTTAAGTCCGGCGAAACCTTTGATGCGGCCGATGTGATCGATATGGAAATGGCGTATCTGTATAACGATGGTGAGTTTTACCACTTTATGGATAACACCACCTTTGAGCAGTTGGCTGCCGATGAGAAAGCGGTAGGCGATACTAAGCTGTGGCTCAAAGAACAAGACGTATGCACACTCACATTGTGGAATGGCTCGACCATTTCAGTCACAGCGCCTAACTTCGTTGAGTTAGAAGTGGCTGAAACTGATCCCGGCCTAAAAGGTGACACTGCCGGTACCGGTGGTAAGCCTGCAACCTTGGTGACCGGTGCTGTAGTACGAGTACCGTTGTTTATTCAAATCGGCGAAGTGTTGAAAGTAGACACCCGCTCAGGTGAATACGTATCACGCGTAAAGTAAGTATCAAGCCTTGCGAATAAAAACGGCACCCCTGGGTGCCGTTTTTTATTGCGTGCGGAGTGAGGCGTAGAGGATGAGGAGAAAAATCCCCTCACGCCTCACGCCTTACTCTTTACCGTAGACGTTATTTTCTTGCTCACGTACACGGATAAAAGTAGTGCGCTTGGTCAGCTCTTTTAAACGGGCTGCACCCACATAAGTACAAGTAGAGCGTACGCCACCCAAGATATCTTGAATGGTGTCTTCTACTGGGCCACGATAAGCCAACTGCACGGTTTTACCTTCTGCGGCGCGATACTTGGCCACACCACCTGAGTGCTTGTCCATGGCGCTTGATGAGCTCATGCCATAGAAGTTCATGTAGGTTTTACCGTCGCGCTCAACCAGCTCGCCACCACACTCTTCGTGAGCGGCTAACATGCCACCTAACATCACAAAGTCTGCACCGCCACCAAAGGCTTTGGCTACGTCACCTGGGCAAGTACAACCGCCGTCACCGATGATCTGGCCACCTAAACCGTGAGCTGCATCAGCACACTCGATAATGGCAGACAGCTGCGGATAACCCACACCGGTTTTCACGCGGGTGGTGCACACAGAGCCTGGGCCTATGCCCACTTTAACGATGTCGGCACCGGATAAAATCAGCTCTTCTACCATTTCACCGGTGACGACGTTACCGGCAATAATGGTGTGCTTTGGAAATTCTTTGCGCGCGCGGCTAACAAAAGACGCGAAGTGCTCGCTGTAGCCGTTGGCCACGTCGATGCAGATAAAGTTTAGCTCATCAGACAGCGCTAAAATCTGCTGCAACTTCTCAAAATCTTTGTCAGAAATACCACTAGAAACGATCACATGTTGCAATGTTTCGGTCGTTTCGCCTTCAACAAAGGCCTGCCACTCGGCGACTGAGTAGTGTTTGTGCACGGCGGTAAGAATATCGTGCTTTGCCAGTGCTCGGGTCATAGAGAAAGTCGCGACCGTGTCCATGTTAGCGGCAATAAGTGGCACACCAGACCAGCTGCGACCAGAATGCTTAAACATAAACTCGCGGTTGAGCTCTACTTGAGAACGGCTGTTAAGGGTTGAGCGCTTAGGACGGAACAATACATCGCTAAAGCCCAGTTTCAAGTCTTCTTCAATACGCATTGGGATATTCCCTTAAAAAGTGACAGGCACAAAAAAACCGGGAGTTTCTTAGGCCCCCGGTTTTCAGCATTCTAGGTTTCTGAAAATATTTTGCAACACTCTTGACCGAATAATCAGGAATTAAATTGCGCGTTTTGGCCAAGCAATGCAATGAAAGCCAGTAACCGTCTATGATTGAAGGTGTCTGCTGTTATTTTAACCAATGTTGACGTTGTGCGATGCAGAGCGGGTGAGGAATGCATTATGACTAAGGCGATGTTTGAAGTGTTGGGGCTAGACCACTTGGCGCTAAGAGTCAGGCAGCCCATGCGGATGCTGGATTTTTATTGCCGAGTCTTGGGGTGCAAGCTGGAGCGAGAAGTAGCGGATTTGGGCTTGTATCAGTTGCGAGCCGGTAATCATCTGGTTGATTTAATTGATATTCAAGGCCCGTTAGGGCGCGACGGTGGCCCTGCGGATCAATGCAGGGCGAATATGGACCATTTTTGCTTGCTGGTGTCGCCCTTTGAAGTGTCCTCCTTGTGTGCGCATTTAAAAAGAAACGGCGTGATTCATGAACAACCCGTGTTGCGCGTTGGGGCACAAGGCGAGGGGTTATCGATTTATCTGTACGATCCTGAAGGCAACCAAGTGGAGCTAAAAGGCTGTCATCTACCAGAGCGAGTCGTTAAATAACCCATAGCCGTTACCTGATAATTCATATTGTCTGGCTAACTCAGCTGTTAAATTAGCTGGGCGCTTGCTGCTGTCTCAGCTTTCATTTCAGGGCGGGTTAGGGGTAACATCCAGTTATTTTGGACTCGCCTCATGACTTCTATCGCTTGGTCGCCGACCGCACCGCTGGCTTTTCTGCAACAAAGAGCACAAATTTTAGCACGGATTCGTCTGTTTTTTGCCGACCGTAATGTACTGGAAGTGGACACGCCCACTATGGCCAGCGCCGGTGTGACCGATGTGCACCTGCATAATTTTACCACGCGCTTTGTGGGTCCAGGCCAAGCAAATGGACTGGCGTTGTACCTGCAAACCTCCCCTGAATTTCACATGAAACGCCTGCTCGCGGCGGGCTACGGCGCTATCTATCAGATTGCTAAAGCTTATCGTAACGAAGAAGCAGGCCGGCTGCATAACCCTGAATTCACCATGCTGGAATGGTACAGACCCGGCTTTGATCATCAAGCCTTGATGGATGAAATGGCTGACTTACTGCAATTGGTGTTGGCTGTGGAAATCCCCACTCGAATCAGCTATCAGCAGGCCTTTATAGAAACCTTGGGCGTCTGCCCACTTACGGCCTCGTTAGATGAGCTACGCCGTGCAGGTTTGGGTTTAGGCGCCGATGATTTGCTGGCTATAGAAAGCCACAGAGACACCCTGTTACAGCTGTTATTTGCCTTTGGCGTTGAACCGCGCATTGGCCAACAGGTACCGTGTTTTGTCTATGATTTCCCTGCTAGCCAAGCGGCCTTGGCGCGCATTAATCCTCGAGATTCCCGCGTGGCAGAACGCTTTGAAGTGTATTTTAAGGGCATAGAGCTGGCGAATGGCTTTCATGAGCTGACCGATGCTCATGAGCAGCGTCAGCGCTTTGAGCTGGATAATCAAGAGCGTGCCGAGCGAGGTTTGGCCATACGACCGATTGATGAGTATTTACTGGCGGCATTAGCCCACGGTTTACCCCAGTGCGCCGGTGTGGCGCTGGGCATCGATCGCTTGGTGATGCTGGCGTTGGGTGCCGAATCTCTTGAGCAGGTAATTGCTTTCCCAGTAACGCGCGCTTGAGCGGCGGCTTAATACTGGTTAGTCGTGATAAAATTCGCATAAAAAAACCTGTTTGCAGTCCAGCAAACAGGTTTTTAAATTAAGGCTGAAGCTTAAAACTAAACCTCACTCACTACCTCACTACCTCACTACCTCACTACCTGACTACCTCACTCACTCAAGCGACACCGGCAACTCGGCGGCGCGACTTAAACCGCTTCTTTCGCCACGCTGATAAACAATCGCAGTTGCTTGAAAGGACACTCTTTCACGTCGGCGGCTGCCAGTGAACCTCCGCCCTTAGTCGCTGGCTTTGCTGGGCGATTTCGGTGTTAAGCCGCTTGGCTTTAAGTCCGCCGCTTTTAGCATAGCGTTCATCTGTTGCTCACCTAAGAGGCGAATATCTACTTGCTGGTGCGGTATTTTAATGTCGTGTTTACGCAAGCGTGTCAGCAATAAATTATGCAGTTCATGGGTCATCGGCATGCGATAACTCATGTCTTCCACATACACTCGTACTTCGTAAACCAGCGCCGAGTCGGTTAGCTCCACCAAAAACACCTCTGGCGCTGGTGAGTCAAGAATGCGGCTGCACTCTTCGATGGCTTCATAGGTAATGCGCTGCACTAGATCTATGTCCGCATCCAGTCGTACCCGTACCATTAAGCGCACCCGAGTGATGGCGTCCGAGAGTGACCAGTTCACAAATTGCTCGGTAATAAAGGCTTTGTTGGGTACGATAATTTCGCGTCTGTCCCAGTCGACTATGGTAGTGGCGCGGGTTTTGATTTTAGAAATAGTGCCGGTTAGCTCGCGAATGGTGACGGTGTCGCCGATACGGATTGGCTTTTCAAATAAGATAATCAAACCTGATACGAAATTGGCAAAAATTTCCTGTAAACCAAAACCTAAGCCTACCGAGAGCGCGGCCACTAGCCACTGGGTTTTTGACCAGTCGATGCCGAGCATGCCAAAGGTGGTGAAAGCACCAATGATCAGCACTATGTATTTAGAGATAGTGGTAATGGCAAAGCCGGTGCCGGGTGATAAGTCGATGTGCTGTAAGACGCTGAGCTCCATCAGGCCGGGTAAGTTGCGCGCCGTTATCCAGGTCAGCACTATCACGAACAAGGTGAGCACTAAGTCTTTGAGTGAAATGGGCGTCAGGGAGTCTTCACCGGCCAGCGAACTGGAGACCTGCCACACTTCTATGCTGTCGAGAAAGCTAAAGGCGGTATTAATTTCCGACCACAGCAGCATTAGGCTGAGTAAGAAGCCCAGCATCAGTGCGGAGCGTAACAAGCCTAACGACTGCGCGCTGATGGTATCCAAGTCAACTTCATCTACGGCGGCGGCTTCTGCCTCTGGGCTAGGACTACTTAAAGTCCCGTCTGTGATTTCATCTTTTTCTTTACGTTGGGCCAAGATTTCCGCGCGTTTAGTTTTGGCGCGATCAAAGGCCAGTCGGCGGCGTTGGATCAGCATCCAGCGACGCACTAAGTAATAAAACATTAAGAAACCCATGCCGACCAATACTGAGACTTCCAGTTGGCGTAGCAGGGTGTGGGCGGTAAATAAATAGCCCATGAGCGCCGCTATTAAGGCCAATAACGGTGAGATAATTAATACGGCCCACAGTAGATGGTTCACCACATTGAGATGGTCTTGGCGCGGGGGCGAGACTAATAGCGGCAAATCTTCTCGGTACATGCGCCATGAAAACAGGCTGGTTAGCAGGCAGATAATGACAAAGCTGAGTCGACCTAGGGTGTCGTATATCGAAAATTCCTGATAATCCCGTGCCAGATATAAGACTAATAAGGCGGGCAGCAGTGACAACATGAGGTTTTGAAAACGGCCCCAAATGCGGCGCACTCGGTCGTGGGGCAGGTTAAAATGCACGATCAATAAGCCATTACTCAGCATCAAATTACGGGCACACAGCAAGATAAACACCGGCAACATTAATTGTGTTAAGCCATTGGCCAGTGCCACCACCACTGGGGGCGCCCAAGGGGAATTAATGGCATTACCGAGCAAAGATAACAGCGCCGGTATCGGCATGGCCGTGAGCAAGCTTAGCAGCAGAGTATTGAAGGTGTAGTCGTATCTGTCTTGGGTTACGTTGCCAATGTGTGGGCTAATGCGTGCTAAATAGGCGCGTAAGCTGCGCCGACTCATCACACCCAAATAGATAACTAGCAGGGAGCTTAAGCCATATAGGGTTAAGCTGGCGCCACTTTGTTGCATTAAGGTCTGGGGGACGGCAGTCCAAGTGGACAGTGTCAGCAACCAGCCGAAGGTTTCTATAATGGCGCTGGGGAACTGGCTACCAATGGGGCGCAAATCTGGCAGCCAAAACAAGCGCTCATCGGTGAGGGCGCGAATTTCTTGAAGCTGGTTATTTTGTCGGCTATAGGCCACTTTAAGACGGGTTTGTTCATGAATTTGATTGTCGGTGGCGCTGACTAACCGCTCCAATAAACGTTGCTGGGTGGCTAACAGCTCATCCACTTGTAAGCGTTGGGTCTCGGTAATGTTTTGCGCTTTGTCGCTGAGTAGCAGCTCGGTGCGATAGTTATTGTTTCTGAGGTTATCGAGGGTCTCTTGATAGCCGTATTTATCGACGCGACTTTGCACGATGCGCGATTCTAACTGTGCTAATGAGTAGGGTGCGGGCAACTCGCTGAGCCGGTTACGCAAGTTTTCGCCAAAGCCTCGACTCACCTGCAGCCATTCTAGCTGATCTTTGAGATTGGCTTTCATGTCGGTCAGCTCGGAGGCGGCGCGCTCCACGGTTTGGTATTCTAATTGCAGCGCTTCAACGTCGCGACTTTTTTCATTTAATAACGCCGATAAGCGTTGGTTGACGGTTTGTTGTTCTACGAGTAACTGGGCGTCACTTGCGACTTCATTGAGCAAACGATCGCTTTCCTCAATTGCTTCTTGGGTGATGGCGCGGCGTAATTCATTTTGCCGTTGTTGTAGCGCCTCTATTTTAGCGTCGGAATTTTGTAACTGGCGCTGCAAAATATCTAATTTTATGCGGCTGATGGTGTCTTTATTACTGGAAGATAGTTCTTCTAATTCAAGAGCTTGAATGCGGTGTTGCAGGTGTTGTTCACGGGCCAATACTAGGGTGCGAATGGCGGTTTCTTTGCGGCCACGGGTGTCGGCAAATTGCAGTTTATCCAGTGACTGTTGGGTGTCCCGCATTTGCTGGCGCAATTCATCAAGCAAGTCATGCAGGCCGGTGTTACTTAATTCTTGCAAGTTTAATGCGTTGGTTAGCTCCTCACGCTGGCGTCTAATGCCTAAGCGCTTGGCTTGGGTTTCGACTAATTCTTGCTGAGCGGCTTCTTCATCCAGCTCTGAGATAAAGGTGAGATCGGCAGGCTTTAGATCGGCTTGCTCTTTTTCAAGCACTTTCAGTGCCGCCGGGTAGCCCTCCATAAAGGACTGATAACCTTTGGCTTGTTCTTTGTAGCGATCGCCTTCGCGCACCAGTTGCAGCGCCTGATTGTAGTCTTCCCGCAGTTTCTTTAGCTCTGGCTGCTCCCCTTCAGGGATCTCAGCCAAGAGCGCCTCAATATCGGCGACGTTTTGATCGGCCAATATGGGAGCGGAAAATAATAAGGTTAGCAATACTAGGATGGGCGCAAACACGGCGGGCTCTCAATAAAAAGAAACATCAAACCGCGGCAGAGTACTGCCGCGGTCAATAGCTTTCTGGCGTAGCTAGTTTAATTATTATCTAATTCATGCTCAATGCTTGCTGAGTTAAGGGTACCAAACTCGGTGCCCATGCGCGTGGGGGTGCCGGGTAACAAGTGCTCAGCCAAGCTGACTTGTTCTGGGGCAAACAAGCACACCACTGTGCTGCCCAACTTAAAGCGGCCCATCTCGTCACCTTTGGCTAAGCGCGGCGCAGTTTCTGGTTCGTAATCCCAACGTTGAATACGTTTTCCTGCGGGCGGCGTGACGGTACCTGCCCACACGGTTTCGATGCTGGCGACTATGGTCGCACCCACTAACACCATGGCCATGGGGCCGGCTGCGGTATCAAACAGGCAGACCACGCGCTCGTTACGGGCAAATAGCTCAGGCACGCGAGAGGCGGTCAGCGGATTGACCGAAAATAATTCGCCGGGCACATAAATCATGGTTTTCAATACGCCATCGAGTGGCATATGAATACGGTGATAATCTTTGGGCGCCAAGTAAATGGTCGCGAAGTCGCCGCCCATAAAAGGCGCGGCCAGCGCTTTATCGCCACCGAGCAGGGTGCGAGCGCTATAGTCATGGCCTTTCGCCTGAATAATGCGGCCTTGCTGAATCGGTGCTAACTGACTAATAGCGCCATCTACGGGCATGGCCAGTACTTGTGTATCTTCTACTACAGGGCGCGCATCGGCTTTGAGCGCACGGGTAAAAAAGTCGTTAAAGCTGGCGTAGTGAGCAGGGTCTTCATGCAAGGCCTCGCTCATATTGACCTGATATTGGCGAATAAAACGGGTGATCATCCATTGAGACAGGCGACCGCCTTCTCTGGCGGCTAACCGACCTACCAAGCGCGAGACTAAGTGCTTGGGCATTAAATATTGCAGTAAAATCTTTAAATGGTCTGTCATTGATATGTTTCCGAAAAGGTACTTTTTACTGTGTTAAGTGAATGAGTATTAAGCCACGTGTAGGTGGCTTAATAATGGTGTCACTGCTTAAATGAACGAAAACAGTGCATAAATCACAGCGAATTAGGGTGATGGCGCGTCGGCTTATCAGCCATGGCCGCCATAATACGGTGATAGCTTTCTAAACGTTCAGGGTGAATGCGGCCATCTGCTGTGGCTTCTTGTAACAAGCAACCTGGATCTTTGCCATGCTTGCAATCGCGAAAGCGACAGCCACCCAAGTAGTCACGAAACTCGCGAAAACACCAGGCCACGCGCTCGGGTGCCAAATGCCAGAGGGAAAATTCCCGAATACCCGGTGAGTCTATTAAAGATCCGCCCGAGGGGAAGTGATACAGCCGTGCTGTGGTGGTGGTATGTTGGCCCAGACCTGAGTTATCAGATATAGCACCGGTGACGGCGCCCACCTCTGGCATTACTGCATTGACGATGGACGACTTACCTACGCCAGACTGACCAACAAAAATACTAATATGGTTGTTGAACGCTTGCTTGAGCTCTTCCAGCCCTTCGCCGGTGTCGCAGCTCACATACAGCACTTGATAGCCAATATCACAATAGCGTTGCAGCAGCTTTTCGGCGTGCGCGCGCTCTGCTGTGGTTAACAAGTCCACCTTGTTCAGCACTATCATAGGCGGCATATCCACATCTTCGGCCGCCACTAAATAGCGGTCTATTACATGACAGCTCAGCTCTGGCAGCACTGAAGAGACCAATACTATTTGGTCGATATTGGCCGCGACCGGCTTAACGCCGTCGTAGAAGTCAGGGCGGGTGAGGACGGTTTTTCTCGGATGTATTGCCTCAACCACGCCGCTAATGCCTTGGCTGGTGTCTATGCCGGGGCGCCAGGCGACCTTATCGCCGGTGACGATAGAGCCGATGGTGCGCCTTAAGTTGCAGCGATGAATTTGCTGCTCGCTGTCTTCTATGTCGGCATGCTGGCCAAAACGGCTGATCACCAGCCCATCTTGTTGAGGACCTAGCTGGCTGTCGTCTATGGTATCGGCGGCATTGCGCTTGAGGCGGCGGTTGTGATTATCACTGACCCGCCGGGACTGGCCTTGGTTGAGCTTTTTTCTCTTGGTCATGATATTCCTAAATCGGTATTTATAAGCCGCTATGATACACTTTCCTGTTTCAACTTGTCCTTATTGCCACCGAGCTTTGCGAGATAATATGAGCGTACATGCAGAAAATCTGGTTTGGATCGATCTGGAAATGACCGGTCTTGAGCCGGATGAACATAAGATAATTGAAATAGCCTCCATCATTACCGATAAAGAGCTGAACATTTTAGCCGAAGGCCCAGTGCTGGCGATTTACCAAGATGAAGCCGAGCTGGCAAAAATGGATGATTGGAATGTAAATACCCACACCGGCTCTGGGCTAGTGGCACGGGTTAAAGCCAGCCAAGTGTGCGAAGGGGAAGCCATTGCCCAAACCTTAGCGTTTTTACGCCAATGGGTGCCAGAGCAAACATCTCCCTTGTGTGGCAATACCATAGGTCAAGACCGTCGCTTTTTGGTGCGCCATATGCCGGAGCTGGAAGCTTTCTTCCATTACCGCAGTATTGATGTGAGCACCATTAAAGAGCTAGTGCGCCGCTGGCAGCCTGAATTATTAGATCAATTTACTAAAAAGGGCAGTCATCAGGCGCTGGACGACATTCGCGAGTCGATAGCCGAGCTGCAGTTTTATCGTAAGACAGTCTTTAAGATCTAAGGTTAAGATATAAGAGTTAACATCTAAGATTACGATAAAAGCTCAAGATTTAAGCAAAAATGGCGGATTTGTCGAGTAAGTAGCCAAACGGCAGCCTAAGACGAAAAAAGGTCTTGCATTCGATCAGTCCGCTCGTATAATTCGCATCCCGTAGCCACTGGTAATTATTAACGCCACCGGTTACGACTTGTAGCAGATATTTAAGTAAGACCAGATTTTGCGGGAATAGCTGAGCGGGTAGAGCACCACCTTGCTGAAGTTGATAGAGGGTCGCCGCGACCGCTCGCAGAAGAAAAGAAAGTTTAGCGGGAATAGCTCAGCTGGTAGAGCACAACCTTGCCAAGGTTGGGGTCGCGAGTTCGAATCTCGTTTCCCGCTCCAAATTAAGAACATGGGCTACCAGGCCGGTGTTTTGAAAAGTTAAAGAAAGTTTAGCGGGAATAGCTCAGCTGGTAGAGCACAACCTTGCCAAGGTTGGGGTCGCGAGTTCGAATCTCGTTTCCCGCTCCAAATTAAAAAGACATGGGTTCACCAGACCGGTGTTTTGAAAGTAAACGTGTTGAGTAATAAGTAAGTATGCGGGAGTAGCTGAGCAGGTAGAACACCACCTTGCTGAAGTTGATAGAGGGTCGCCGCGAGCGCTCGCAGAAGAAAAGAAAGTTTAGCGGGAATAGCTCAGCTGGTAGAGCACAACCTTGCCAAGGTTGGGGTCGCGAGTTCGAATCTCGTTTCCCGCTCCAAATTAAGAACATGGGCTACCAGGCCGGTGTTTTGAAAGTAAACGTGTTGAGTAATAAGTAAGTCTGCGGGAATAGCTCAGCTGGTAGAGCACAACCTTGCCAAGGTTGGGGTCGCGAGTTCGAATCTCGTTTCCCGCTCCAAATTAAAAAAGACATGGGTTCACCAGACCAGTGTTTTGAAAGTAAACGTGTTGAGTAATAAGTAAGTCTGCGGGAATAGCTCAGCTGGTAGAGCACAACCTTGCCAAGGTTGGGGTCGCGAGTTCGAATCTCGTTTCCCGCTCCAAACATAAAAAAACCGACCTTAGGGTCGGTTTTTTTATGGCTGTTTTTCAGATAAATTTTCTGCGTTATTTTAAATTAAGGTATCACTGTGCTTTCTAGCTCTGCCTTTGCCGTGGCGGCATAGCCATCAGGGCGCTCTGGATGGCGCTTTACATAATCTAACCAGGCCAAACCCACCTGACTAACGCGTTTCGCCGCATCCACATCAATGGCGATGTCTGCTTTGTATAAGGCAAAGTCGATCAGTTCTTCAATATTGGTGAGTGCCACCCGCAACTGCTCATTATTATTAATCAGCTGACCGTAATGGGCCATGTAGTCACGGAGCAAGGTGTACAGAGTACGGCGCTCTAAATGAAAAGACATCAGGCCACTCCTCTCGTTTAAGCTCTTAATTCAGCTCTTAATTGAAACCTTTAGCTCAAGCATAGAAGAGAAAGCCGTTTAGTTGGTCAGCCCATTTGAGAGTGATTGTGAGTTATTTGAGCTCGGTAAAACGTGCATGGTTGGGCATGCCTTTGTCGACGGCGCGGATCAAACGTTCGGTCTTGCGGCCCACTTTGGCCAAGCCTGCCATTTGTTGGGCCAGTGCCCAATCAATGTGCTCCAGTACCATCTCATCAAGATCGTCTTGTAAGCGCTTTTGCTCTAAGGCCAAGATAATAGTGGGGCTTACCGGCGCATTGCCTAAGGCGACGGCGATATTGCGCAACCAACGGCGATGGCCAATGCGGCGAATGGGGCTGCCTTCAGTTTGCTTAAGAAAGTAATCCTCACTCCAGTCAAATAAAGCCAGTAATTCGGGCGCATGCAGATTATCGCGGGCGGCGAAGTCGGGCTCTTGGCTGGCTTTGGTAAACTTGTTCCAAGGGCAGATTAGCTGGCAGTCATCACAGCCATAAATGCGATTGCCCATTAACGGGCGTAGCTCTAGTGGAATGGGGCCATCTTGCTCTATGGTGAGATAAGAAATGCAGCGCCGCGCGTCCACCACATAAGGCTCGACGATGGCGCCGGTGGGGCAGGCGGTAATACAGGCCACACACTTGCCGCAGCCCTCTTCTACGGGCTGATCCACCTGCTGACTCAAGGGTAAGGGCAAATTTATCAGCAATTCACCGATAAAGAAAAATGAGCCTTGCTGGCGATTAATTAATAATGAGTGCTTGCCCACCCAGCCTAAACCGGCCTTGGCCGCTAAGGGGCGCTCTAATACGGGGGCAGAGTCAACGAAAGGGCGCGCTACTAATTCAGACGCCGCTTGTTCGATGCGATCCGACAGTTTTTTTAAGCGTTGGCGCATCAGCTTATGATAATCACGTCCCAGCGCATAACGGCTAATGTAGCCAAGGGTTGGGTCACTGAGTACATGAGCGATGGCGGCTTGTTCGGGCAGATAATTCATGCGCACCGAAATCACCCGCACGGTGCCGGGCAGCAGCTCATGAGGGCGCGCGCGCATCATGCCGTGGCGGGCCATATATTCCATATCACCGTGATAACCCTTAGCCAGCCAGTCGGCCAGTTTGGGCTCATGCTCAGTTAAGTCGGTATCAGTAATGCCCACTTGGCTAAAGCCTAGCTCTGCCGCCCACAGCTTGATATCGTGCGCTAAGGTCTCAAAATCAGACATTGTTTAGGAATTGTTTGGGAGTAGCCATGGATATTATCGGTCTGGAAAAGTCACACAGTCTAACACAATCCTTATGGCGTTCGGAGCAGATCCGCAATCTTGAGCGGCAAGCGGCGACGGCGGCCGGTATCAGCTTATTTGAGTTGATGGAGCGGGCTGGCCAAGCGGTGTTCAACCAAGCCCGCTTAAGTTGGCCGAGTGCGCGCTGCTGGTGGATATTTACCGGTGGCGGTAATAACGCCGGTGATGGCTACATAGTGGCGCGCTTAGCGCAAGCCGCCGACATCTCAGTGCAAGTAGTACAGATGGGTGATGCGGCGCGCTTAACCGGTGATGCGGCCCGCGCCCGAGACGCATATGTGGCAAAAGGCGGCGTGATAAGCGGCTTGGCAGCAGTAGCGCATCAAGCGCCCGAGCCGGACTTAATTATTGACGCCTTATTGGGCACCGGCTTAGTTGGGCCGGTGCGCGAGGAGTTTGAGCAAGCTATACAGCATATTAATCGCCACCTTGCCCCCGTGGTCGCTATCGATGTGCCCTCGGGCTTATGCGCCGATACCGGCCACATACTCACGGTGGCCGTGGCGGCTGAACAAACGGTGTGCATGGTTGGCTTGAAGTTTGGCTTATTCACCGGCCGTGGCCCAGATGTCGTGGGCCGATTATTGCTGGCAGATTTAGGTGTGGAGTTAGGCTTAGCGTTAGAAACTCCGTTATTGGAACCTGCAGCCTTGCCTGCCTCTATATTGCCTCCAGCTGCATTACAGGAAACGCCAGTGGCCAGCCTGATGCATTGGTCGGATTTGCGACAAGAGTTACCGCAGCGTCGGCGCGGCGCTCATAAAGGCGAAGCAGGGCGAGTATTAGTGATTGGCGGTAATCTTGGCATGAGTGGCGCTATTCGTCTGGCGGGTGAGGCGGCACTGCGCTCGGGTGCAGGCTTGGTGCGTTTACTCAGCCATCCAGATCATCAGGCGAGTTTGAATCTTACGTGCCCAGAATTAATGACCGCTAGTTTTCCAAACTTTCACGACTGGCATTGGGCATCAACTCTGGTATTGGGCCCAGGCTTGGGGCGCGATGACTGGGCGCAGGCGCTGTTTTCTGAAGCATTGCTTAGCATGGGGACCGATAAGCCATTGGTGATCGATGCGGACGGGCTGTGGTTTTTAGGTAAAGGATTTCTGCCTAAAGGGTTGCTCGCTAAGGGGCGGCTGGCTAAACATCCACGGTTAGCGGTAGCGTCTCGGCCTTGGGTATTGACGCCTCATTCGGGAGAGGCAGCGTTATTATTGGGTTGCACCGCAGCCGAGGTTGAAGCGGATAGGCTGGCGGCAGTGCGTGCCATACAGCAGCAATATGGCGGCGTGGTGGTACTAAAAGGGGCGGGTAGCCTGATTGCTGATGAGTGCCATGTTAGATTATGTCATTATGGTAATTGCGGCATGGCCTCCGGTGGGATGGGCGATGTGTTATCTGGTATCATAGGCGCGCTTATGGCTCAAGGTTTAACGCCGTTTAATGCGGCCTCATTGGCTGTTTGCTTGCACGCGTTAGCCGGTGATATGGCGGCCACTCAAGGAAAGCTTGGCATGTTGGCAGCAGATTTATTCTTACCACTCAGAAGCCTGATTAATCAAGATGATAAATATGACGACACAGACCCTACAACTGGCTCTTGCAGATGAAGAGCAAACGCTGGCGCTCGGTACCAAACTGGCCCAGTCTTTCAGTGCTGCCACTGTTATTTTTTTGCACGGCGATCTAGGTGCAGGTAAAACCACACTCAGTCGTGGCGTGATCCAAGCGCTGGGGCATGTCGGCAAGGTAAAAAGCCCTACCTATACTCTCGTAGAGCCGTATCAAGTGGCGGGCTGGCAAGTGTATCACTTTGATTTATATCGTCTCGCCGATCCTGAAGAACTGGAATATATGGGCATTCGCGATTATTTTACGCCCGACAGCCTGTGTTTAGTGGAGTGGCCAGAGCGCGGCCATGGCTTATTGCCTAACGCCGATCTTGAGATCAATTTGCGTTATGAGGGGCTGGCACGCGTGGCGCTATTGTCGGCTAATACTCAGGTAGGGGAAGCGTTATTGGAGAAACTATCAACATGAGAGCGATACTGGTATTACTCTGTTTTTGGTTCAGTGTTTCAGCCTGGGCGAATCAGTTACAAAGCATTCGAGTTTGGCCCTCGCCAGACAATACGCGCCTAGTGCTGGATATGAGTTCGGCTCCGTCATATGAGTACTTTACGTTGCAAAACCCCCACCGTTTGGTGGTGGATCTTAAAAATACCCAGAGCCGCGTACGGTTTAATTCCATTGCCAATAAAAGCACCTTGGTAACCAAAATTCGTGACAGCAAGCCAGAAGCGCCCAACAGCTATCGATTGGTATTTGAGCTGAAGAGTAGTGTGCGCCCAGTGCTGTTTCCTTTAACGCCGGCGGGGGATTACGGCCACCGCTTGGTGATTGATATGCCGTACACGGATGGCGCACGCGTGCAGCAACCCTTAGTGCAACCGGTGCCCCCACCCCAGCAAGCCGTGCGTAACACCGCACCTGCTGGACGAAAAGAAGTGGTGATCGCCATTGATGCGGGCCACGGTGGTGAAGATCCCGGCGCCATAGGACCGAAGAAAAACCGTGAAAAGCACATTACCTTGGCCATTTCTCGCCGATTGGCGGATTTGATCAATAAAGAACCCGGTATGCGCGCCGTCATGACCCGCACCGGCGATTACTTTGTAAACCTCAACCAAAGGTCTGAGATTGCCCGCAAAGGCCGTGCCGACTTATTGCTGTCTATTCATGCGGATAGTGTGGCGAACAGTGGCCCACGTGGCGCTTCCGTGTGGGTGTTATCGTCTAATCGTGCTAACCGAGAAATGGCCGGCTGGTTAGAAAAACAAGAGCGCCAATCTGAATTGTTGGGTGGCGTGGGGGAAGTCATTTCTCAAACCGATGGTAATCCGTATTTAACGCGCACCTTCCTCGATTTATCGATGGATAAGTCTCGCGCCGACAGTTACGCCATCAGTGAGCATATTTTAAGTGCCATGGGCAAGGTAGTGCGCCTACACAAGGCCAAGCCTGAACATGCCAGCTTGGCAGTCTTAAAGTCTCCTGATATTCCTTCGTTGTTGATTGAGGCGGGCTTTATTTCTAACCCCGAAGAAGAGCGGCTGTTGTTAACCGCCGATCACCAACAAAAGGTCGCACAGGCGGTCTTTAATGGCGTTAAATCTTATTACCGCCAAAATCCGCCTAGCGGCACCATGATGGCCAGCCAGTCTACAGGCCGAGCACAGAAGCACACGGTACGCAGCGGTGAAAGCTTATCGCTGATTGCCCAGCGCTATGGAGTGACCATGAGCCGCCTTAAAGGTCATAACAGTTTACGTACCGATGTAGTACGAATTGGCCAAGTATTGGATATTCCTGGGAGCTGATATGGCAATTCAGATCCTACCCGCGCGCTTGGCAAACCAAATAGCCGCCGGTGAAGTGGTTGAGCGTCCCGCCTCTGTGGTGAAAGAGTTGATTGAAAATAGCTTGGACGCGGGCGCGACTCGGGTCGAGGTGGACATCGAAAAGGGCGGCGTTAAATTAATCCGTATCCGCGACAATGGCACCGGTATTGCTAAAGAAGAGTTGGCGCTGGCGTTATCGCGCCATGCCACCTCAAAAGTCAGCACCCTGGAAGATCTCGAGTGCATTATGAGCTTGGGCTTTCGTGGTGAAGCGCTGGCCTCGATTAGCTCGGTGGCGCGGCTTACTCTCACCTCCAGAACCGCCGAGCAAAATGAAGCTTGGCAGGCTATGGCTGAAGGGCGCGATATGGAGGTGAAGCTGATGCCCGCCTCTCACCCTATCGGCACCACGCTAGAAGTCAGCGATTTATTTTTTAATACGCCTGCGCGGCGCAAGTTTATGCGCACCGAAAAAACCGAATTTAGTCATATTGATGAGCTGATCCGTCGCATCGCGCTCAGTCGCTTCGACGTGGATTGGATATTGCGCCATAACGGCAAACAAGTGCGCCAATATCGCGCCGCCCGAGTGCCGTCTCAGCAAGATAAGCGGCTGGCGGCCATTTGTGGCTCGGCGTTTATGCAGTCGGCACTTAAGGTTGACTGTGAACATCATGGTTTGCGCTTGTGGGGCTGGTTAGCGGCGCCAGAAGGCGGCCGATCTCAGCCAGATGTGCAATACACCTACGTAAATGGCCGCATGATGCGCGATAAATTGCTTAATCATGCGGTGCGTCAAGCCTATGGCGACCGGCTGCCCAATGATACTCACGGCGCCTTCGTTTTATATCTGGAATTGGATGCCAGCGAAGTGGATGTCAACGTGCATCCGGCGAAGCACGAAGTACGGTTTCATCAAGCGCGTTTGGTGCACGATTTTATCTATCAGGTATTAGCCCAAGCACTGGAGCAGGCGCCGCAAGTGTTGGCTGAGCCAGATTCAGACTTAGAATCAAATTCGGGTCTGGACGCATATTCAGCAGCGCCGTCAGTAGCAACGTCAGAGGTAAGAAGCAGCCAGCATTACGCCAACACACAGAGCACGGCTCGCGCTGAACCGGTGCGTTATCAGGCACCGCGCCATGGCTATGGCGGCGCTACACGCGAGGGCTCGGCCCGAGATAGTTCGCCCAGCAATATTAGCCGTAGCGCATGGCAGGGCATAGACGGTCTATTAACCACTTTGCCGCCGATCTCTCAACCTTATGATGCTCCCCCCAGGCACAAGGCCAGTTGCAAACTGAATCACCCGCGCTCGCGGAGGCGGCTCAGCCATTAAGTATTGAGCACAGCCAAGCGCTGCAGCTGGTTAACGGTCAGGGGCTAGTGGTGTGGCATCAAGCGCAACTCTGGTTGTGCGAGCTTAATCGGGCGCGTGCTTACATGGACGGTCGTGCTTTATTTGCGGTGTGGGAGCAAGGGTTTACGCCGCAACCCTTGTTGCTGCCCATTCGCATTAGCCTGGATGCGACACAGCAGCAAGCCGTGGTGGAGCATCAAGCGCAATTGCAAAAGTTGGGGCTGGAGTTGAAAAAGGGCAGTGGCGACACCATTATTCTCACACGCGTGCCGCAGCCACTGCGCCATGCAGACTTAGCGCGACTGTTTCCTGAATTATTAAACCAGTTGCAGAGTAAAGTGGCACCGGCGGAATTATGTCAGTGGCTGTGCGCACAACATCAGGCTAAAACGAGCAATTGGTCGATGGCTGAAGCCCGTGCTCTATGGCAGCAACTTCACGCTGAGCTGCCAAGTGATTTAGCCACTGCTGCCATTAGTAACTTTTTACGGCCCTTAGCGCTCGCGCAACAATTAGACAGGTGGAATCATGAGCACTCTTTATAAGTACTCAGCATGAGTACTAAACCGCTCGCAATATTTTTAATGGGCCCTACGGCGTCCGGTAAAACTAGCCTTGCCATGGAGTTGTGCCAGCAATTGCCCTGTGAGTTGATCAGCGTCGACTCAGCGCTGGTATATAAAGGGATGAATATTGGCACGGCTAAGCCGACCGCAGCGGAACAAGCACTGGCGCCGCATCGCTTGATTGATTTAATTGAACCCGATGAAGCCTATTCGGCGGCGGATTTTAGACATGATGCGCTAGCTGCCATGGCTGAAATCACCGCGGCGGGGCGTATTCCGCTGTTAGTGGGCGGCACCATGCTGTATTTCAAAGCCTTGCTGGAGGGGTTATCGCCCCTGCCGAGCGCCAATGCTGAGATACGCGCACAAATTGAAGTGCAAGCTCAGTTGAAAGGGTGGGAGGCTTTGCATCAAGAGTTGGCCGAGATTGACCCGGTGGCGGCGGCGCGTATTCACCCTAATGATCCGCAACGAATCTCCCGCGCATTAGAGGTTTTTCGCATTTCTGGGTGCACGCTGACAGAATTAACGCAGCATAAGGGTGATCCCTTACCTTACAAAGTGTTACAGTTTGCCATTGCGCCTAACGATCGTAGCGAGCTGCATCAGCGGATTGATGCACGTTTTCTACAAATGTTGGATTCAGGCTTTGAACAAGAAGTTCTAGCTTTGTATGAGCGCGGCGATTTACATCCCGATTTACCCTCTATTCGTTGCGTGGGTTATCGTCAAATGTGGGATTACCTGAGCGGTGTAGTCGGCTATGATGAAATGGTGGCGCGGGGGCAGGCTGCCACGCGCCAGCTGGCGAAACGCCAGCTTACTTGGCTGAGAGGCTGGCCAGATGTACGCTGGTTAGACACTCACAATACCTTGTTGGCTCAGGATGTAATAGCCCAGATAAAAGCCGTAAATAACGACCAATAATAATAGACAACAACAATAACAACACTCATAACGATAAAGATAAGGACAACATTATGGCTAAGGGACAATCTTTGCAGGACCCATTTTTGAATGCGCTGCGCCGTGAGCGGGTCCCGGTCTCTATTTATCTAGTCAATGGCATTAAGCTACAAGGACAAGTAGAGTCATTTGATCAATTCGTTATCTTACTGAAAAATACCGTCAGCCAGATGGTCTATAAGCACGCTATTTCAACTGTGGTGCCTGCCCGTCCGGTACAGATGACACCCAGCGCCAGTGCCGAGTTACCTGCGAGCGAGCAACAACCCGAGTAAGTTTAAGCACACCGGCCTGGGAGTAGCCTTGAGCTTGACGGTTAATGTCGACTTCATGTTAGGGAGTACGCAATTTGTTTGAGCGTGATGAAAGCAGCGAGACTGCTATTCTGGTGCACATTAATTTTGATAATGATAAAGAACGTGAAGATCTCGAAGAGCTGGAATTATTGGTCGACTCAGCAGGCGTGGAGCGTGTCGGTTTACTAACCGGCAGCCGTGCTTCCCCGCAAGCCAAATTATTTATTGGCTCGGGTAAAATAGATGAATTGGCCGCATTGGTGCAGATGGTGAATGCGGATGTGGTGATTTTTAATCATCCGCTCAGCGCATCGCAAGAGCGCAACATAGAGCGGGTGATCAACTGCCGAGTGCTAAACCGTACTGGGCTTATTTTAGATATTTTTGCCCAGCGCGCCCGTACCCATGAGGGTAAACTGCAGGTGGAATTGGCTCAGCTTAGTCATATGTCGACGCGTTTGGTGGGTGGGCGTGCCGAGCTGGGACGCCAAAAAGGCGGCATAGGCTTGCGCGGACCCGGTGAAATGCAGCTGGAAACCGACCGTCGCTTGTTGCGAGAGCGCATTAAACTGATTCAAAAGCGCCTTGATAAAGTAGCGCGCCAGCGCGAGCAGGGACGTCGGGCACGCAAGCGTAATGCGATTCCTACCGTGTCTTTGGTGGGCTATACCAACGCCGGCAAGTCGACGTTATTTAATCGCCTGACTGATGCCAACGTTTATGCGGCAGACCAATTGTTTGCCACCCTAGATCCGACCTTGCGTAAAATTGAATTGCCGGATGCGGGGCCGTCGGTACTAGCCGATACGGTGGGTTTTATTCGTCATTTGCCCCACGACTTGATTGCAGCTTTTAAGGCCACATTGCAAGAAACCCGTGATGCAGATTTATTGCTGCATGTGGTGGATTGCTTTGATGAGCAAATGAACGAAAATATCGACGAAGTGAATTCTGTCCTTGAGCAAATAGAGGCCGACCATGTGCCGGTGCTTATGGTGTTCAATAAGATAGATAAGTTAGATAATACGCCGCCGCGTCTTGAGCTAAACGAAGCGGGTTTGCCGCGAGCGGTGTGGCTTTCGGCGCAAAACAATCAAGGCATCGAGTTTTTGCTTGATGCCCTTAACCAATTGCTGGCCGGCGCCTTGGTCGAGCATAGATTAATCCTGCCGCCTACGGCATCTAAGCTGCGCAGTCGCTTGTATGCGCTTAATGGCGTGGTCAGTGAGACTTTTGGTGAGCAGGGCGAGTTTGTAGTGGATATTCGGTTACAACAGGCGGATTGGCAGCGCTTGTTGAAACAGGAAGAAGAGCCGTTAGAGCGCTTTATAAGCGATGAATTGCTTGATAAAGTTACTTTTATAAATCAGAAAGACGGAGAGACAAATGGCTTGGAATGAGCCTGGAAATGGTGGCAAAGACCGTGACCCTTGGGGGAATAACGGTAAGCAGCAAGGTCCGCCAGATCTGGATCAGGTAATTCGAAACCTGAGAAATAAGTTCGGTGGTGTACTCGGCAAGCGCAGCTCTGATTCCGGTAACGGAGGCGATCTAGGCTCTTTTGCCGTGGTCATCGCCTTGGTGGTAGCCCTAGTGGTGTGGGTCGTCAGCGGTTTCTATACGATTGGCGAAGCTCAGCGTGGTGTGGTGCTGCGTTTTGGTAATTATTACCAAACCGTAGAGCCAGGCTTAAGCTGGAAAGCGACCTTTATCGACCGGGTATTCCCGGTGGATGTGGAGTCGGTGCGCTCACAACCTGCGTCTGGTTTTATGCTGACTGAAGATGAAAACTTGGTGCGCGTGGAGATGGAAGTGCAGTATCGCGTGATCGAACCTCGCGACTATCTGTTTAACGTCACTAACGCCGACGACAGTTTGCATCAGGCACTCGACAGTGCGCTGCGTTTTGTGGTGGGTCACAGCACCATGGATGACGTCTTGACCACGGGCCGTGACGGGGTGCGTCAAGCAACCCGCGAACTACTCGAAAATATTATCGAACCTTATGATCTGGGTTTATCGATAGTGGATCTGAACTTTTTGCCGGCTCGTCCGCCGGAAGAAGTAAAAGATGCTTTCGATGATGCGATCGCCGCTCAAGAAGATGAACAGCGCTTTATTCGTGAAGCCGAAGCCTATGACCGTGAAATTCGGCCTAAGGCTCGAGGCCAAGCTAAGCGTCTGCTACAAGAAGCCGAAGGTTATAAAGAGCAGATTGCACTGCGTGCCGAAGGTGAAGTGGCACGATTCCGCCAGCTGTTACCGCAATATCAGCAGCAGCCTGACTTGATGCGCCAACGTATTTATCTTGAGACCATGGAAGAAATTTATTCCAAGGTAAACAAGGTGATCGTTGATACGCCTGAAGGAAGCAGCAACCTGATGTATCTGCCGTTGGACAAGTTGGTTGAGCAAAACGCCAGTCGTAAGACAGTGGTAGATCCGAATATTATTACCTCGGATTATATCAATGGCTTACAAAAACAAGCGGGTTCAGACAGTGGCCAAACCAGAGCCGGTAATGAGCAAGGCACTATTCGTCCAACAGGGAGAAACTAAGCCATGAGAAAAGGTTTATTGGTTATTGTTGCCCTGATTGCCATCATTTTTTATGCCTCGGTATTCGTGGTCGTAGAAGGTGAGCGCGGTATAGTGCTGCAATTTGGCAAAGTAAAACGTGAGCAAGGTACTGAGCTGCCGACGCTTTATGGGCCTGGCCTGCACTTTAAAGTGCCGATGATAGATCAAGTGCGCAAACTCGATGCCCGCTTACAGACCTTAGATGATCAGGCAGATCGCTTTATCACCTCGGAGAAGAAAGACTTAATCATCGACTCCTACGTGAAATGGCGTATCGACAACTTTGCTACTTATTATTTGGCCACGGGTGGTGGTAATCGTCTGCAAGCAGAAAACCTGTTACGCCGTCGTATTAACAACAGCCTGCGTTCAGAAATTGGTAACTTGACCATTCGTGAAATCGTGTCCGGTAAACGGGGCGAAGTCATGGAAGCGGCGTTGCGTAATCAGTTGGAGTCGTCTGCTGATTTAGGTATCAAAGTGGTGGATGTACGGATCAAGCAAATCAACCTGCCGACCGAAATCTCTACTTCTATCTATCAGCGGATGCGTGCTGAGCGTGCCGCCGTGGCCCGAGAGCACAGATCTCAAGGCCGTGAGCAGGCAGAAATTATTAAGGCGAAAGCCGATCGTGACGTAACCGTTATGATTGCTGACGCTCAGCGTAATAGCCGTACCTTACGCGGTGAAGGTGATGCATCAGCAGCAACGATTTACGCGGATGCCTATTCAGCTGACCCGGATTTTTTCAGCTTTATTCGTAGCCTCGAAGCCTATCGTAAAAGCTTTGAGCAGGGCGGTGACTTGATGGTATTGAAGCCGGATGGTGATTTCTTCCGCTTCCTGAAAGACCCGTCAGGGAAAGCTCAGTAACATCGAATAAGCTCGTTTAATCAAACCAAGCCCGGTTCGCCGGGCTTTTTTATGTTTTACCGTAAGTCGATAAAAAGGCGCTGGTGGTCTTTAACTGATGGCTGAGCGCTTATCGTTTAACGCTGGTTTCGTTTTATTGGCATTACTTTATTCCGACTCTGGTCAAAATTTGATAGACTCGGTTTTTAATAACTTAACAGTTAGTGAAAGGAAAAATGGGACAAAACGTTGTTGTACTCGGCACCCAATGGGGTGATGAAGGCAAGGGGAAGGTTGTAGACCTTCTGACTGACAGAGCCCGTTATGTTGTTCGCTATCAAGGCGGCCATAACGCGGGTCATACTCTTGTTATCGACGGTGAAAAAACCGTTCTCCACCTTATTCCATCAGGTATTTTACGTGACAACTGCCTGTGCATTATTGCCAACGGTGTAGTGTTGTCGCCGGAAGCTTTGTTAAAGGAAATGGCCGGTTTGGAAGCCCGCGGTGTGCCAGTGCGCGAGCGTTTGGTACTCAGTGAAGCTTGCCCGCTGATCCTGCAATACCATGTGGCCATGGACCAAGCACGAGAAATCGCGCGCGGTGCTAACGCCATTGGTACTACAGGACGTGGTATTGGCCCAGCCTATGAAGACAAAGTAGCACGCCGCGGTTTGCGCGTCGGCGACCTTGCCAACATGGACACCTTTGCCGTTAAGTTGAAAGAAATTGTAGAATATTATAATTTCCAGCTCACCGGTTTTTACGGTGTAGAAGCGGTTTCCTATGAAACGGTATTAGAAGAAGCCAAAGGTTATGCAGCTCTGCTGACCAGTATGGTGATTGATGTTACCGACGTGCTGGATATTGCCCGTAAAAACGGTGATAAAATCATGTTCGAAGGTGCCCAAGGTACCTTGCTGGACATTGACCACGGCACTTATCCATTTGTGACCTCATCTAATACCACGGCTGGCGGCGTTGCTACTGGCTCAGGTTTTGGTCCTCGTCACATTGATTATGTGTTGGGTATCATCAAGGCCTATGCCACTCGCGTCGGCTCAGGTCCTTTCCCGACCGAGCTGTACGACGGTCAAGAGAAGCTAGATGACGTCGGCAAACACCTAGGTACAGTGGGCCATGAATTTGGTGCTACTACCGGTCGTTTGCGTCGTACCGGTTGGTTGGACTTGGTGGCCGTTAAGCGTGCCGTTCAAGTGAACTCCATTTCCGGTTTCTGCTTAACCAAGCTAGACGTATTGGATGGCTTGAAAGAGCTGAAAATCTGCGTGGGCTATCAAATGCCAGACGGTTCAGTCAAGGATGTGCCACCTATGGCAGCCGAAGATTATGATACCGTTATTCCTGTGTATGAGACTATGCCAGGCTGGAGCGATAACACTGTAGGTGTGGTCACCCTTGAAGGTTTGCCACAAGCGGCGCGCAATTACATTAAGCGCATCGAAGAGTTATCCGGTGTGCCGATTGATATTATTTCGACCGGCCCCGATCGTGATGAGACCATGATTTTGCTTCATCCTTTTGATGCTTAATCGTTAGGTTTATCCATATAAAAAACGCCAGCTCATTGAGCTGGCGTTTTTGTTTTAACGTAAGGGGTAAAGCGTGAGGAGGGAGGTGAAAAACACCTAACCTTCAGATCTAGGTGTTAGCCGTCTTCCTGACGCACGTCAGGATCTCGCTTTTCCTAAGTACTAGATACCGAGGCAAGCTCAGCATAAAGAAAACACACCGAGCTTGCAGATATCCAGTTTTACCACCCTTCATCGGCGAAGCCGCATCAGCTGCTGCGTTCTACAGCCATATGAGCCAAGTCGATCAGCGCTTGTTTGTGATCGGAATCGGGCAAGATGCGTAAACTGTCGATGGCTTTTTGCGCTTCAAGCTCGGCTTGTTGCTGGCTGTATTCCAGCGCTTGGGTGTCGGCCAAGATGCCCATGATCTCTTCAAGATGATCCATACCGGTACGATTAGCGATGGCATCACGAATACGCTCGCGTTGCGCGTCGTTACCCACTTCCATGGCACGCAGCAGGGGCAGGGTAGGCTTACCCTCGCTCAAGTCGTCGCCGACGTTCTTACCCATGTCCTGACTGTCTGAGCTGTAGTCCATGATGTCGTCAACCAGCTGGAAAGCAGTACCTAAATATTTACCGTAATCCAGCATGGCTTGTTCTACGTCAGGCGCTTGATGAGTCAGCACCGCAGCCAAGCGGGTGGCTGCTTCAAATAATTTGGCAGTCTTGCAGTAAATCACCTGCATATAGCTGTCTTGGGTGGTGTCGGGATCGTTGCAATTCATTAACTGCAGCACTTCACCTTCGGCAATAATATTGGTGGCGTCGCTTAAGATATGCATGATTTTCATGTTATCCAGCTCAGTCATCATCTGAAACGCGCGGGTATAAAGGAAATCGCCGACCAAGACGCTGGCTGCATTACCAAATAAAGCATTGGCGGTATCGCGGCCACGGCGTAAGTCTGACTCATCGACCACGTCATCATGCAGCAAGGTGGCGGTGTGAATAAACTCGATAATGGCAGCCAAGGTAATGTGCGCATCACCCTCGTAGCCTAAGGCGCGAGCGGCCAATACGGTGAGTTGGGGGCGCATCCGCTTACCGCCGGCACCCACTATATAGAAGCCCAGTTGATTAATGAGCGCCACGTCTGATTGCAGTCGTGAGCTGATTAAATCGTTCACCGATTGCATATCTTGCTCGGTCAATTGTTTTATTTTATTCATATTTACCATAAATTTATAAGCCAAACGACGCCGTCAACAGCCACTGATGCTGGGATTTTACACTATTTACCATAGGGATAAAGCCGACAAGCCCGCCTTTGCAAGCTTGTGCGATAAGACTGATTTTTTTATGCCTGCACTCTTGTCTCGCCCTATCAATCTGCGTACAATACGCGACCATTGTAGAACAGTTTTAGTGCACGCCCCTTTGAGGGTAAAAGTGCCAATAATTCGGAGTTAAAATCATGTACGCGGTAATCCAAAGCGGCGGAAAACAGCACCGTGTAACCGAAGGTCTGGTAATTCGTCTAGAAAAATTAGACGTTGAAACTGGCGCATCTGTCAATTTTGACAAAGTGCTAATGGTTGCTCAAGGTGAAGATGTTAAAGTTGGTGTTCCTTACATCGACGGTAGCACAGTAACAGCTGAAGTCGTAGCTCACGGTCGTGGCAAAAAAGTCAAGATCGTTAAGTTCCGTCGTCGTAAGCACTCACGCAAACAGCAAGGTCATCGTCAGTGGTTCACTGAAGTTAAGATCACGGCTATCAGCGCTTAATATAGGAGTTCAGTTCCATGGCATCGAAAAAAGCAGGCGGCTCAACTCGTAACGGTCGCGATTCAGAAAGTAAACGTCTTGGTGTTAAGCGTTTTGGTGGTGAAAGTGTCTTGGCGGGCAACATCATCGTTCGTCAGCGCGGCACTCGTTTCCACGCCGGCGTTAACGTTGGTTTGGGCAAAGACCACACTTTATTCGCCACTGCCTCTGGCAAGGTGAAGTTTGAAGTTAAAGGTCCAAACAACCGTAAGTTCGTAAGCATTGAAGCTGAGTAAGCATCAAGGCTGAACTAAGAAAGCCCCGCCCATCGGCGGGGCTTTTTGCTTTATAAAAAGCACGTTCGGTGCTGAAACCAGATACACTGGTGTCAGTGCACGAATGGGAGATTAATGTAATGAAATTTGTAGATGAAGCACAAATCCAAGTTGAAGCCGGTGACGGTGGTAACGGTTGTGTGAGTTTTCGCCGTGAAAAATATATTCCCAATGGTGGCCCAGATGGTGGCGATGGTGGTGATGGTGGCGACTTATATATGCTGGCAGACACTAACCTCAACACCCTGATCGATTACCACTTTGAACGCTTTCATCGTGCCGAGCGTGGCGAGAATGGCCGTAGCAGTAACTGTACGGGTAAACGTGGTCAAGATTTAGTGATCAAAGTACCGGTCGGTACTCGCGCTAAAGATGAGATGACGGGCGAAATCCTTGGTGATTTAACCCGTGACGGTCAGAAGTTGCTGGTGGCCAAAGGCGGTTTCCATGGTTTGGGCAATGCGCGTTTTAAAAGCTCAGTTAACCGTGCGCCTCGCCAAAAAACCAATGGCACGCCAGGTGAAGTTCGTGCCTTAGTGCTGGAGCTATTACTGCTAGCAGACGTAGGCATGTTGGGTTTACCCAATGCCGGTAAATCTACCTTTATCCGCGCCGTGTCTGCGGCTAAGCCAAAAGTGGCGGATTATCCCTTTACCACCCTTGCGCCTAACTTAGGTGTGGTACGTTGTGACGGTCATAGAAGCTTCGTGGTTGCGGATATTCCCGGCTTGATTGAAGGTGCTGCCGACGGTGCTGGCTTAGGTATTCGCTTCTTAAAACACTTAGAGCGTTGCCGTGTGTTGCTGCACATCATAGATGTGCTGCCTGCTGATGAGACAGATCCTGCAGATAACGCTGAGATCATCATCAATGAGCTGGTGCAATACAGTGAAACTGTGGCCAATAAGCCACGCTGGTTGCTGTTTAATAAGCTCGACTTAGTGTTACCAGAAGAAGCGGAAGCCATTATCGAACGTGTGATTAAGCGCTTAGACTGGCAAGGCCCAGTATTTCGCATCACCGCCATCAGTAAAGACGGCACTAAAGAAGTGACCGAAGCGCTGATGGACTTCTTAGATGAAAATCCTCGTACTCAACAAGAGTTAGAAGATGCCCGTGAAGTGGTGAACTTCAAGTGGGACGACTACCACGAGACGACGTTGGAAGAGCACAGTAAGCCGCTCGCACAAGACTTTGACGACGAAGACGATGATGACGACTGGGACGACGAAGAAGATGACGGCCATGTTATCTACACGCGTGAATAAGCTATGATAGTTGCTTTAATCGTGGCCATGACGCGTAACGGCGTGATTGGTAAAGACAATGCCATGCCTTGGCATTTGCCGGCGGATTTAGCGTACTTTAAGCAGACCACGCTGGGTAAGCCGATAGTGATGGGGCGCAACACCTTCAACTCTATCGGCCGTGCCTTGCCAGGCCGACGTAATATTATTGTTAGCCAAAGCTTAATTGAGGCGCCAATCGGTACCGAAGTAGTGCCATCGCCTGAAGCGGCGCTGGCGTTATTAGCCGGAGAGAGTGAGGTAATGGTGATGGGCGGTGGCCAGCTGTATCAGGCATTCTTGCCGTTAAGCCAGCGCTTATACCTAACCCAGATTGAAGCGGATGTTGAGGGTGATACCTATTTTCCGTTTCAGGCCGCAGATTGGCAGCTTGAGTCTGAGCAGTTACGCCTTGGTGACGAGCGTAATGAATATAACTGCAGGTTCCAGGTTTATAAACGAGTATAAAGCGTGAAGGGTAAAGAGTGAGGAGGCAACCCTGCGTTTGCAGATTGGATGTTTCCCTCTCACCCTTCACTTTTATTACTGTCTTAGTTTTAATGCTCTATTCTTTCAGCTTCACGCTTCACGCTTCACGCTTTACCGTTACCGCAAAGCAGTTGTTCTTGTTTCAGCCCTAGCTTAGCGCTAGGTGCTCGGCGCTTGTTTATCCCGTCCTCTTCACTCTTTACCCTTCACGCATACAAGGGGCAGGGCGTACTGATGCGCTCACCGGTTTCCCAGCATAATAATGTCATACTGCCGCCCCACACACAGCCTGTATCTAACGCATAAATATCTTCTACCTGACACTCACCCTCTAATGCGGCCCAATGGCCGAAGATCAGTGGGGGATCTTGGCGATCTTGGCGTAAAGTGAACCAAGGTGTGAGTTCGCCCGGTGCGTCGCTTAACCCCGCCTTATAGCCAAAGTCTAAACTGCCGTCAGGATGGCAAAAGCGCATGCGTGTAAAGGCATTGATGGTAAAGCGCAGTTGCTCGACCGCGGTTAAGTCTGCTTGCCAAAAATTCGGTAAATTACCGTACATTTGTGCCAAGCGCTCTTGGTAATCGGGGGAGCGTAGCTCAGCTTCGGCACTGCGTGCCGCCGCTCTTGCTTGCTCAATACTCCACTGCGGGGGAATGCCTGCGTGGGTCATGACAAAAGGCTGAGCTTGTGCCGCCGACTTATATTCAGATCGCTTATCTGCTGCGGGTTGATATTCGGCCAGCAGTGGCTGCTGACGTAACCAATACAATAAGTCTGAGCTATCGGCGGCTTGTAATATCGGCATGATTTTATCCGCCGCTTTAGGCTGGGCTATGCCATTGGCGACCGCTAATAAGTGCAAGTCGTGATTGCCCAATACAGTAGTAGCCGCATTACCGAGCGCGATAACGCGGCGTAAACAGCCAAGCGAGTCGGGCCCACGGGCGACTAAGTCACCGGTGAGCCAGAGTTGATCACGGGAAGGACGAAACGCCACCTCATTAAGCAGGGTATCGAGTTCAGCCAAACACCCTTGCAAATCGCCAATAATATACGTGGCCATCAGTTAATCAGATGTGGCAAAGACAGACGAAAGGGAGCTATGGGTGCCGCAAATTCGCGACCATCTTGCTCAATAAAGAGATAACTGCCTTCCATCACGCCTACCGGGGTGTCTAATTTAACGCCGCTGGTATAGGTGAAAATGGCTCCCGGCGCAATATTAGGCTGTTCGCCCACCACACCACTGCCTTCTACCTCAATTATTTTGCCATTGGCATCCGTTATCAGCCAACGGCGGCTCAGCAGTTGCACACTGTTTGGGCCGCGATTTTGGATGCTAATGGTGTAAGCAAATACATAGTTTTGCTCATCGGGTGCGGAATGTTCGGCTAAGTAATGGGGCTCGGTAGTAATGTGAATATGGTCGGGAGACATAGAAAGCTATTCCTTGCGTTGGGCCAAGGCATTGGCCAAGGTGACGTATTGCGCCAGTGTCAGCTGCTCAGGACGGGCACCGGGATCTAAGCCAAGCTCGGTCAACTGCTCTTGGTTAAACAGGTGGCTTAAACTATTACGAATCGTTTTGCGGCGTTTACCAAAGGCATCGGCCGTGACCTGCGACAGGCAAGCTATATCTTGCGCAGGATAGGGGGGGACTTCATAAGGTAATAGTTTTACTACCGCCGAGTTGACTTTAGGCGCCGGCTGAAAGGCTTCTGGCCCCACTTCCAACACCGGTACTACTTGGCAGTAATATTGCGCCATGACGCTTAAGCGGCCGTAGGTCTTACTACCTGGGCCTGCCGCGAGGCGGTTTACCACTTCTTTTTGCAGCATAAAGTGCATGTCTTGTACGTGAACGGCAAACTCAAACAGGTGAAACATCAGCTGAGTAGAGATGTTGTAAGGCAGATTGCCAAAAATCTTCATCT
Organism: Oceanisphaera profunda; assembly: GCF_002157895.1. Lineage (GTDB taxonomy): Bacteria > Pseudomonadota > Gammaproteobacteria > Enterobacterales > Aeromonadaceae > Oceanimonas > Oceanimonas profunda. The sequence continues at coordinate 2,509,701 of NZ_CP021377.1, forward strand.
TTTTACCCGGCTCTAACAGCTGAGTAAAATCGAACTTCATGGCATCCGCTTGATGAATGTTGAGCTTGTCTTTTAAGAACGGGTGGGCCGCTAAGCGCGCGGCCAAGTCTCGGTCGAGCTCCACCACATTCAGGCGTTCGATGCGCTCGCATACTGGGCCGGTTAAGGCGCCCAGACCCGGACCAATTTCAACCATGGTAAAGTCATCTGTGGGATAAATAGCATCCACAATTTGATCGATTACGTAGTCATCGTGTAAGAAGTTTTGGCCAAAGCGTTTACGGGCTTTGTGCCCTTGGTGGACTTTACTATTCATCGCGTGTTTCTATCATTTCAATGGCTTGATTAAGCGCGCACAGCATGCTGCCCGCATCGATTTTATCGGTTCCTGCTAACTCTAAAGCAGTGCCATGATCCACAGAGGTGCGGATAAAGGGCAAGCCGAGGGTGATATTCACCGCTTGGCCAAAACCAATGTATTTAAGTACCGGTAAGCCTTGGTCATGATACATGGCTAAATAGGCATCGGCGTCTTGCATATATTTGGGCTGAAATGCGGTGTCCGCAGAAACCGGCCCAATAAGCTCCATGCCCTCGCCGCGAAGTTTGTCCAACGTCGGGCTAATAATATCCAGCTCTTCACGGCCCAAGTGGCCGTCCTCACCGGCGTGCGGATTAAGGCCGCACACATAAATGCGTGGCTCGGCTAAGCCAAACTTACTTTTTAGCTCCGCATGTAAGATGCGAATAATTTTGGTCAGACGGTCTTCGGTAATGGCCTTGGCCACGTAGGCCAGTGGAATGTGGGTGGTCACTTGCGCGACACGTAAACCCGGTGCCGCCAGTAACATTACCACATCCGGCACATTGGCTTGTTGGGCAAAAAATTCAGTGTGGCCACTAAAAGACACGCCGGCTTTATTAATAATACCTTTGTGCACGGGGCCGGTGACCACGGCGGCAAATTCACCGCTCATATTGCCATCGGACGCGCGTTTTAAGGTTTCCAGTACATAGAGGCCATTGGCCTCATCCAGCACACCAGGAACGGCGGGCTTATCCAGTTTGACGGTTGCAATAGTTAGCGTGCCGGCGCGTTGCGGTTGTGGGGCACGCTCTGAGTCATAAGGCAGTAAGACTAGCTCTTTACCTAAAGCTTGAGCGCGGCTTTGAATAAGCTCGGGGTCGGCAATGACCACCAACTCTACCGGCCAATCAAGGGCAGCCAAGGCCAGCATCAGGTCGGGACCTATGCCGGCGGGCTCGCCTGGAGTTATCGCGATACGTTTACAGATCACAGTTCACCGTTTGATAATTGGGTGTCGACAATACGGATATAGGCTTCATCTTTAAGTTCGTCCAGCCAGGTTTGTACTTCTTCAGTAAAGCGACGATTAAAAATAAGCTGATAGGCTTTTTGTTCGGTTGCTTGTTCGGTGGCATCTACCACACGTTTATCTTCAAGCTTCACTAAGTGCCAGCCGTGCTCAGAGCGAAATGGCTCACTGAGCTCGCCGACCTTAAGTTGCGACACTACATCGCGAAAGCTACTGACATACACCTCAGGTGCCGACCAACCTAGGTCGCCGCCTTGAATGGCGGAGCCGGGATCTTCAGAATGCAGCTCGGCCAGCTGGGCGAGCGTAGCTTGGCCGCTGCGAATCGAGTTCGCATACTCATTAAGCAAGCTTTGGGCTTTGTCTTCACTCATGATGATTGAGGGCTTGAGCAAGATATGGCGAGCACGCACTTCAACAGCTTGTACGGTTTGTTGTGTGGCGGCTTCTACGTCAAAAATGGTCAAGATATGCACACCCGCACCTGAGCGCAGCGGACCAATAATATCACCCTTACCGTGATTTTTCACCGCTTGGCTAAACAACGAGGGCATTTCATTGATACCCAGTAGTCCCCAATCCCCGCCTTCTAATGCTTTAGGACCTGCACTTTTTGCGATGGCGAGTTGGCGAAAATCTGCGCCTTGCTTGAGCTGCTTGATCAACTGTTCAGCCTGTTGGCTGGCGTCACGCAGTTGGACATTACTGGGGTCGGTAGGCAACGCCAATAAGATATTACCCACGCGATAGCGGCTTTGGTTTTGCCCTTGTTCAGACATCATCTGCACCACTTGCTTTACTTCTTGGTCAGAAATATTGATACGGCGACGCACTTGATTGCGCGCTAATTCGCTAAGTAAGATCTCGTTGCGTACCTGTTCGCGAAACTGGCTGTAGCTTAGGCCATCAGCTTTGGCTTCGGCGCGCAATTGCTCGGCGGTTTTGCCTTGGCTGCGAGCCACGTTAGCAATGGCTTGCTCCAGCTGAGTGTCGGTGATGCGCAGACCCAGACGCTCGGCTAATTGCAGCTGTAAACTCTCTAGAATTAATCGCTCCAGCGCTTGCTTGCGCAATGCTTGTTCATTGGGCAAGGCTTGGCCTGCGCTATTCGCACTGCTTTTAACCTGATTGACCAGGCCTGTGAGTTGGCTTTCTAGCACCACATCTTTATCGACCACGGCCACGACATTATCCAGCAGTTCGACGGCTTGGCTACTGACTGCGAAGAGGCCCACACTGGCGGCAAGCAGTAATTGTTTACATCTTTTATTCATGACAAGTCCTGTGCACTATGAAAATTAGTTATTGAGATTAAAGGGGCGATAGTAAGGTAATAAATCCGTACCTGGTGAAAACTCACTGTTACCGGCACCAAATGAGCTGAGGCCCTTTAACTCGAACCTCAAGCCAATTAGCGTTTCTTGCTCTACCTCATTGGGATTAGTCAGCTTGCTTTCTTTCTGTGCTTGCTCCCACACTAAGCTCACCGCCCAGCAGCAAGAGTCATAACGCAGTCCTATCAGACTATCGATATTACGATTGAGTTCAATGTCTCGATAATAACCACCAATCAGCCGCCACTGCGGGTCGAGTGGCCAAGAAAAGGTACCGCCCAATTGATTCAGATCGTCAGTTAGGCTGGCATCGGGAAAGTAGGTTTGATTAAGGTGGCGAAACCCAACCTGGGCCAATTTACCTTGGTTGTTGTATTCCAAGGTGATATTGCCACCCGCCAGTCTATGATTACGCGTATCTTGCTGTGCCTCGGTATGCACAAACCAATTACCGTCTATATTGAGGTCGCCCTCAAAAGTCAAAAACGACTGTTTGGTATCGCTGAGTTCTTCATTGGGATACAAACGCACGCGTGGTGAGGTAAAGTTATAGGTTTGTGCCACCGCTAAGCGCAAGCGCTCCACACTTTCTGCATCATAAACACGACTGGTAAAACCGCCGGTGATTTGGTTGGCATCACTGATGCGGTCAAGGCCGGCAAAGCGCCGATCGCTAAACAAACTGTAATAGTCTTGGCGCATGCTGGTCGTATCGTATAAACCAATATTATCTTGGTCTTTAAACGGTACATACAAATATTGCAGTTGCGGTTCAATAGTTTGAGTGAAATCGCGCTCAAACCACTGGGTCTCACGGTCAAATACCAAGGTGCCATTCAGTCGTGCGCGGGGCAGTAAACGGTCAACATTGCCGTCTAGGCCATCAGTGGTAAACCCCAGACCACTGGGGTCTTGATTACCATAGTAGCTCGACAAGTTAGCGGGAATATCTTGTTCATAATGGGTGTAATAAGCACCCAGATCAGCAGTGAGTTGCGCGCCTGGCTGATTAACCAGTGAGTACACTAGTTTGGGTTCGGCGTGCACACGGGTAGCTTCATAAACTTGAGTGCCATCGTTTTTAAACTGGGTGACTTCAGCATCAAAACCCAGATCAAAACCACCAAAACCTTGATAGCTGGTTAAGGCTACACTGGGTGCCAGCTGGAAAGGCATGGTGGCGATGTTGGGTTTTAAGATCTGATAATCACGCACTTCTGTGGTCAGCTGCCAGCGTTTGTCATAGTAGCCGCCACTAAACGACTGCATCAGTTGGTCATCTACTAACTGGCCAACCGGTGGCGAGAAGTCATCAAAATAGGCATTATCCCAACCCGCAACTTTGGTGTAGTCCACATTGGCACGCCAGTGTCCTGCGGCATCAAAGCGGGCATTATGGCGCCAGTTAACTAGCCAGCGCGCATCCTCTTCCCACTCGGTATTCAGTAATTTATCGTCACTGGCTAAATACTCGCCGTATAGAGTGCCACTTTGGCCGGCAATGGGTAGATAACGAAACTCCAATTGCGCCATAGTGCCGCGTTTTTCCATATAGCGCGGGGTAAAGGTGGCGTCGTAGTTTTCCGCGATATTCCAGTAGTAAGGCAAGCTGATGTCAGTGCCGTTACTATCGCCAAAGTTAAAGCTGGGATATAAAAAGCCGCTTTGACGCTCGTCTTTCACGGGAAATTTTAAGTAGGGGAAGTAAAACACCGGTACCTCGCCCAGCCACAGTACCGCGTTCCAGGCTTCGCCAAATACTTCGTCTTGTTCCACTTTCACCGAGCTGGCTTTTAATTTCCATGCCTCGCCATCCGGCGGGCAGGTGGTGTAGCTGGCACCATTTAAGTCCACTTGGCCAGTATTGTCGCTGAGGCGCACTTTTTTGGCGAGACCACGACCGGGCTCACCGTGAAACTGATAATGGGCATCTTCTAGCTCGGTGTCTTTGGTATTTAAGTTACCGGTCAGTTGTTTATTACTGTCCACGCTGATGGTGCCATCGGTAAAGTGGATATTACCGGTGGCCAGTACATCACGACTAATTTGTTCAAGTTCTACTTGGTCGGCATTAAATTTACGCGCGCCTTGCTCTACTTCAACCTGACCGCTGTAAATGATTTTACCATCGCGGGTGGCATCTAATAAATCAGCAGTCACGCTAATTGGGGCATTGGTATCCCCCGTTGCTGAGTCTACCAGCAAGGGCACATGGCTAAAGCAGCGGCTGAAAGGCATGGCCGAGGGGGCTGAGGCATCTGGCGTTTCAGTTTGGGCCTGAGTGAGGCCTGAAAGCAGCAGCAAGGGTAAGCCGATAATCCGTATTCTCATGGGTTGACGCTCGCTTCCTGGTGGCGACACCGCCCATTGGGCTGGTTGAGATTTGGGTGTCATTACTTTATGGTAACGGGCTATGATAAAGCATTCTTGCGGCCAGCACTATCGACCTGCAAGATGACCTCCCTTAGCCCCATTGTTCATCTAGGATCCTGCTTATGAGATTAGCTGCTCTCCCTCGGTTTTTGTGGCCGAGACGCTGTAAGTTGGTTTGCGCAGAAGCTTTGCAACTCAACAAGCAAGAGGCATAGCTATTATGTTGGCACATATTAAAGGCAAGCTGATTGGCTTATTTTTTGGCTTCTTGCTCGGCAATATCCCCGGCGCCTTAATTGGCTTATGGTTGGGGCACTTATTAGATAAGAAGCTCGCTAATGCTTGGCTGTTTAATAAAGATGCTCAAGCTGAGTTTCTCTATACTACTTTTGCCACCATGGGCCATCTTGCTAAGTCCAGCGGTCAGGTGTCGAATGAAGAAATCCGTTTAGCCGAGCAGTTAATGACGCAGATGCGCCTACAAGGTGAGCTGCGCCTTAAAGCGCAAGAAGCGTTTCGGGCCGGTAAAAGTGCAGATTTTCCATTAAAAGAAACTTTGCGTCGTTTTCGAGCGCGAGTCAAAGACAGTCGCAACTTGTTACGCTTCTTTATGGAAGTGCAATTACAAGTGGCCTTCGCCGATGGTGAGTTGCATCCGGCCGAGCGCCGCTTATTGCTGACCATTGCCAGTGAACTGGGCTTTTCAGAAACGGAACTTGAGCAGTTGTTGGCCTTTGCCGAAGCACAGTTGCATGGTTTTCGCCAAGGTTCCGGTCACTCCAGTGGTGGCCGCCAAGCACCCCCGTCGGCAGATAGATTACGCAATGCTTACCGCATTTTGGAAGTGGCAGAAACCGCCGATGACACCGAAGTAAAGCGGGCTTATCGTCGTCAGATGTCCAAACATCATCCGGATAAATTAGCATCCCAAGGGTTGCCCAAAGAGATGATGGACATGGCCAAAGAAAAGGCCCAAGACATACAGCAAGCTTGGGAAACCATTAAAGCGGTACGTCAGATAAAGTAAAAAATAGCGCCGAGCACCAAGCGCCCGGCGCCTAGCTAAAGATAAAAAAGCACCAACCTTCGCATAGGTTCGGTGCTTTTTTAGTTTCACGCGCGTGCTGCTAATTTTGCAGCCTCGCTTTCATTGGAGAACTGTCTTTTTTCTTAGCTCGGCGCTTGGAGCCGGGCGCTGCAATTACACTACTCTATTCTGCGTGTTACCCGCCACGAAGGCTTCTATGTTATCGATTAACTGATCCGCTAAGCGTTGCATGGAGGCTTGACTGGCCCAAGCGATATGCGGCGTTAAGATAAAGTTCGGATAGGCGAGCGCTTGCATCAAAGGGTTATCTGCTGCCGGCGGCTCAGCCGTCACTACATCAAAGCCCGCACCGCCAATCAGCTTGTTCTCAAGTGCCGCTAACAAGGCCGCTTCATCTACTAAGCCACCGCGACCGACGTTGATCAACAGCGCATTATCTTTCATTAACTTAAATTCCGGCTCGGCAATTACATGCTGAGTTTCTTCATTCAGCGGGCAATGCAGGCTGATAATATCGGCTTGGGACAATAGCTGCTCAAAGCTCACTCGGCCTTCACCGGGCACTTGGCCTTTACGCGCCGCTACTATGACTTTCATCCCTAGGGCTAACGCCAATTTTTCGAGGTCTTTAGCGATAGTGCCATAACCGATCAAGCCCAGCGTTTGGCCGTGTAAGTCGCGGACCGGATAATCAAAGTAACAAAACTGTCCGCTTTGCTGCCAACGGCCGTCCACAATCGAGCTGCGATACGCATGCAAGTTACGACTGAGCGCCATCATTAAAGACAGTGCATGCTCGGGCACTGAGCTTTTGCTGTAATCGCGCACATTACACACCGTAATGCCCGCTTGCCGACAGGCCTCTAAATCCACGTTATTGCAACCAGTAGCGGCCAGCGCAATCATCTTTAGTCGTGGTAAAGTGGCCAGCATCTCTGCAGTCAGGCTGATTTTATTCACCAATACAATATCTGCTTCTGCTAAGCGCGTCTGTACTTGCTCAGGCTGCGTGTCGTCATAGCTTTGCCATTGGTGGTCAAAGTTAGGGCGTCGCAGTTGGGCCGGTGGCGGCAGGGTTTCTTGGTCGAGAAATACCAGATTCACGATGTTGCTCCTTTAAATAATGGGGCGCATTAGGGGGCAGGGGTAACCAACCCAGCCGCACCAGCCAGCCCGCGATTTGCTTGTTCAAATTCTCAATGCCATTAAAGCGCTGCTGCGCGTAACCGGTTTTTTCGCGGCGGCTGAGTTGTTGTTGGCGTCGTTGTTGATTATGCCAAGCCAATGGGCTGTCGGGGCGACGATAGATATCCAAAATCGGATAAGGGCTACGCCCCAGACTGACGGCGAGCATTTTTTGCTGCGCCATCGGCTGCGGTAAAGCATCAAATAAAATTAAGGCGTGAGGCGCGATAAGTTGCTCCGTATCCACCCATTGTTGATACCAGAGGGCGGCACTGCCTTGAGTGAGCATGACCACAGGTCGCGTAGTCGTTTTATCTGGGACAGAGACACCATTAATCTCGGCATCTTGGTCTATATCGGAAGTGGTCAGTTCCGCGAGGCGTGCCAGTTGCAGCGTTAACCAAGCTTGCTGAGCGGGCGAGGGCTGTTCGCTACTGGGATCAAACACCTGTTGTGCGGTATCTGGCAGTAACAGCCGCACTTCCCAGTTACGTTGTTGCCAATAGTGCGCGATCGGTAACCACAAATGAGTCTGATTAAGCTCGGGCCAAATCAGCAACTGGCCTTGCGCGTGACTGGATGCAGGAAAGTGCAACAGCTGGCCGCGGGCTTGATATTGTTCAAACGCGGGCCAGCTGAGCTGAGACTGACGCAGAGTTTGCGCCTGACTGGCAGGAGTGATCAGCCAATAGGCCAGCGCAAGAGCGGCCAGTGGGGTGATCCGCCTGCGCGCCTGTCTCATTCGATGGCAAAGGGTGCTGGAGCGGTAAATTTTAGCCACTCTTTGGTTTTAGGATGGCGAAACTCCAGCTCAGCCGCATGCAACTGCAAATGGGGCGCCATGGTTAGCGCCTCACCTTCCGCATAGAGATTGTCGCCCAAAATGACATGCCCCAAACTTTTCATGTGCACCCGCAATTGATGAGAGCGACCAGTAATAGGCGTCAACTTAATTAAGCTGCGATCTCTCAAACGACGTATGCAGCGCCAATGGGTGAGCGCCGCCTTACCGTTTTCATGATCAACCATATGCCGCGGCCGATTAGGCCAGTCGCAACATAAAGGTAAGTCTATGCTGCCCGCGTCGGCGTCAGGGTTACCGTACACCCAAGCGTAATAACACTTGGCGGTTTCACGCTCACGAAACTGGCGGCTTAATTCAGCGTGCGCCTTACGGTGCAGAGCCATCACTATCACGCCCGAGGTGGCCATATCCAAACGATGCACCACTTGGGTGGTGGGATAAACCCGTCCCACCCGCAGTGACAAGCTATCGAAATGGACAGGGTCTCGGCCAGGTACGCTCAGCAAGCCGCTCGGCTTATTCAGCACAATCACGCTGTCGTCTTGATACAAAACGTCAAACATGGGATCCATCGGCGGATCATAGGGCAGTAATGCCATGTGCTTATCTTCCTTATTGATGACTGACGACTATATAGCGAATCGCGTCCAATTTTAAGCGGGTGTTATTAAGCAAGCTATCCAGCTCTTCAAGCAGCGTTTCTACATGGCTGATTTCACTTTCGCGCACGTTAGGGTTCACCTTGGCTAATTGCTGCAAACGAGCGAGCTCTTGACCAATGGAAGCATGCATACGCTCGCGTGCTTGCTCGACCAAAACTTGCATCTGTAACTCCGCAACGGGGGCGGCTTGCTGTATTAAGTGGTGAATAACCGCTTGCGAGGCATTCACCAGCTTACTGGCTAAGTGACGATTAACCGGGCTGAGCTGGCGATCAAATGACTCAAAGGTCACTTTATCGGCCAGATCGTTGCCGCTCTTATCTAACAGTAAACGGATCGGTGCCGGTGGTAAGAAGCGATACAGCTGGGAGTTTTGTGCCGACTCAGCAACAAAGATCAGCTCTAAAAATTGGGTACCAACTGGCAGCGCCTTATTTTTTAGAATCGCCACTGACGTGGTGCCAATTTCCGAGCCCAGTACCAAGTCCATACCACCGCGGATCATCGGATGATCCCAGGTTAATAGTTGCAGGTCATCACGACTGAGTGCTGTTTCTCGGTCAAAGGTAATGCTGGCGCCATCTTCGGGTAAACCCGGAAAACTGGTCACCAACATATGCTCACTGGGGTGCAGCACGATGGCATTTTCGCCTTTGTCGTCTTGGTGCACGCCCACTTCATCAAATAACTTGATGGCGAAAATGGCCAAGGTGGGATCTTCATCCACCGCACTCAACTCACCCGCTAAATCTCGGTCTAAAATAACGCCGCTGGAATTAAGCTCCAGCAAGCGGTCACGGCCTAATTCCATATGGCTTTCCAGTTCAATGGTCAGCGCGCGGGTTTGCTCAATTAATTGTGCTAGCCCGTCTTGGTCTTGACCGTGTTCGGCAAGCAAAGCCAGTAACGTATCACACGTTTGCTGATAGACCGGCTGACCCACGGCGTTAGGCTTACTAAAGGCATCCATCCCTTGGTGGTACCACTGGGTGAGTGCGGCTTGCGCCGTACCTTCTAAATAAGGCACATGAATATCTATGTCGTGTTCTTGACCAATGCGGTCGAGGCGGCCAATACGCTGCTCTAATAAGTCGGGGTTCAGCGGTAGGTCAAACAACACCAGCTGATGAGAAAACTGGAAGTTACGGCCTTCGGAGCCAATTTCCGAACAGATCATTACCTGAGCACCACCTTCTTGCTGGGCAAAATAGGCAGCGGCTTTATCACGATCCAGCAAGGTCATGCCTTCATGGAAGACGGTGCCACGAATGCCTTCTTTAGTACGCAGTACCTCTTCCAGTGCTAATGCCACGCCGGCTTTGGCGGTAATGACCAAAATCTTGATATTGCGGTGCGCTTTAGTGAACTCCAGTAACCAGTCAACACGGCTATCGAACAGTGTCCAAGCATTATTGTCGCCTTCAAACTGGCGATAAATTTCTTCCGGATACAAGGCTTGCAACGCTTGTTGCGTCACGTCTAGCTGCGAGCCCATCATATTCGCCACTTTAATCGCGGTGGTATATTGGCTGGGTAAGGGCAGAGGGTGTAAGTGCAAGACGCGCGCCGGAAAGCCTTTGATGGCGTGGCGGGTATTACGAAATAATAAGCGACCGGTGCCGTGGCGATCTAATAGTTGCGCCAATAATTGTTTACGCTGGCTGGCATCTTGCAACGCAGTTTCGTCCAGTCCGTCCATAAAGGGCGCTAAACCGGCAATGGCCGCCGCATCCAAAGGCGCATCAGACAGCAAGGTCTCGGCGGCGGCCGCTAACGGCTGATATTCTTCTTCTTCGGCTAAGAAAGCGTCGTAATCGTAGAAGCGCTCTGGATCCAGTAAACGCAAACGCGCGAAGTGACTCTCGTGGCCTTGCTGATCCGGCGTCGCCGTCAACAACAACACGCCGGCGGTGTCTTCGGCCAATGCTTCTACCACTTCATAGGCGCGGCTCGGCTGCTCTGCGTCCCACAATAAGTGGTGTGCTTCATCGACTACCATCAGATCCCAATCGCTTTCATGCAATTGTTCGAAGCGCTTACGTTTTTTGGTAATAAAATCCAAGCTACATAATACCAGCTGCTCGGTATCAAACGGATTCGCCGCATCGGCAAAGGCTTCTACACATCGCTCTTCATCAAACAGTGCAAAATGTAAGTTAAAGCGGCGCATCATTTCAATCAGCCACTGATGGATCAGTGCATCGGGTACCAAGATCAAAATGCGCTTAGCGCGACCCGACAACCATTGCTGCTGAATGATCATGCCCGCTTCAATGGTCTTACCCAAGCCTACTTCATCGGCCAGCAATACTCGGGGGGCATAACGACTACCCACTTCTTTGGCGATATGTAACTGATGGGGGATCAAGCTGACCTTACCACTGGCCAAACCGCGCAGCGGTGAGCGGCGACGATTAAACTGATGCATCAGCGCTTGATAGCGTAGGTTGAAGCGACCAATTTTATCTATCTGACCGGCAAATAAACGCTCTTGCGGCTTATTCAGTTTAATAAAGTGGTTAAGGAAAGTTTCCCTCAGGCTGGTCTCTTCACCATTATCGAGGCGAGTACCATGGTAAGTGAGCAGGCCGCCATCTTCGGTAACGGACACCACCTCTAACTCCCATTCTTCGTGACTGCTGATCACATCACCGGGATTAAACATGACGCGTGTAATAGGCGCATCACCTTTGGCATACATGCGGTTTTCGCCGCAAGCCGGAAAAAGCATGGTTACTATGCGCACATCGATAGCGACGATGGCGCCCAGTCCCAAATCGGTTTCTGTGTCACTGATCCAACGCTGGCCGAGGGAAAAAGGCATTCAAGTCTCCAAGCTGAAGAGGGAGTAAAAAAGGGGCGTTATCTTAGCGCAATCAACCGACGGACGCACCCGTAAAACTAAAACGCCGTCGCCAAGCACTTTAGATTCAAGTTTTCGTTGTTAGAGTGGGAGAAGTTAGGTTAGAGGTAAACCTGGATTGGGGGAGGTTGGTTCAAGAAAGCCTTCTCTATATAGGTAAGATTGACCACTAACGACAGGGGCATCGTAACTACAACACCTAACGTTAGCTGCAAGTACGGTTACCTACTATTACCTGCTAACTATAGGTACATATATATAGGCACCTATATATACATAACTATTATATGCATAGCTGTATTAAGAGACGCTTTGGGCTAAACGTAGCGCGTAGCACTATCTTCAACCCGTTACTGCTTATATTGGGAACCCCTTAGCCAATGCAAATCCCAAAGTTACGGCTTTATAACTGCTTTATCATTTACTTTGCGCTGTGAGTTAGGCTCTGGACGCTGGTTTATGTCACTGCTTCACCTCTTACATCCCTCACTTTATCACTCCATTGTGGGTAACTCTGTGAGTAACTTGTGCGCTTGCTGGGTGTTTGAGCAGTCAGTCATTAAAGTGTTATTTATCGTGTAAAAGCCCTTGCGCTAAAAACTCAGATCTCTATACTCGCCTCCACTGACACGGGGCAAGGCGCTCACGGTCACAAGGGTTTGCAGAGAACGGAAATTAAGTTTGAAACAAACACTTGACGAACACTGAGGAATGCGTAGAATACGCATCCCGACCCGAGATACGGTCAACGCTCTTTAACAATTTATCAAGCAAACTGTGTGGGCACTTAGCAGCATGTTGAGAACAAAATAATATTGTTTTTCAATGTCTTGCAAAGTGTACCTAGTAATAGATATATCAGTAATTCATTGAGCATCAAGTCTTTAATTGAAGAGTTTGATCATGGCTCAGATTGAACGCTGGCGGCAGGCCTAACACATGCAAGTCGAGCGGTAACAGAGAGTAGCTTGCTACTTTGCTGACGAGCGGCGGACGGGTGAGTAATGCTTGGGGATCTGCCCAGTCGTGGGGGATAACCATTGGAAACGATGGCTAATACCGCATACGCCCTACGGGGGAAAGGAGGGGACCTTCGGGCCTTTCGCGATTGGATGAACCCAAGTGAGATTAGCTTGTTGGTGAGGTAATGGCTCACCAAGGCGACGATCTCTAACTGGTCTGAGAGGATGACCAGTCACACTGGGACTGAGACACGGCCCAGACTCCTACGGGAGGCAGCAGTGGGGAATATTGCACAATGGGGGAAACCCTGATGCAGCCATGCCGCGTGTGTGAAGAAGGCCTTCGGGTTGTAAAGCACTTTCAGTGGTGAGGAAAGGTGTGAGCTTAATACGTTTACACTGTGACGTTAACCACAGAAGAAGCACCGGCTAACTTCGTGCCAGCAGCCGCGGTAATACGAGGGGTGCAAGCGTTAATCGGAATAACTGGGCGTAAAGCGCACGCAGGCGGTTTGTTAAGCCAGATGTGAAAGCCCCGAGCTCAACTCGGGAACTGCATTTGGAACTGGCAAACTAGAGTCTTGTAGAGGGGGGTAGAATTTCCAGTGTAGCGGTGAAATGCGTAGAGATTGGAAGGAATACCAGTGGCGAAGGCGGCCCCCTGGACAAAGACTGACGCTCATGTGCGAAAGCGTGGGGAGCAAACAGGATTAGATACCCTGGTAGTCCACGCTGTAAACGATGTCAACTTGAAGTCTGTGTCCTTGTGACGTGGGTTTCGGAGCTAACGCATTAAGTTGACCGCCTGGGGAGTACGGCCGCAAGGTTAAAACTCAAATGAATTGACGGGGGCCCGCACAAGCGGTGGAGCATGTGGTTTAATTCGATGCAACGCGAAGAACCTTACCTACCCTTGACATACAGCGAATTTTCCAGAGATGGATTAGTGCCTTCGGGAACGCTGATACAGGTGCTGCATGGCTGTCGTCAGCTCGTGTCGTGAGATGTTGGGTTAAGTCCCGCAACGAGCGCAACCCTTATCCTTTGTTGCCAGCGCGTAATGGCGGGAACTCAAGGGAGACTGCCGGTGATAAACCGGAGGAAGGTGGGGACGACGTCAAGTCATCATGGCCCTTACGGGTAGGGCTACACACGTGCTACAATGGCGCGTACAGAGGGAAGCCAACCAGCGATGGTGAGCGGATCCCAGAAAGCGCGTCGTAGTCCGGATTGGAGTCTGCAACTCGACTCCATGAAGTAGGAATCGCTAGTAATCGTGGATCAGAATGCCACGGTGAATACGTTCCCGGGCCTTGTACACACCGCCCGTCACACCATGGGAGTGGGTTGCAAAAGAAGTAGGTAGCTTAACCTTCGGGAGGGCGCTTACCACTTTGTGATTCACGACTGGGGTGAAGTCGTAACAAGGTAACCCTAGGGGAACCTGGGGTTGGATCACCTCCTTACCTTAACTTAACGGCTGTTGAGTGTTCACACAGTTTGCTTGATAAAAAAGAGTGACTTAAATCGCATGGGCAAACGCTGCTGGTGCGATTTTTTGCCCTCAGATAGGTGGTTTTAACCATATTCTGAGGGTGAAGAAACGGTTTGGGTCTGTAGCTCAGTTGGTTAGAGCGCACCCCTGATAAGGGTGAGGTCGGTGGTTCGAATCCACCCAGACCCACCAAATCAATCTCCTACGTCGTCATAAGATTCGTCGTTTAGCAGGCTAAACTTCCTCATCTTATTCCTAGTATTAGAATGATTTGGTGACACGCTGAATATTATGCGAATGATATAAAGCGAAACACAAAGCTAAGAACTAAATGGGGCTATAGCTCAGCTGGGAGAGCGCCTGCCTTGCACGCAGGAGGTCTGCGGTTCGATCCCGCATAGCTCCACCATTTAGTGCTAACGAATAACACAAACCGAAGTCAGACATCAAAGTAATACGCTGTATACAGCTTACTCCTTTGATTTCTAACGAAGTCACGCTCTTTAACAATCTGGAAAGCTGATAGAAATAATTTGTAGTTCTTGATACGCAAGTGTCTTAGAAATTCTTGGCGAAATAAGTTGTAAGCATCAGTCACTGATGCGTTATGACCCCGCTTAGAGAATTGTTTTTATACAGTCTTTATATAGCAATATATTTAGACGAGCGTCATCGACGTGAGTTCGAGGCGCGGTCTTGAATGAGTGCTTGAGCATAGTTTTCTATGTGATAGCACGAGTGAAAGCCGCAACGAAGAAATCACTAATATGAAGCCGTATAAAACACACTTCTTGGGGTTGTATGGTTAAGTGACTAAGCGTACACGGTGGATGCCTTGGCAGTCAGAGGCGATGAAGGACGTGCTAACCTGCGTTAAGTACGGATGAGCTGGTAAGAAGCGCTTGAGTCCGTAATGTCCGAATGGGGAAACCCACTCTACTTAGTAGAGTATCGTAACGTGAATACATAGCGTTACGAGGCGAACCGAGGGAACTGAAACATCTAAGTACCTCGAGGAAAAGAAATCAACCGAGATTCCCCTAGTAGCGGCGAGCGAACGGGGACCAGCCCTTAAGCTGTTTATGATGTAGTGGAATGGTCCTGGAAAGACCAGCCGTAGTGGGTGATAGCCCCGTACACCAAACGTCATTTACAGTGAAATCGAGTAGGACGGGACACGTGATATCCTGTTTGAATATGGGGGGACCATCCTCCAAGGCTAAATACTCCTGACTGACCGATAGTGAACCAGTACCGTGAGGGAAAGGCGAAAAGAACCCCTGTGAGGGGAGTGAAATAGAACCTGAAACCGTGTACGTACAAGCAGTGGAAGCCCACTTGTTGGGTGACTGCGTACCTTTTGTATAATGGGTCAGCGACTTAATTTTAGTAGCAAGGTTAACCGTATAGGGGAGCCGTAGGGAAACCGAGTCTTAACTGGGCGAATAGTTGCTAGGATTAGACCCGAAACCCGGTGATCTAGCCATGAGCAGGTTGAAGGTTGAGTAACATCAACTGGAGGACCGAACCCACTAATGTTGCAAAATTAGGGGATGACTTGTGGTTGGGGGTGAAAGGCCAATCAAACCGGGAGATAGCTGGTTCTCCCCGAAATCTATTTAGGTAGAGCCTCGGACGAATACTTGCGGGGGTAGAGCACTGTTTAGGCTAGGGGGTCATCCCGACTTACCAACCCTATGCAAACTCCGAATACCGCAAAGTACTATCCGGGAGACACACGGTGGGTGCTAACGTCCATCGTGAAGAGGGAAACAACCCAGACCGCCGGCTAAGGTCCCAAAGTCATAGTTAAGTGGGAAACGAAGTGGGAAGGCTCAGACAGCCAGGATGTTGGCTTAGAAGCAGCCATCATTTAAAGAAAGCGTAATAGCTCACTGGTCGAGTCGGCCTGCGCGGAAGATGTAACGGGGCTAAACTATGCACCGAAGCCGCGGATGCACTCTTTATTGAGTGCGTGGTAGGGGAGCGTTCTGTAAGTCTGCGAAGGTGTGTTGTGAAGCATGCTGGAGATATCAGAAGTGCGAATGCTGACATGAGTAACGATAATGGGGGTGAAAAACCTCCACGCCAAAAGACCAAGGGTTCCTGTCCAACGTTAATCGGGGCAGGGTGAGTCGACCCCTAAGGCGAGGCCGAAAGGCGTAGTCGATGGGAAACGGGTTAATATTCCCGTACTGACGTGTACTGCGATGGGGGGACGGAGAAGGCTAAGTGGGCCAGGCGTTGGTTGTCCTGGTGAAAGGGTGTAGGCAGTGTGTTTAGGTAAATCCGGACGCACAATGCTGAGGCCTGAGACGAAATCGCTACGGCGGTGAAGTCACTGATGCCCCGCTTCCAGGAAAAGCCTCTAAGCTTCAGGTACACGTGAATCGTACCCCAAACCGACACAGGTGGTCGGGTAGAGAATACTAAGGCGCTTGAGAGAACTCGGGTGAAGGAACTAGGCAAAATAGTACCGTAACTTCGGGAGAAGGTACGCTGAGGCATGTGAAATCCCTTGCGGATGGAGCGTGACTCAGCCGCAGTGACCAGGTGGCTGGAACTGTTTATCAAAAACACAGCACTGTGCAAACTCGCAAGAGGACGTATACGGTGTGACACCTGCCCGGTGCTGGAAGGTTAAATGATGGGGTTAGCCTTCGGGTGAAGCTCTTGATTGAAGCCCCAGTAAACGGCGGCCGTAACTATAACGGTCCTAAGGTAGCGAAATTCCTTGTCGGGTAAGTTCCGACCTGCACGAATGGTGTAATCATGGCCACGCTGTCTCCACCCGAGACTCAGTGAAATTGAATTTGCGGTGAAGATGCCGTATACCCGCGGCTAGACGGAAAGACCCCGTGAACCTTTACTATAGCTTGGCACTGAACATTGGCCCTACATGTGTAGGATAGGTGGGAGGCTGTGAAACGATGACGCCAGTTGTCGTGGAGCCATCCTTGAAATACCACCCTTGTATGTCTGATGTTCTAACGTAGGCCCCTTATCGGGGTTGCGGACAGTGCCTGGTGGGTAGTTTGACTGGGGCGGTCTCCTCCTAAAGAGTAACGGAGGAGCACGAAGGTTGGCTAAGTACGGTCGGACATCGTACGGTTAGTGCAATGGCATAAGCCAGCTTAACTGCGAGACGGACAGGTCGAGCAGATACGAAAGTAGGTCATAGTGATCCGGTGGTTCTGTATGGAAGGGCCATCGCTCAACGGATAAAAGGTACTCCGGGGATAACAGGCTGATACCGCCCAAGAGTTCATATCGACGGCGGTGTTTGGCACCTCGATGTCGGCTCATCACATCCTGGGGCTGAAGTCGGTCCCAAGGGTATGGCTGTTCGCCATTTAAAGTGGTACGCGAGCTGGGTTCAGAACGTCGTGAGACAGTTCGGTCCCTATCTGCCGTGGGCGTTGGATGATTGAGAGGAGCTGCTCCTAGTACGAGAGGACCGGAGTGGACGAACCCCTGGTGTTCGGGTTGTATCGCCAGATGCATTGCCCGGTAGCTACGTTCGGAATCGATAACCGCTGAAAGCATCTAAGCGGGAAGCGAGCCTCAAGATGAGTCATCCCTAGGGCTTTACGCCCTCTAAAGGGCCGTTGGAGACTACAACGTTGATAGGTTGGGTGTGTAAGTGCAGCGATGCATTGAGCTAACCAATACTAATTACCCGTGCGGCTTAACCATACAACACCCAAGAAGTGTGAGACCTTGCGGTCAAGAACAACAAATTATTCAAGTTAGCGTGCTTAAACAGTACGACAACTACAAAACAGCTTTTCAGATTACAATTTATGCCTGGCGGCCATAGCGCTGTGGAACCACCTGATCCCATGCCGAACTCAGTAGTGAAACGCAGCCGCGCCGATGATAGTGTGGCAGCTGCCATGTGAAAGTAGGTCACTGCCAGGCAACTCATTTAGTACTTAACTATCCCATCTTTGCGGAGTGGTAGTTCAGTTGGTTAGAATACCGGCCTGTCACGCCGGGGGTCGCGGGTTCGAGTCCCGTCCACTCCGCCATTTTTACTCAAAAAAGCCACCTCGGGTGGCTTTTTTTTTTGTAAAAATGCCTTCGCGGACAGTCGGGAGGAGGTCGCTGCGCTCCAACCTTAAATGCTGCGCATTTACCACCCCGCCATTTAAAGAAGCCCTTCGCTTATTGATAGCTAAGGGCTTCTTGCCTTTTTATCCTCGCCAAAACTCTTCATACCTACTTTGTCAAATCCTCCCCCGTGACCAAACCGTGACCATTTCGTGACCACGCACCTGTTTAGACCGGTATTCAAAACTACGATTATCTTCTCTAGTTTTCTAATACCAAACACACTAAAGAATCGTTCTATTTAAGATCGACATAAAAGCCCCATTGCATAGCTAACTAAAGCAGGCTTCTACAAAAAGCGTGTGTTGTAGTCTACCCGTATCTTCAGTGAAGATGACTTCGGTGGTCCTGCGAAGCAGGATGGTTTTAATAACAAAACCCAAACCGTGCCGAACAAGTGGGCACGCTACAAAAAACAATCACATTAAATCCAGCTGTCAGGCTGACCAAATAATTAATACGATTGGTATAATATCAATCTGTAAAATTAACTGATCAGATTTACTCATTTTGAGGGTCTCGTTTGTGTCACTCGTTTAGCTCTTTCAGTAAACGTGTTCTCGGCCTCGCAGACACTGCTCACGATGTCTTCATAAATTTTGAAAACTCGATTGGCAAGACAGTGCTGACGCATCCAACTCCACGCTTGTTCTATCGCGTTTAATTCAGGTGAATATAGGGGCAATTTAATGATACTGACATTCTCAAATTCGGCTGTAATATCAGGAGTATGGGGTCTGGGATATGCCAGCCAGCCAGCCAGCCAGCCAGCACCATCCATTATCAGTACCACATGCCTGTCTGGCTAAGTAATGTCATCGATCTGTTTTAGGTGGATCCGCATGGTTTCTTTGCTTGTTCAAGGCAGCACTATGACTTGATCTATTCTTCCGTCTTGGCAGACGGAGCCGAAGAGGTAGGTATATTCAAACTGCTGCTACGGACAACTCTTTGCTTAGAACTGTATAAGCCTCTCCTTATGTAGTTAAAAGTCGTTAATCTTATGAGTAATCGAGAATAGCCAGATTGTCTTCATATAAAGTAATTAGTAAATGTAGATAAATTAAAGGCGTGTACAAATAAGAATGACTATAGTCAATATTACTTTTGCTACGGAGATAAAAGGATGAGAACACCTTTATTACTACTGGCTTTGGCCAGCATTAGTGTACAGGCAGAAACTGTGAGTAGCATTACACTAAACACAGATACAGCTCTGCAATTGGTGGCCGCAGGTCTCAAGCAATGCGCCAAAGATGGATATCATGTAACGGTTGCTGTAGTTGACCGCTCAGGCGTACTCAAGGCCTTGGCTCGAGATGAGCTCGCTGGTCCACACACGATAGAAAGCGCTCGTAAGAAGGCCTTTACCTCTGCTTCTATGGGTATGGTTACGGCAGACATGGCGAATAACATTGCCGATAAACCAGCTTTATCGGGTCTACGTGATATGCACTCAGACATTTTGATCTTGGGCGGTGGTATGCCGATACGCATTGATGATCAACTGGTAGCTGGAATTGGAGTCGGAGGAGCTCCTGGTGGTCACTTAGATCAAGCTTGTGCCGAAGCAGCAATAAAAGAAGTCTTGAAATAGTTCCAAGCTAGTTGAATCCATTCTGTAACGGGTGTTGTTTCTAACTTTAGTTTTATGCACAGTAAATTTTGTAATTTGTGAGTTAAGTCACAGCACCCATTTTAAATTCTAAAAAAATGGTATGTTTTAAAATTTTGATGCGTCTCCTTAAGCAAAATAATAATTATGTTCTAGAATAAGAGAGGGATAAGTAGTGTTTTCATCAATGTATTAAACTAAATTTGTCGTGGCTAACACTAACAATATGGTTTGACAATAAATATAAGGACAGGAAGTCCTATGCGACATCTAATTGAAAACATTAGAATTATAAGTCTATTTCGGGCCGGTCGGCATCATTCTAGATTCAGTTTTCTACGCTGGTTTTCATTGCTTAGTGCTTTGCTAATCGCGGCTGTTGCTATTGGTGTTGGAGCAATTACTACTCAATTTTTGCGCAATGAAAGTATAGATCGTGATTCGATGTTGAGCGCACAGTTCATACAATCCATAGCAGAGGTGGAAGTTGTTCATGCCGGTATTCCTCTGTTGCCAACCATTGGTGAGTTTTTTTTTCCTGCTCTGCATTATAAATATTTGGAATCTTTTGAGGTTGCTGATGTTCGTGTAAAAAAAGCAAGGAATGAGTTCCTTGATCATATATCCCACTTACCAGATTTACTCCTAGCTAATATATATTCAAACGATAGAGCTATTGTTTGGTCAACTAATCCAGAATTAATTGGTAAAAAAATTGTAGATAATAATGAGCTCGATGACGCATTTAATCTTCGGCGTTACGTTGCTAGCAGTCATTATAATGTTGATGAGCATAGGTCTGAACAGCAATTCCACTGGTTACCGAAAGATTTGTATATCGAGAACTACATTCCACTTCTTGATATTAATAATAACGTGTTAGCTGTTGTTGAAATATACAAAGAGCCCAGAGATCTCAACGCGCGGATCCAACGTGGGTACGTATTGATCTGGCAGGCTGTGGCCCTTGGTGGTGGTTTAATGTATTTGGGGCTGTTTTGGATCGTATATCGGGCATCTGTTCAACTGGCTTCGCAGCAGCAACAACTGATTGCCAATGAAACCTTTGTGGTATTGGGGGAAATGTCGTCAGCAATCGCACATAGTCTGCGTAATCCACTCGCCTCCATTCGCTCTAGTGCTGAGCTATCATTAGAATTGTCCGAACAGCCTATTCATAAAAATATTAATGATATCATTAATCAGGTTGACCGCATGTCACAGTGGATACGTGAATTGTTAGTCTCATCCCCCTCTCTTGCAGGCGAGAGTGAAGCTGTGGACCCAGTAATAGTCATTCGGGAAGCTGTGCTTGCTTTTGAGACACAAATACATAATTCAAATATTAAAGTCGAATGTGAAATAAAACAGTTTTCCCTCGTCATCAGTCGACGAACATTACTCACTCAGGTATTAAATAGCTTAATAGCTAACGCTATTGAAGCTATGCCTGATGGTGGTTTGCTTCGTATTGTCGCTGAACAGGATGTCAGCCAGCGGTGTTTGAATGTGACTATTAGTGACACTGGAAAAGGAATGACAAAGCGACAGGAGATGATGGCTTTTAAACCTTTCTATACCACCAAACAAGGTGGGGTAGGAATCGGATTAATGCTAGTGAAGCGTTTGATGGAACGATTTGACGGGCAGGTTGAGCTAAGTTCCTGCGAGCAAAAAGGTACAAAAGTGAGCTTGCGTTTCAAGGTCGCTACGGGAGGTAAGCCATGGAGTACAGCATACTGATTGTCGAAGATGACCAAACCTTGGCCGAGAACATTCAGGCATACCTTAAACTCAAGAAATTTGAAGCCTTGGTATGCCATTCAGCAGAAGATGCATTAGAGTTGTTAAAAACTCATCATCCTGATGTGGTGTTGACCGACAACTCGCTGCCAGGCATGAATGGGATAGAGTTGATTCGACATGTTCACTCTACTGACCCTCAGCTTAAAGTCATCATGATGACAGGCTTTGGCAATATAGAAGATGCCGTTACTGCGATGAAAGCGGGTGCTTTTCATTATCTGACTAAACCCGTCATATTAGCCGAACTTAAATTACTGCTCGATAAAACGTTAGCTGCCCAACGTATGGAGTATCAACTGTCTTTCTATCAGAGCCGTGATGTACAGAGTGCAGGGCTAGATGCCATGCTTGGCAATTCATCCGTGATGCTACAGGTCAAACAAACTATACGGCAGTTACTCGATGCGGAAAGCCGTATGACTGATACGGATCTGCCCAGTGTCTTAATTGAAGGTGACACAGGAACCGGCAAAGAACTTGTGGCGAGAGCATTGCATGTCGATGGTGTTCGCCGTAAAGAGCCTTTTATTGAATTTAATTGTGCCTCAATTCCGGCGCATTTATTGGAAGCTGAGTTATTCGGCCACGAGAAGGGTGCTTTCACCGATGCTAAGGAGCGTCGAATTGGGCTCGTAGAGGCGGCGGATGGGGGATCTTTATTTTTAGATGAAGTGGGAGAAATGGATCTCGCTCTTCAGGCCAAGCTACTTAAATTATTGGAAGACCGGACTATTCGTCGGATCGGTTCGATTATAGAGCGAAAAATTAATTTACGAATTATTAGTGCAACTAATCGCGACCTAGAACAAATGGTAGAAGAAGGCACCTTTCGTCGTGATTTGTTTTTTCGCCTGCGAATTATTTCTATTAAGGTACCCAGTTTATCATCGCGTGGCGACGATATATTATTATTAGCAAATTATTTTCTGAGTCTACATAGTAGGCGCTATGGTAAGTCGGGATTAACATTTTCGGAGGATACGGAAGCCTTACTTAGAGCTTACCATTGGCCGGGTAATGTAAGAGAATTGCGTAACATATTAGAACAGGCTGTTTTATTAACACAGGGAGCGATAATCGGGCCTAATCAGCTTGCGATCAATCCAATTTCAGTGGCCAATTCTGGCCATCATGAGAGCGTTAACTCAACTGGAGGATCGGTAAACGAAGAAAGTTTGCCCGAAGTGGAGCGTAGTCTAGTGATAAAAACATTAAACAAGACCGACTGGAATGTCACCAAGTCGGCCCGCCTGCTAGGTATTACTCGGGATATGTTACGCTACCGTATAGAGCGCCTTGGCCTGATACGGCCACAGCGGTGAGAGATAGCTAATATGGCTTCTCGGTAACCCTATTCGACTGCTCATGATATTACTGAATGCTTGAAGCCAGATCGAAGATAGGCATATACATTAGAATAACAATCACGCCGATGAGTAGCCCGATAAAGGTCATGAGTAAAGGCTCAAACAAACGCACAAACCATTCGACCCAACGATTATTTTCCTCGTCATAGAAGTCCGCAGTGCGTTCCATCATTTCCCCTAGTTTTCCGGACTGTTCACCCGCGCGCAGCATGCGCAGGGCAACAGAGGTCGTTAGTCCTTTTTCTGATAGCGCGTCTGACAAAGGATGTCCTTCTTGTATGCTCTGTCTGGCCTCTTCGAGCCGAGGGCGAGACATGACGCCAAGTAGGTCACGAACCATTGCCATGGCCGTCAAAATGGGAATTCCCCCTTGCAGTAAAATACCCAGTGAACGATAAAAACGCGCCAGCTCATAGGCGAATAAGCGTTTGCGGATGGCAGGCACTTTATTAATCAAAGTTATCATTGCCCGTCGAACTTGCTCTTGTCTGAGTAGTACGACCAAACTCAGAATAACCAGTATTAAACCTCCCAGGATAACGAGCATATGTTGATTAAGGAGCAATCCCGATTTTAACAACAGCTGCGATAGCCAAGGCAGATTAGTACCTACCCCTCAAACACCAGACTGAAGCGGGGGACTACATAACCGATTAAAAACAGCAGTACCCCGCAACCGACAACGAAGAGCAAAAGTGGATAGAGTGAGGCACTAAGTACCTTTTGGCGGATCTCATCCATTCGACGATGATAACTAACGTAGCGATCCAGAGATTCACCGACGGTACCGGTTTTTTCACTGGACTGTATCAAGGCAATATAGAGAGGTGGAAAGTCCGAGGGAAACTGCGCTAATGCCAAAGAAAATGATTTGCCCTCATAGAGTTGGCGAACAAGGCCAGAAAGGATCTTATTTGCTCGCGGCGTTGATTCTTTCTCTGCCAAACTTTCTAAGGCATCGATCAGCGCCAGTCCAGCTTTTAGCAAGGTGGCAAGTTCTTGGCTGAACAACAGGAGTGGAAAAGCCTCGCGGGGACGCCAATGATTCAGTGACCAACGTTGTGCAGGGCGCACTGCGAGCACACGCAATTGTTGCTTCTCGGCGAGCAGTTGGGCATCCGCTGCAGATGATGCCTCTAGCGTCAGAGAAACAATAGCGGCTTGTTTAGTGACCCCTTTGATATGAAAACGCATATGACCTCACTGTGTTATTACCAGCTGACAATATCGGCATTTTCGTTGTCACCACCGGGTTGTCCGTCCTTACCCAGAGACAGTAGATCGTAATCGCCATACTCACCAGGGGAACGATAGATATAACTTATCCCCCATGGATCTTGAGGTACTTGTTTCTGCAGATAAGGCCCGCCCCATTTAAGTTCGTTGTTCGGTGCTATGACCAAGGCGTTCAAGCCTTGTTCGGTACTGGGATAACGGCCCATGTCCAACCGGTAGAGATCCAATGCCTTTGCTAAACCCTCTATCTGGGCACTCGCTACTTTGACTTCGGAACGTCCCAATTGGCCGAAATACTTTGGGGCTACTATGCCGGCGAGCAGACCCAGTACCACGAGTACCACCAACAGCTCTAACAGAGTAAAACCCCGTTGCTTATGTATTAGCATGTTTTTTCTCCCCATTCCTTGGCGATGAAATTTACCTATGCGGTGATCATATGAGGAGGATGCAATAATCATGCAAGTTAATTGCGCCCCTCGTTTTTTATTTTGGCGCGCTTCTTGCTGGTGGTTTGATTACTAAGGTCAGGGCATGGGGTGTGGAAGGGAGTTTCCAAAACTCATGCCTCATTGCGGCAGAGAGGAGGATCAAGGATGAAAGCACCAACTCTGATTTGGCTAGTTTTAAGTTTGTCTACTGGGGTGCATGCTGATGTGTATGTGATGACCGCCAGTGACGGCAGTATTACTCTGACGAATATTCCTGCTAAAGGAAAACGCTACACCTTGTTACGGCGCGAGCCTAAGGTAGTTACACCACAAGGTGCACGAATTGACCACGTATTAGCGCCTTTACCTAGCTTAAAAGGACGTCCTTTTGCTGCTTTGATTACTCAGGTTGCTCAGGAACAAAAACTGCCAGAAAATTTACTGCATGGGATAATTTCTGCTGAGTCTAGTTATAATCCGTCCGCCCTGTCCCCAAAAGGGGCGATTGGTTTGATGCAGTTAATGCCTGATACGGCGAAAGAACTGGGTGTCGATGATGCTTGGGATCCTTTGTCGAATATCCGCGGTGGCGCTCGTTATGTGAAACGATTGATGAAGATGTTCGATAACGATCTTTCTTTAGTACTCGCTGCCTATAACGCAGGTCCAGGCGCGGTAAGAACACGTGGTGACATTATCCCTCCTTTCCCAGAAACCCAGCAATATGTAGCTAAAGTGACCGAACATTATCGGCAGTTACAGGCCATGGTGCACTAATTTCCCCACTATGTTGTCCCCATAATTGGGGTTTTTCACCCAGATTAGGTAACTAGCTAACTTAATTGTGTCCAACATCGGCGGGTCAGAGATCGGATTTAAAAATCAGCATGGGCCGTGTCACTTATTTTTTTGCTCTGTATTAAATGAAGGGTGGCCTTCATTAGAATGTCGCGCCAGCTGTCCAATGCTCCACCCCCGTTAATGGGGGGGAATAACACCCAGAAAATAAATAAATAAAATTAAGTTATTGAATTTATTGTTTTTTTTATTGTTGGTATGTGTTTTGCTTGTATGGGAGGTAGTGATGATATTGAGCATATTGGAGGCTTGTCATGATGATACGGAACAGTCATTCGAAAATATCCCATACACTCCCGCCTTGTAACGCAACATCAAGGTCATTAACCCATATTTCTGGGTCCATATTATTAACGACAGCCTTACTCTTTTTCTCACACAACGCACAAGCGGCGATTAGTTGCGCCCGCAATTTAGAAGCCAATATTGTTGCTCTTGACCAGCCACTGATGTTTAACCGCTTAGGTGCACAGAATGTGAACGGCATGATGTTCGCTCTGCGCCGAGACGTGGTGGATAGCAATGATGTTCCTTTGGCCATGGGAGGCGCTGCAGTACCCGGTGGCGTGACCTTGAGAGCTGATAAGCGACCCCGGCCACTGGTATTGAAGGTGGCTGCCGGTGACTGTTTGACGGTGAACTTGCAGAACCTATTGGCCAATCAGTCCAACCCTCATAATGCCGATGTAGCCGAGTTGCACATTGATGAACAGGTCGCGGATCGGCATGTCGGGTTTGAAGTGGCCGGTATGCAGGCAGTGAACACGATTGGCGATATTGCCACTTATGTTGGTCGTAACGAGAGTGCTTTGTTAGCCCCAGGTGCTAGTCGCACTTATACCCTTTATGCCGAGCATGAAGGTGCTTTTGCTGCAACTAGCTATGGGGCCACCTTAGGCGGTGAAGGTACTAGTGGTAACGTGGGTAATGGCCTGTTTGCGCAAGTTATTGTGTTGCCAAAAAGAGCCAAGGTTTACCGAAATACCCTGACCGAAGAAGAGATGCGATTAGCCACCACCGCTAGGACACCAGCGGGGCAGCCGGTGATCAATTATGAAGCTCGTTATCCCATGACTGAACCTTGGCTGACCGAAGGTAAGGCCGGATTACCTATTCTGAACCTAGTGGACGGTAACGAGATTATAGCCAGCCATACCGATACCGTTGTCATGGGGCCTAATGCCGATGGTAGCTTTCCGCCTGAGACTTATCCGTTGGAAAGTATCGGCAAACGAAACCCCGCCTTGCCCAATCGACTGGAACCCTTTCGCGACTTTACTGCGGCCTTTCAGGATGAAGCTGCTGTCGCGCAGGCATTCCCCGGTTATTGGGCCGATCCGGTATTCGGTCATGTGTTGGCGCCAGTGCGGGATGCGTTCATGATCAACTACGGTGCCGGTGGCTTGGGCTCGGAGCTGATTGCCAATCGGCTCGGTGTTGGTCCCATGCATGATTGTATGTCGTGTGCTTACGAGGAGTTTTTCCTCAGTGCGCATACCGTTGGTGATGTGGCCATGTTAGTGGATGTGCCTGCCAACGTTGGTTTGGAACAGATGCGCCCTGGTGAAGTGCCTCCGGCTGACAGCATAGGTATTAAGGCTACTATGGCTTTGTATCCAGACGAACCCTCTAACGTTAGTCACAGTTATCAGGGGGACTTTGTCAAAATACGTAACACTCACTCGGGGATTGAAAATCATATTTTTCACTTACATGGCCATCAGTGGCTGTTCAACCCCAATGATGATAACTCCGATTACTTAGATGCTCAGGGCCTAGGCCCGGGATCGGGCTATACCTATGAAATTGCCAACGGCGGCTCAGGTAACCGTAACCGTTCGGCCGGTGACTCTATCTACCACTGCCATTTTTATCCGCACTTTGCTCAAGGTATGTGGGCGATGTGGCGGGTACATGATGTGTTTGAAGAAGGTACTCGTCTACAGGTTTCCGAAGACGGAGATGATGGTTATCACTCTGAACCTTTTGCTTTGCGCAGCGGCCTGCCCGCGGCAAACGCGCGCGCCTTGCCCGATGGCGAAATAGTGGCGGGCACTCCTATACCGGCAATCGTGCCTCTACCGGGCAAGGCCATGCCGCCTATGCCGGGTAAGGTGACTGTGGTGACCAAGTACGGCAGTGACCCTGAAGATGATGGGGAAGCGGTCGCTGTGGGTTCCGTTGCTTTGGTGGATCGCAGCGAGGCCAATCGTAACGCCGATGGTAATCTGAAAAATCCAGGCTTCCCGTTCTGGATTGGTGGGATTGAGCACACTGTCGGCCAGCGGGCACCTACGCCGCCGTTAGATATGCTAGAGCCTGCTACTGCTCAGGCATTAAAAGATAGCGGTAATAGCTTGTGGGCAGCACTCGATCCTGCACAGGTAGACGGTTGGAATGGTGGCTTGCCTCGTCACGCGCTGCAAGGTTGGTCGAGCGGCGGCGAAGCCGAAGTGATCACCAGCGCGCTGGATTTTACTAAGGTTATCACCCGTGCCAAGCCGGTTTTCTTTCCAGAAGAGGGGACCGATGTCGAACAGGCAGCCATGGCATACCATGCCATGGCTCAGCACCCCAGTTTTACGGTGTTACCGAATGGTGAAGTGCAGCCGAGAAGCTTTTTGACCAACGGTTCTCCCCCAGTATCTGGGGCTCCTTTCTTTGAGCCCTGTATCGATGATCGGCAAAAACGTTTGACCCAAACGTCAGGTCCTGGTGAATTTGTCAGCGGCGAACGGGCGGATGGCATGTCTTTTACCGGCTCATCCCAATTTACTGCCGACAAGCCCCGCATTTATAAAGCCGCCAATATTCAAATTGATGCGGTGTTCAACAAGGTGGGGTATCACTATCCACAGACTCGGATGTTGGCGCTGTGGGAAGACGCTTGGCCCATCATCAATAAACAGCAGCCACCAGAGCCGCTGGTGATGCGACTGAACACCTTCGATTGCGCTATGTACCAGCAAACCAACCTGATCCCTGCCTTTTTCGAGCTGGATGACTATCAGGTGCGCACACCGACTGATGTGATGGGGCAGCATATTCACTTACCTAAATGGGATCAGACGTCTTCCGATGGTGGGGCTAATGGCTGGAACTATGAAGATGGTGTCTTGTCACCCACTACAGTGGTTGAGCGTATCGAAGCGATTCGTGAGTACAATCAGTGCCAGAACAATGATCCACGCGAAGGGACAGATGCGTGCCCTGAGGCCAAGGTGCATCCTTATTTTGGCCAGTTCAATCGCAGCGACTGGGTAGGGGCGAGAACCACTATGCAGCGCTGGTTCGCCGATCCTGTGGTGAATATTCATAATATCGATCGCGGCTTGGGCAATATTTTTACCCATGACCATTTTTCTCCTTCAACCCATCAGCAATTGGGACTCTATGCCACCGTATTAACTGAGCCAGCTGGTTCTGAGTGGTTTCACTCGGAAACTGGTGCGCGCCTGTATGATACGGCGACACGCCAAGATGGCGGCCCCACCTCTTGGCAGGCCGTGATTGCCACAGGTGATCTTAACGGTGATGGCAAGAACGACAGTTTCCGAGAGTTTTTCTTGGAGTACAGTGATTTCCAACATGCCTATGAGGCCGGTGTCTATGTCGGCGCGGGACCAGATGGTGTGCCTAACCCCGGCGCTTATCCCGCGACGAGCGATAGCTTCCGCTATGCCATCAACCCGCCAGTGCGCCAAGGAGCCAGTTCTTTGCTGGAATCTGTGGTGGATGCGGAGGGCGGTCAAGTACCCGGTTGTCCAAGCAGACCTTGCCCGCAGGCGATCTCGGTCGAAGACCCCGGTATTTACACTGTTAACTATCGTAATGAGCCGCTGGGGCTGCGTATCTATGATCCGGAACGGCTGGCGCCTGATGGCAAACCGGGTATGCAGGCTGCAGGACTGGCTGGTGACCTGTCCTACGCACTGCAAAGTCGTACCGACCGAGCCATACCCGCATTGAACTTAGCACCCAGTGCCATTACCTCGGCTGTGGGACCTACCGGTGGCACAACTCACTTCCCACCCCACATCAACTATGGTGGTGATCAGCCAGGTGATCCTTTTACCCCATTACTGCGTACCTATTCTGGGGATAATGTACGGTTAAGAATACATGCGGGTGGGTATGAGGAGGCACACAACGTTGCCCTGCATGGGGTTAAATGGCTGCGTACCGGCACCGGTTACGGCTCTAGCTCTAACTCCGGCTGGCGTGCTTCGCAGATGGTAGGTCTCTCGGAGCAATTCGGTTTTGCTGCCCCAGTGGCCATGCTATCAAGCTCGGACTCTGAGACAGGTGACTACCTCTATTCCATGAGTGCATCAGCAGAAGGTTATTGGAATGGTATGTGGGGGATCATGCGTAACTACACCAACAGCCGCAGTGATTTATTCCCGCTACCGAGTAACCCCAAGCCGCTGGCGATGCGTAATACGACGGACTTTGATGGATCCTGTCCAATATTTGGGCCAAATCCTAATGGTATAGGTACCAGGGCAACGCCACAGCGCAACTACGAAATAGTGGCCGTGCTGGCTAACGATATCTTAGATAACCCTTTAGGGCTGACGATTGGTGATCCCAGTGGTAACGGCCTGCATGTGGGTGGCCCGCTCAATCCTGCTGGTGGCACCTTGGTTTATAACTCACGTTTAGTGAGCATACCTGAGGCGAGTGTAATAGATGATGAAACAGGTGAAGTCAGCGTGATTGGTGGTCAATCTGGACCGCTGCATGATCCCACAGCCGTCATGTATGTACATAAGTCCGATCTGGATCCTCAGACCGGTAAGCTGAAAGCGGGCGTACCTATTGAACCGCTTATGCTGAGAGCGGCCGCCGGTGATTGCGTTACCGTCACATTAGAAAACAGATTACCAATGGAGATGCCCGATTTACCTAACTTCTCTGTGATGCCAAGCGTGGTTAAGCGTGACCGCTTTGCGAGCAAAGGAGTCACGGCGTTTAACAATAATCTGATGCGACCTTCCAGCCATGTGGGCTTACATGCACAATTGCTGGCTTATGACATCACTAAAGGAGACGGTGCTAACGTGGGTATTAACCCAGTACAGACAGTGCCGCCACGCGCAGCGGGAGCTCTTGAGTATCCGAGCCGTAGTTATCAGTATTATGCAGGGCACTATGAACGAGAAGGGCGACCCGTTGCTCGTATGGGACGTAATGTCGATCGGATCATGACGCAGCCTATCGAGTTCGGTGGTTTGAATCTGATGCAAGCGGATCCTATCAAGCAGCCACAGAAAGGCTTGTCGGCGGCCATGGTAGTCAGCCCCCTTGGGTCTACTTGGACTGAAGATGCGGGCATGCGCGCTGCAGCAAGGGTACAGCCCTTGGGTAAACCGGCCTATCGTGACTTTACCTTGCTTTGGCAACGAGGGCTGAACATGCGTTGGGCCAATGGCAAACCGGTGGAAAATATGGCACCGGAAGGCTTTGGGGTACCCGCGGATCCGGAAGATAACTCAGGCATGGCGATCAACTATAAGAGTGAGCCGCTTTGGTACCGATTTGCCAAGGCACCCGATGCTCCCTTTGGTCGTGCGGGTGGCCATGGTTGGGGGGATATACCCAACGCTCATATGGGTTACAGCAATGCTTTAACCGGTGCGGACCCCGAAACGCCGATATTGACCGTCGCTCCTGGCCAACCGTTCCGTACCCATGTGCTGCAAAGTAGCTCTGCCGGTCGCTCGGGAAGCTTCCAGCTGACGGGTCATGTGTGGGGACGCATGCCTTACATAGCCGAGAAACAGGACGGTTATGGTTATCCGATGAAATACCCAGGTATAGGGTCTGTGGCCTTTGGTTATAACCCGCTGGACATCTATACCGGGGTTCAGGAAAACATTCTGCCGGCGGCTCATTTCAGCATGATGTTCCCGAGTGCCGGTGGTGGGAATGCAGTGCCAGGAGACTATTTGTACCGAGATTTTGCGGGAGGTGGTAATGCCAACGGCTTATGGGGCATCTTGCGGGTCGAAAACCAGCAGTCTGTACCCGTGACACCTCCGCCTGCAGATAACGGCAGACCACCGCGAGGTGATCGGAACCGAAGATAGTCATTAACTTAAGCCCGGAAATGGATTCCGGGCTTCTTAAGTGTGAGGGATAGGCCTGTGAAACTATCATCGATATTTTATGTGCTCTGTTGCGCGGCACCTTTGTTGGCTACCCAGCTTCCAGTGCAGGCGACCGAGACCACCACTAAACCATCGGCGGCTGTTGATGCCGCCCACCTTGTTCAAAACGCCGAAACCGAGGGCATGAATCACCTGCAGCGTGATGGCGTTGACATCGACTTTGAAATCCGTCCCCTTGGTAACGATGCTATGCCGACAGAAGGAAAGTTGGTCGATATCCGGTTTCGTCTTCGCGATGCGACTACGGGGCAACCCATTTCCGGTCAGGTACCCGGTGCTTGGCTCGATGCGGCCCAAAGTGTTCCCGAGGGGGGAGATTATCAATCGCAGTGCAAGTCCAGAATCGGTTATTACCTCAAGGGGCGTATGGGAGCGCGTCCGCTGATTGACTTTAATAGTTACTATCTACTGGTACTCAATCAAGACGCGAGTTTAACGGTGATAGACCCGTCCATTTCGGTGGGGGGGATCACCAGTACCCTAAGTCGCATCGCACTCAAGCGTGCCCCCATGGACTGGGTGGCAAGTACGGATGACAAGCGACTTTATGTCTCCATGCCCAACGCCGGAGAAGTGGCGGTGATAGATACCAACAGCTTTAAGGTGTTGACCAATATAGCGGCCGGGCCCGATCCGATCCGGGTGGCACTACAGCCGGATCAGCGTTATTTATGGGTCGGTAACGACAGTCGCCATGCGGAGCAGGGCGGAGTGACCGTCATTGATACCCAGAGTTTGGAGCGGGTAAAAACGCTGATCACCGGGGCTGGGCATCATGATATTACCTTTAGCGACGACTCTCGTTATGCCTTTGTCAGCAATCGGGATGCGGGAGCCTTGACGGTGTTTGATGTAGAGACATTGAGTCAAGTAGCGAAAATCAATACTGGGGCGCATCCCTTGGCAGTGGCATTCTCGCCTTTATCGCAGGCTGTTTATGTCAGCGATGGCAAGGATGGCACTGTGACTGTGGTCGATGCGCGTAGTTTGCAGGTGCGCAAGGTCATTCAAATCGGTCGCGGCATAGGACCCTTGCGGTTTAGTCAGAACGGCCGCTTTGGCATAGTACTCAACACCATGGAAGACAGCGCAACTATCATAGACGCGGCAACCGATGAGGTACTGCATAGTGTTGAAGTGTCGGCTGAACCTTATCAGCTGGTATTTACTCGTTCTTATGCTTATATCCGCGGGCTTGCCTCATCCAAAGTCTCCATGATTAGTTTGTTATCTTTGGGCGAAGGAAAAACACCCACAGTTCAGCGTTTCGAAGCGGGACCTGCGGCGCCCAAGCTGGCTGGGGATCTTCCCATCGCCACCAGCTTGGCACCGGCAAGGGAAGACGCCGCGGTGTTCGTGGTTAATCCCGTGGACAACAGTACTTACTTCTACACTGAGGGGATGAACGCCCCCATGTTTAGTTACCTGAATCGTGGGCATGCGGCGCGGGCAGCCAAGGTGATAGATCGCAGTTTACGGGAGGTAGAGCCCGGCGTTTACAGCACCCGAGTTAAGCTGCCGCCGGCCGGTCAGTTTGATGTGGCGCTGATGCTCAACCAACCGGAGCTGACGCACTGTTTTTCCACCGAGGTGGCACTCGATCCGGCACTGGTGCAGCAGTTACAAAAGCCCAAGGTGGAGTTTATGTGGGATAAGCCCTTGCTAGCCGGCTCACCAGCCAAGATACGAGTGCAGTTGACGCTGGGGCGAGACAGTCAGCCGCTGAGCGGCGTTGCTGATTTACGGCTACGTTATTTTCTTGCTCCTTCTTCTCGTCCGCGTGAAGTTGAAGTGCTGGAGGTGGGGAAGGGCCTCTATGAGGCCAAAATTGAACTAGAATCAACTGGAGCCTATTACTTGCATCTGGCTTCAACCTCTCTGGGGTTGGGATTTAATGACTTGCCTTATACGAGCCTACGCACACAAGCCGCCACATTGAAGACGGCACAGTCTCGTTGATGAGGTGAATTAACGTTACAGGAGTAATGATCATGAAAGGATGCAGCAACACACGCACAGCTAAGTTATTTACTCTGATGACCATAAGTCTGCTCAGCGCGTCAGTGCAGGCGCATTCTCCTGAACAGCACGCGCATGCCCACGCCGAGCCTACTCAGGCAGCGGATACCACTGTGCATTTCGTCGAGGTGCCCCTGCTCGACCAACATGGCCACACGGTCAACCTCAAGCAGGATCTGGTGGCAGACAAGCTAGTGGTGATGAGCTTTGTTTACACCAGTTGTACGACAGTGTGCCCAGTGGTGTCCGGATTAATGAAGCAGGTACAAAGCCTGCTGGGGGAGCGGGTCGGAGCTGAGGTGCAGCTGGTGTCCATCAGCGTAGATCCCTTACGTGATACTCCTTCTCGGTTGCAGCAATATTCGCAGGGTTTTAACGCAGGGGACGGCTGGAGCTGGCTTACCGGCACCACACAATCGATAAACCAAACTCTAAAGGGGTTGGGCGCTTGGGCCGCGGATTATGAGGCCCATCCACCCTTGATCATGGTCGGTGATGGCCGCAGCAATAACTGGTCGCGATTCTATGGTTTTACTGCTCCAGAAGTATTGGTCGCCAAGGTAGACGAGCTCAGCAGCGCTCGTCATTCGCTGGCTAAACAGGATCCCGCTATGCATACAGGAGCGCATCTATGAGATTTATTACCACTAGCGCGGTTTTGCTGAGCCTGATGATGAGCCCTCTCTACGCCCATGAACATCATGGTGATCATATTGAAGGAAAGAGTGAAGGGGCAGAAATGAAACCCACGAGTGCGCCAGTTGAAGTGAGTGCGCCTCAGGATGCGCGTAGCTACTTTACCGATACGGTATTGCAGAACCAGCATGGAGAAACGGTGCGTTTCTACAGTGATGTATTGCAAGATAAAGTCGTGCTGCTCAATGTGATCTTTACCCATTGCGATGATGCCTGTCCCTTGATAACCCGCAAGCTGAAGGAGGTACGGGAAGCCATGGACGAAAAGACGGCTAAGCAAGTGCATTTTATTTCCATTACCAGCGACCCTTTAAACGATAAACCCGAAGTACTGCAGGCATTTATACGCAAGCATGAAATAGAAAGCCCGAATTGGACTTTTCTAACGGGTGACAAGGCGCAGGTCGATTTGGTGCTGTCTCGTCTTGGGCACTTTATTGCCAGCCCTGAGGCTCATTCTACTTTGCTGATTGCCGGTGATGTGGCGAATAAACGGTGGAACAAGATCCAGCCCGATGCTCCGGTACCCGCAATAGCACAGCGTTTAGAGCTGTTGACTGAGCCTAGGCACTAATCTGATGCGTTATCGGCGTTGGTTGATGGCCAGTCTCCTCTGCCTGAGTGGGCCAACAGGTGCCCTTGAACTGAGCCCGCAAGAAATGGCAGGCAAGCAGCTGTTTCTGCATGGCTCTGGCTCGGGGGACAGTATCATCCAGGCTCGAGTTGGGGCTGCAGGCTCGCTATTGCCAGCTTCGGTAATGCCTTGTGCCAGTTGCCACGGCGCAGACGGGCGGGGTCGACCGGAAGGCGGAGTTCGTCCGCCGTCTATTCTCTGGCGGCGGTTGACCCTTTCTTATGGCGGGCGGCTGAGTCATGGCCGTACTCGACCCGCTTATGACGAGCAAACCTTTGCCCGTGCCGTAGTTGAAGGGCGAGATTCGGCAGGAAAACTGTTGAATCCGTCCATGCCCAGATTTGTGATGTCGCAGCGTGATATGAACAATTTGACTGCCTATCTGAAACGATTGGAAGAGGACGATGATTTCGGGTTGGAGGGTGACAAATTGCGGATCGGTAGTCTGCTTCCTCTGACAGGGAGTTGGGCGGAAATGGGAACAACAGTGGAAGCTGTGCTTGAGGAGGTGCTGGCGCGGATTAATGATAATGGTGGTATTCATGGCCGCCGGCTTGAGCTGATTATCCTAGATTCCGGTGAAACTAAAGCCAGTGCCGAAGCGGCATTGGATGAATTACAGCAGCAAGGACCCTTTTTTTCTTTACTCGCACCACTGGAGACGACCTTGGAGGAGGGGCTGACAGAATGGGCCGAGGCGATGGGAATTCCGTTGATAGGGCCGCTTGGCCCACAGGTGGAGTACCGCCAAAGTGCCATGGTCTTTCATCCTTTAGCTGGCTTGCGTGACCAACTGCTAACCTTGGGTGAATTTGCCGGCGACATGCTGCCCGCCAGTGAACGCACTGCCCTCATTGCCTATTCAGATCAGGCTCATCAACGCGAACTAGCGGAGTCTTTAGCAGAAAAACTGCGCCGCTCTGGCTGGCTTCGAGTACAGCTGTTGGATAGCCGCCAGCAGAAAGAGACCATTGCTGTCACCGCAGCGACAAACCCGGCGTTATTTTTCATTGGTGCATCAGAAGACTTTGTCGACTTGGCTGAGCGATGGCATGCGTCTGGGCTGCGTCCTTATCTGTTTGCG
Source organism: Oceanisphaera profunda (assembly GCF_002157895.1). Classification (GTDB taxonomy): domain Bacteria; phylum Pseudomonadota; class Gammaproteobacteria; order Enterobacterales; family Aeromonadaceae; genus Oceanimonas; species Oceanimonas profunda. Next base: position 2,545,797 of record NZ_CP021377.1, read on the forward strand.
GCTTCAGGCCAAGTTGCAGGTGAAGTCTTTAATATTCCGAATTCTTTCTCCGAGCGGGTGTTTCTTGCTTATCCTTTTTTACCCAGTGATTGGAGTCCCGCCGGCGCTTCTGAGCTGGCCCAGATTCGTGAGAAGCGCCAACTCAGTGGCCGAACTACCACACTGCAGGTACAAGCCTATTGTGCTGCAGTGTTACTGGTTGAAGGACTCAAGCGTGCAGGTCGTGATGCCAGCCGAAAAAAATTGGTGGTAGCAATCGAAGCGCTTTATGGTTTTAACACCGGGCTGAGTCCAGCTCTGAATTTTGGTCCAGGGAAGCGGGTTGGGGCTGTGGGTGCTCATGTAGTGACGGTAGATCTTGAATATCGACGCTTTCGGCCTTTGGGGCCTTATCTGCGTATAGAGGACTCGCTATGAAGGGAATCAAAATGGGCATATTGATGCTCTTATGTTGCGTTCAGGCAAGCTCCGTTTGGGCTCAAGTTGTGGGTGTGGCAGCCAAGGTGAACGGAGTCGAGATCAGCAATTTTCGACTTGAGCGTCATTTTGCTGATTATTTGTTGGCCCAAGGTCGTAGTGTGGGCGCTATCCGCAGTCCCAATGTGTATAAGCGGTTCCGGAAAGAAGCGTTGGAACAGCTGATAGATAAGGAGCTCTTGTGGCAAGAAGCACAAAAACGTGGCCTCAACGTGGACCCGGTGCGGGTGCAGACTGAACTGAAAAAATTAAAAGCCGCTTTCGGCAGTCCGGAAAATTTTGCTCGACGGCTGGTGCAAGAAGGGTTTGACGAGTCAAGTTATACGGATTATTTAAGGCAGGAGCTAGCGGCCATGATGATGCTGGAGGCGCTCACTCCGGTGTCTGCGCCATCAGCAGCAGAAGTGGAGCGGCTTTATCAGCTGAACGTGAAACAGTTTGAGCGTCCGGAGCTGATACAGGCCAGGCACATATTGCTTAAAGTCAGTACAGCATCGGATCAGGAATCTATTGCAGAGGTGCACAAGCAAATAACGAGCTTACAACAGCAATTAAACCAAGGCGCTGACTTTGCCGCTCTGGCGCGCCGTTATTCGCAAGACAGTACGGCGGAGCAGGGCGGTCTGCTGGATGATTTTCAACGAGGTGACATGGTTCCGTCATTTGAAACGGCGGCCTTTGCCTTGTTACCGGGAGCCATCAGTGAACCGGTATTAACCCAGTACGGTTGGCATTTGATCAAACTCGAACAGCGTCATCCTAGTCTAACCATGCCACAGCAAGAAGCGAAGGAGCTGATCCTACGACAGCTTGCTAATGAACAAATCAACCAAGCTCGCACTGCCACACTTGTACAATTGCGGGCTGATAGTGAGGTTGTAATCTTGTCTCGCTAATAGTGAATTAATTCCCCAATATCGGGTAATTTACCCGACTCCCCCGACCTTTCCCCATTTTTGGGTGCTCGCTCGCAGTATCTAATGAAAACATCGGCTATTCCTATGATGTAGAGAATAAATTAACTATATTTTTCTGGCGTGAATTATGCATATTCATATTGGCTGGAGTGCTCTTATGACAAAACAATCCCCATAAAAATATAGGAGTTCTACTTTATGAATAACAAAGTGTTGATCGTCGAGGATGAGCTTATTTTTGGACAGAACCTCAAGCTCTATCTCGAGGCTCAGCAGTTTGACATCCAAATAGCCAGAGACGGAGCCAGTGCTATTAACCTGATAAAGGGCAGTTTTATGCCCGACATTATCGTACTCGACTTTCGTTTGCCCGATATGCCGGGGTTTCAGGTATTAGATGAAATCCGCCAATACTGGCATGGTCATTGTGTATTAATGACGGGAAACCCTAGCAGTGAAGTGAGTGCACAAGCTATTCAGTACGGCGTCAAGTACATACTGTTTAAACCCTTTCCGCTGGCAGAGTTGGCGTGTTCAGTTCGAACCTTAATAAATACCAGCCAGTATCAAAAGCAGGATAGCGTTAGTCAGTCAGGCCTAACACCGAAACGTAGGCGCCATCAAAGCAGCCACTTTCCGTTACAGATGTATGATGGCACTTGGATTTATGCTGACCGACGCCAGTCTGATCAGGCTGAAAATTTAGACGCCAACAGCGCTGAAAAAGAATCAGCCGATAATAATGATCCAACATAATATGTGAGGGAAGGTCATGGATAGACGATCCTTAATGATGGGGCATACATTAGATAATTTGACGGTGTCGACAATACCCATCATGCCTCGTTTCGATACCGGGTTGTTAAGTCAGGCCAGAGTCTTGTCCGGTACGAGCGGACGCAAACTCTTAGTTGAACTGGAAGAGCTGGCGGGGCTAGCGCCCGAGGAATTTACGCTAAGCCTAGGTAAAACCCTGCATTATCCTGTGCTGGACGGTGAACATCTGTTTTCATGCCCCCCTTGTTTTGAGCGAATCTCGCTGGCGCAAGCGCTCAAGCGAGAGTTTGTCATGATCAAGCAGGATCAGCAACGGGTGGGGGTGTTTTCCGATCCGTTCGACGATGCAGGCATCGCTTGGATCGACAGTTGTTTGGACGGTGCACCTTTGTACCTGGTGCACAGAGACTCTCTTATTGCTTATCTCGCCCTTCACGAAGAGACCTATCAGGCCGTTGATATTTTGAATGCTGAGGCCGACCTACATGATAAAAGCGACAGTTTTCTGGAAGACTTGTCGCTGACCAGTATTAGCGAAGACCCCAGCTTGGTGATTAAGTTGGTTAACTCAACTCTTTACGATGCTCTAAAAATACATGCCAGTGATATTCATATCGGTATGACAGGTCAGGGACTGGTCATTAAATACCGTATCGATGGAGTGTTGAATAATATCAGCCGAGTCCATGGTAATGATATTGCCGAACAAGTTATCTCCCGCGTTAAGGTGATGGCCGAATTAGATATAGGCGAAAAGCGAGTGCCTCAAGATGGCCGTTTTAAGATTGCAATAAAAGGCCGACAAATAGATTTTCGCGTCTCTATTATGCCCAGCATTTTTGGTGAAGATGCGGTACTGCGAGTGCTCGATAAACAGGAACTGGCGGACAGTACACAAGGGGTTCGCCTTGACACCTTAGGTTTTGAAGACACCACCCTGCGTCATCTACGGCGACTGGCAGCCGAGCCCTATGGCATGGTACTGGTTACCGGCCCCACGGGTAGTGGAAAAACCACCACACTTTATGCCATGTTGACGGAGATTAATCATGGTGTAGATAAAATCATCACGATAGAAGATCCTGTCGAATATCAACTTTCCGGCGTGCTGCAAATCCCCGTTAATGAGAAAAAAGGACTGACCTTCGCTCGAGGGTTGCGTTCTATTTTACGTCATGACCCAGATAAGATCATGGTTGGCGAAATTCGTGATCCCGATACCGCTCAAATAGCGGTCCAGTCAGCGCTGACCGGTCACTTGGTGTTTACCACCATTCATGCCAATAACGTGTTTGACGTCATCGGTCGTTTCACTCAGATGGCCGTGGATCCCTATAGCTTTGTGTCTGCATTGAATGCGGTGCTCGCCCAACGTCTGCTGCGTTTGGTGTGCCCGTCCTGTGCCGCATCGGTTACTCCTAGTGATGAAGAACTACAAGCCTCGGGTCTGGACAGATCCAGCGTCGAGCATTTTCATTTCGTACAAGGCGCCGGTTGCGGCCATTGCCGTGGTACCGGTTATCAAGGCCGCACGGCCATCGCCGAGCTATTGCAATTGGATGACGAGCTACGCCAGTTGATTATTGACCGCAAACCGATAGCTGAACTCAAGGAACTTGCCTGCCGCCGAGGATTGATTCTGCTGCGCAGTTCGGCGCTGGCGCTGGTGCGTGAGGGACGAACCACTCTGGAGGAGATCAACCGTGTCACTTTTGTCGACTGAACGTTATATCGCCATCTTGGGCGCTGATGGAGTGGGTTTGTGCCGACGATCCAAGGATGGTCTGGTGTGGCTAGGGCGTGTTGATAATAAAGAAGAGGCTCGGTCGAGCTGGTTAGCGGCCACGGAGGCGCTTACATACTTACTGGAACAGGTGCCGAGTCAGCGCAAAAGCGAACTTTGTATACTGGTTTCCAATCATTTTATCCGCTATTGCCTGCTGCCTTGGAGTGAGCAAATCGATTCGCTTAGGGAGCTGAAAAGTTATGCCGAAATCTGTTTTGAAGAGATTTACGGCTCCTTAGGTAATGAGTGGCATTTTCGTTTTTCCCCCCAAGCTAGCGGCCAAGATCGATTAGCCGCGGCGATGCCAGCGGCCTTGATTGCCGGTTTGCAGCAGAGCGCGAATGACAGAGGTTGGCGGCTGAGATCGATACAACCTTATCTGATGGCCGCATTCAATCGGTTCGCTAACGCACTGCCAACGCAGGACTTCCTATTTATCCTAGCCGAACCCAAGCGCAGTACTTTGTTGCTGGCACAGAGCGGACATTGGAGCCATGTACGTTCGCTGTCGAGTATTGATTCCGATCAGGCGCTGGGGATCTTGATTGCGCGAGAAACTGAGTTGCAAGCGCTCGATGGCATGTCGGCTGCACCCGTCTATTTTCATGCCCCCGACCGAGTCAAAGCGTTCCCCATACCTATTTGTGGAGTGTCTACCTACCCTCTTAGCCTGCCATTGTCTGAGGCCAGTGAGGATTACCTATATACCATGGCCATGGCGGTGACCTGAGATGCGCACACTCGAACTCGATTTTCATTCTCGTCCCCAAGCCAGCCTGCTGGGCTGGAGCTTGTTGGTCGTGGGCATACTCGTCGTTGTGGTCAGCCTGTTCTACCAATGGCGGTTAACCACGGCCATTGGCGTTCAGCAACATGAATTGGCTCGGGCTGAACAGGTATTACCGGGGCATAACATGGCCAATGGAACCGGCACAGTTGCGTTAAGTGTGATTCAAGAAGCAGAACTGAAAGAAATTCGTCGTGTTTCCGAACAGATGAATCGTCCTTGGGAAGGATTGTTGACTATGCTTGAAAAGGTGTCACGTGAGAACGTGTCTCTGTTGCTGCTGGCGCCGGATGCACACAAGCGGCAATTGCGAATCTCGGCGGAATCTCGTGACTTACCTAGCATGCTGGCCTTCCACCGTCAGCTGGAACAAAGCGATGAATTAAGTGATGTTTCTTTGCTCAGTCACGAGATAGTAAAAAGCGTTGCTGAGCAACCGATCCGTTTTAACCTATTGGCGACTTGGGAGGTGAATCATGAATATCCCTAAGTTGATCCTGCAAGAGCAGTGGCAACGATTAGGTCGGCCGGGCTGGGTTGGTTGCCTCTTGCTGCTATTGGCTATTGGTTATTGTGCCTTGGTGTTATTACCCCAGCGGCAACATTTAGCGGGGCTTGAGCTACGCACTACACAAGCTGTTGCATACCGTCTGCGATTGGATCAGGGACTGGATCTACCGGTGGCGGCGCCTGGGCAGCAAGTTGATGATTTTTATCAAACTCTACCCGCACAGTTGGATGCCACGGCGGCTATCGATCGTATCTACGCGCTAGCAAATAAAGAACGTATTGCTTTGTCTCGTGGTGAATATGCACTGGGAGTGGATCCTAAAACTCAGCTGGCGCGCTATCAGATAGTGTTGCCGGTGAGTGGTAGCTATCCTCAGTTGCGGCGCTTTCTCCATGGTTTATTGGCCGAATTACCCGCAGTTGTGTTGGAAGAAGTGGATTTTAGGCGTAAGCAAATTGCCGACACTCAACTCGAGGGCCGTATTCGCATGACGCTTTATTTGTCGAGGTTGTAATGCATAACCGCAAGCGGCTGTACTGGATAATTTTTTTTGGCTTGGCCGGCATTATTGCCGTTGTTCCCGAGTATTTTTTTACGGAAAAGACGGATGTAATTGGCGTGACCCAGGCGGATTTCTCGTTGGATAAGCAAGGGCAATTAGCGGCATTACGTTCTGGGCCTGAGTCGACAAAGAGCGGCAAGCAAGAGCTGGGGATCACAGCGAAGGGGCACAATATAGCGGTTAATACCGATCTTTTTGCCTCTCATAGTTGGTATGTGGCTCCACAGCGAGCGCCCGTGGTAGTGGCCCCCGTTTCGTCACCACTACCTCCGCCCAAGCCCATGA